>QHXY01000303.1 GCA_003223145.1 Acidobacteriota bacterium
CGCCTGCCGGAGGACGATCAGCGCCTCCTGGTCGCGCCCCGACCACCAGATGAGCCGGGCCAGCAGGACGCGCCGCAGGATCCGCGCTCCGCCCGCCACCGACGCCCCCGCCCGCAAATCGGTCTCAAGCCTGTCCCCCAGGGTCTTCAGGAGAAGCGGATCGAGATGCAGTATCTCGTTCGTGATCTCGAGGCTCCACGGGTCGGTTGGATCGCGTTGCAGCAGCCAGTACAGCGCCTCGGCCGCCTCGGGCCGACTCCCGGATGCCGCCAGCAGAAGCGCCTGCCGGCGCAGCAGGGCGGACGGCGCCGACTCGAATCCGCCCGGCGGCCGCGTTCCGGCGGCGCGCCGCAGCGCCTCCGGTCCCTGCCGCTCGAGACAGGCGAGATAGCCGCGCAGGGCGAGCAGGTCGTCGGGGTGCGCCGTCAGCAGCGCCTGCCAGGCGCTCTCCTCCTCGTCCGTCTTGCCGGCGGCGATCGCCAGGGCGGCTACGTTGTACAGGGCCACCGCGTCCCCCGGCGACGTCTTTAGGAGCCGCTTGAGCTCCCGCGCCGCCCCTTCCGATCCCGCGTCCACGAGTGCCTGGGCGAATCCCCGCCGGGCCTGCGGGTCCTCCGGAGCGATGCGCAGCGCCCGGCGGAACGAATCCGCCGCCCCCGGTGCGTCCCCCGCGACGCTCTGCAGCCGGGCGAGCTCGTCGAGCACCGGCCCCGTGGCTGCGCGCTCCGCGGTCTGGCGCAGCGCCTCGATCGACGCCTTCAGCTCGCGCAGCTCCTGCCGGCGTAGCGCGACCGGCTCGTCGTCGGGTCTTGCCTCGAGGTAACGGTCCCACTCGCGCAGAGCGCCCGCCAGATCGCCGCGATCCTCCGCGACCCGCGCCAGCCCGCCGTGCGCCTGCGGGTCCTGGGGCCGCGATTCGAGGAGGTCGCGGAACAGGCTCCTCGCTTCGTCCAGACGCTTCTGGCGGCGCCGCGTCTCGGCCAGGACGAGCAGGAGGTCCGGTCTGGAGGGCGGGGCGACTCTGGCGAGACCCGTCTGCAGGACCGCGCACGCGCCCTCGTAGTCGTACGCGCCCCTCAGGATGAGCGCCTTCCCCGCGTACGCCTCGTGACGCGCCGGATCGATCGACAGCGCTGTCTCGTACTCCGGCAGTGCGCGCGCGGGCTCCCCGGTGCGCCGCAGCGTGTCCGCCAGCAGAATCCGGATCTCGTAAGTGTGCGGCGCCAGATCACGCGCCTTGCTGTAGGAGGCGATGGCATCATGCACCTGCCCCTCCCGCCGCGCCTGATTACCCCGCTTCACCAGCTCTTCCACCCCCGGTTCCTTCGCGGGCCCCGCAGGCGGCGTCCGGTCCGCACCCTCCTGCGCCCAGATCGCCGTCGAGCTCGTGCCGATCGCGGCGATCAACAGCGCACGCATGACGAAGGAATGAGTGGTCGTAGTCACGGAGCCACAAAGGTACGGTGGCAGCCGACCTCTGTCAATCCCAGCAGGGGCTGAGGATCCGGGTTGGCGCCCCGCGAGGCTTCAGGCGGCGCGCGTGCCGCCCATGACCTGGTCGAGCAGCTTGAGCACCGCCTCGAGCCGGAACGGCTTGCTCAGGTACGGGCAGCCCGCGGTCTGGAAGAACGTCTGGGTCTTGGGATTGGCGAGGTCGCCGGTCGAGAAGATGAAGCGGTGCGCCATGTGCGGCTTCAGCTTGCGCACGCGCTCGTACAGCGTCTGCCCGTCGAGCCCGGGCATCTTGAGATCGGTCAGAATGACGTCGTACTCGTTGGCCGTGGCCAGCGCCAGCGCCGCCTGCCCGTTGCGCGCATCGTCCACGGTGTGCCCCGACATTCTCAGGAACTCGGTCAGCAGCTCGACGAGGATCGACTCGTCGTCCACGACCAGCAGCCGGAGAGGTTTCGGCGGCGTGTCGGCCGGCTTCGTCTCCTTGCCGGGGTCCTTCGCCGGGCGCTGCTCCTCGATGAGCGGCAGATCGACGTGGATGGTCGTCCCTTCGCCCAGGATGCTCTCGGCGCTCATGCTCCCCTGGTGATCGTCGATGATCGAGCGGGAGACACTGAGACCGAGACCCGTTCCCTTGCTGCCCTTCTTGGTCGTGAAGAACGGGTCGAAGATCGACTCGAGTCGATCCTGGGCGATCCCCGTCCCGGTGTCCGTGAAGCTGCCACGCAGCATCCCGCCGGTCTGCCGTGTGTCGATCACCAGGCGGCGCGGACGCCCGCTCACCTCCATCATCGCCTGGTGGGCGTTGTTGACGACGTTCAGGATGACCTGCTGCAGCTGGTGGAAATCGAGCATGGTGCGCGGCAGGTGCGCGTCGTAGCGGCGCACCACCTCGATATTGTCCACCTTGAGCTGGTAGGAGCGCAGCTCCAGGACGCCATCGATCACGACGTTCAGGCTCTCATGGGTCTTCTCCGGCTGGTGGCGGCGCGCGAACGATAGCAAGTTTTGCACGATTCTCTGCGAGCGCACCGCCTCGCTGTGGATGCGCTCGAGATGCTTGCGCACCTTCGGGTTGAGCTCGCTTGCCAGCAGGAGCTGGGCGAACCCCATGACCCCGGACAGCGGGTTGTTCAGCTCGTGCGCCACGCCCGAGATCAGAAGACCGATCGCCGACATCCTCTCCGCCTGCAGGAGCTGCGCCTGCACCGACAGCAGACGCTCCTGCATGCTCTTGATCTCGCGGTCGAGCCGTTTCTTCTGGAGGGCATGCGCCATCTGACCGGCGAACATCTCCAGCGGCGACAGCGACTCGGCGGTCGGCGGCTCGGCGGTCTCGGGCCCGGCCAGCATCACGGTCCCGACCAGGCTCGCGCCGGACCCGTACAGCGGGATGAACAGGAGGTCCTGCGCCGTCCCGGGACGCAGGCCGCCGTCGTTGCAGTCGCCGGCGGGCACGACATACGACCCGCCGACCCTGTGGGCGTCCCGGAACATCGCCGTGCGCTGCACGGCCTCCGGCTTGTGACCGTGGAAGTAGTCGATTTCCGCGTCGCTGAAGCCGGTGAAATAGAACTGCAGATCGCGCCCCTCCTGGTCAATCAGCGTCAGCACGGCGCGGCTGAATCCGGAGTTCTCGTGCACCGTATCGAGAAACATCCGGCAGACTGAGTCGAGGTCGTCCTCCTGGACGATGCGGTTGGCCACGGCGACGAACGCCGCCATCCGGCGGAGCGCGCGCTGCAGGGCCTCCGAGGCGCCGTCGCCGCCCCCGCCGCCTCCGGCCGCTCCCCGCCCGGCGGCGTCGCCGCTCGAGCCGATCGCCCGGGCAACGCGCCCGAGCGCCTCTTGGGGGATCCCGGAGGCCTTCTTCTCCGGACGACCGGGCTCGCTCGAGCCGAGGATCAGCACACCGGCCGGCCGGTTCCCGCAGACGAGCGGCAGGAAGGCCGCCTCGGCCATGCCGTATTCGCGCAGGATCCGTTCCTCCACGTAGCGCGCGCGATCGCGCAGGTTCGAGGTAATCGAGACCGCGCATCGGCGCAGCACCTGCGCCGCCCGGGAGCCCCTCCGGGGCAGCGTGCGCGGCGAGCATCGTTCCCTTGGGGGATGGACGGTTACAAGAGTGATCTCGGCCGCATCGGAGGATGGGAGGGCGAGGCAAATCCGGTCAGACGGAAGAAGGTCGCCGACCTCGCGGCAGACCCGCCGGAGGATCTCATCGGAGAGCCGTTCCGACCCGCTGCTCGTGCGCAAGTGACCCCGTCGCGCAGGTGTTTTTCAGCGCCGTTCCTCTTACCGCTTTGCGAATATAGGTTTAGCGTAAACCGCAGTCAAGATTACGAAAATTAACATTGACTCACAATACGGTGGCGATAGATTGTGGCGTTGTTCATATGCAATAACTCGCAAGTTACATATAAGCAATTGGCGGCGGATGGCCCGTCAACTCTAGGAAATCTGTGGTCGAGGCTTGGGCTAGCGGCTGGGGTGACTGCCGTGACATTCTTGAGCGGCGTTCCGGCCTGGTCGAAGGGCTGGTCGAAGGGGCCGAAGGACGGCGTGCCGGCGCTCTGGATCGCCGCCGACCGCGTGGTCGGCTTCGTGCCGTTCACCGTCGCGCTGTACGGGAAAGTCCGCAGCGCCACCGAGCCGAGTCGTCTCGAGCTGTGCCGCGAGGTGGCGGCGCAGGCCGATCTGGCGGACTCACGAAGCGGCCAGGACGAACGCATGCAGCCGGCGCGGCACGAGCCCGACCCCGCAGCCGCCGAGCCGTCCTGCGCCACCGGCACGCTCGTCCGCACGCCGGACGGGTACGACTACCAGCACGAAATGCGCTTTGACCGCCCCGGCACGTATCGCGTCCGCCTCAGCATGGTGGACCAGGGCGGTCACCGCGTGATCTCGAACACCGTCCAGGTCAACGCGCTCTAGCTACTTCTTGGTCGCGTCTTTCTTGGGGAGCGGTTTCTTCAAGATCTCCTGCAGCTCCTTGCGCGAGTTCTCGTCGCCGGTGAGCGCGGCGATCACCTCGCCACGGGAGGCCGGGTCCGCCAGGAGCTTCTTGATGATCTCCGTCCGCTGAGTCGCGTCGGACGTCAGCTTGTCCAGGGCCATCGCCTTGATCGACACGTCGCCGAGGAGCGTCTCGGCCATCTCCTTCTTCGTGTCGTTGTTGGACGCCAGCCGGGTCATGATGTCCCGCTTGGCCACGTCGTCGGCGACGAGCTTGGCGATGATCTCGTCCTTGGTTCCCGGGTTCATGATCATCTCGTCGACGCTCGAGCCGCACCCGGCGAGGACCGCCCCGACGAGCGCGACCGCGACCACGATGCTCATCCTGCGCGCAGCGTTCATGCTCCTGCCTCCTGTGGCGCCGCTCCGGAGCCCGCGGCCACGGGCTTCTCTTCGGCGGCGGGCGGGGACGCCGCGGTCTTGCCGCCCTTCTTCTCGTCCGCCCGCTTCTTGTCCATCGCCAGCGCGACGCGGCGCGCGCGCTGCAGTCTCTTGAGCCTCTTCGTCTTCAGGCGCCGCGTGGCGGCGCTCAGGGACGGGCCTTTCTCCTCGAGCTTCTTCCTGAGCGTGTCGATCTTCGTCTTCAATTGGCCGGCTGTGACCATGCGTCGCCTCCAGGGTGCTTCTTGATGGAAGGGGCGGGAGCGTAACATCCCGCGGCTTCTGCCGTCAAGCGACGGAGCGGCCGGCGCAGCGCGGCCGCTCCTCTCTCGATGCCGGCCGCGGATGATAGAATCGCTCCCTATGAAGCGCGAGCTCTCGTGGTTCG
>QHXY01000304.1 GCA_003223145.1 Acidobacteriota bacterium
GGCTTCAACACCAACCCGGACGGCGACGCCAGCCGCGTCGACGAGCAGGTGGAGGGGGCGTGGGACACCGCCATCACCATCCGCGGCGACTTCGACTTCGAGGATCCGGCGGCGAACACGACGCCCGAGGCCGCCCTGGCCGGCATCCAGTACAACGTCGTCTCGACCGGCAACGACGAGATCGTCACCTACGTCCTGGCCAAGCCGGGGCCGGTCGGGCCGGACACCCTGACGTTGCGCCTCGACCCGGACAGGCCGCGCGCCAAGAGCCTGAAGACGGTCACCATCCCGAACGTCGCCCTGGTCCAGAACGACCCGCCCTACACCTTGTACCGCGTGACGTTGGCCGACATCAACGGGGCATTTCCGGCCTCGCCGCAGGCGGCGACCAACTTCGTCTACGAGCCGGTGGCCGACAACCTGCGCACCATGACCTTCCTGTACTACGACGACGGCGGCAATCTCCTGAACCCGAACACGCCGGCCAACGCGGCCGACGACATCGGCGGCTCCGACGCCGCCACGACGACGCGCGACCGGGTGCGCCGCATCGCCGTCACGACCTGCTGTCCGACGTCAACCCGGAGAACCTCGGAAAGACCGGCGTCAAGGACATCGACATCACGGCCCCGCCCACCCCGACCAACGTGTCGGTCGTGGCGGGGCACTGCCAGGGGATCCTGGTGAAGTGGGACCAGCCGGCGCCGACCTCGGGCGTGACGTCGTACGTCGTGAAGTACTACCCGAACGGGTCGCCGAACAGCTTCTCGACCCGCAGCTTCACTTATCCGCACCTGGATTACGGAGTCCTCGATTACCTGGGCCACGGATTCGTGTCGGGGCTGGCGATGAGCTCGAACTACTGCTTCCAGGTGCAGGCGCGTGACCTGGCGGGCAACCAGAGTCCCTGGGCGCCCTCCTCGGGGCAGCCGTGCGCGGTGGTGACCAACACGACAACGCCCGACACGCCACAGAACCTCACGGCGAGCTATTACGGCTCCACGACCGGGATGCCGACGACACTGGATGGCAAGATCCAGCTGAGCTGGAACGAGCTGAAAGTCAACACGCTCGCCAGCTCGCTCACCGGCGACCCGAACTCGATCGGTGGCGCCACCATTCTGCGCGACCTGGCGGGGTACAAGGTCTACCGGGACATCGACTCGTCCTTCCCTTCACCCGTGGTGGTCAAGACCCCGACCGACGTTCCGGTGGGAGTCCTGACCACGACCGATGCGGTGGCGGCCTGCAAGGACTACTTCTACAAAGTCTCGGCCGCGGACCAGTGTGGCACGGAGGGAACCCAGAGCGTCGTGGCCACCGGCCGGGCCAACACCCTTTACAGCCCGGCGGCTCCGACGGGTCTGAGCGCCGTCCGCAACACTCAGAACACCATCCGTCTTCAATGGCTGCCGGTCACGACGAACACGGCCACGCCTCCGCAGACGATCGCCATCGACAAGTACAAGGTCTACAGGGCCCTGGGTCTGCCGAGTCTCAGCCCGTCGGATCCCTCGCTGACCTACGCCTACGACGCGGACGCCATACCGAGCGGCACGCCGCTGACGTACGACGACAACATTCTCGGCATCAAGAACAACCTCAGGACCCAGGCGGCTTACTATCAGCTGACCGCGGTCGACTACTGCCCGCACGAGAGCGTCAAATCGAACGGGGCCCAGGCGACCTGCGCGTTCAGCGGCACGCTCACCGTCAGCCCCATCTCCGGATCCGGCGGCGGCGACGTCGTGCTGTCGATGTCGGTCGTGGGTGGCAGTGATCTCAGCTACCAGGGTCACACCCATATCACCCGGAACTCGGACGGCTTCGGCCCGGCGGACTACAGCTTCTATCCGCCGGTCAACGGCTCGCCGAGCACGGTCACCTGGCCGGCGCAGGTCAACGACACGGGCGTCTACACGATCTACTGGGAGGTGGAGAACGACAAAGGGTGCATCTCGAGCACCACGACCACCTACACCCGGACCAACAACCTGCCGTGCAAGCTGACGGCGGCCGGCGCGGCGCTGTCGCCGTCGTCGGGCAACCCGAAGAACAACAAGCTCAACCTGACTCTGACCAACAGCTATTCCAAGGCCCTGACCATCGACCGGATCACGACCGGGTGGACCGGCGGTGCCTCCACCCTGAACGAGGTCGATCTGCCGACCTCGCCGCTGCTCACGACCTTCTGTCTGCCGGGAGGGACCAACCCGACCGCCTGTACTCAGCTGTTCGGGTCGCCTCCTTCGATCAGCGCCTCAGCGAGCGCGGGGTGCCAGTTCGTCTGGAACGCGTCGGTGGCGGCGCAGTCGTTCACGCTGACCTACGAATTCGTCGACACGAGCGGGATTACCGGGACGTGCACATTCTGCGTCGACGCGAGCCTGCTCATCTCCACTTCGACCACCGGGTCGTGCCCCTAGGAGCGGCCATGATCAAGGAGACATCGAGCATGACGCCGAAACAAGACCTGGGCAGGGAAGATGAGCAGGGATCGGCCCTGATCATCGCCACACTGGTGAGCGTGATCCTGGCCCTGCTCGGGCTGTCCTACCTGATGATGGCCCAGACCGAAAGCACGATCGCGGAGAACGAGCGGAACTCGGCGACGGCGATGTACGTCGCAGAGGCCGGGGCGCGGCTGGCCATCAACTGGTTCAATGATCCGTCCTCCACCGGCTACTTGGTCCCCACCAGCGCGCAGGTCGACCGGACGCTCAGGGTGTTCGACCACGACGGCAACCCCGGGACGGCGCGCGTGCAGGCGGTGGCGGGCGACTGCACGCGCCCCCTTTACAAGGATGCGGTGTGCACGACGAGCCCGATCCTCGATCGGCCGTATCGCTCGGACCTGGCGAACACCTACATCGGGGTCGAGACCGGTTTCGATGGCGCGTTCCCCAACGCCGGGCCCGATCTGGTGGTGAGCGCCGCTCACCTGGCGACGATCAACGCGGCCCTGTTCCCGAACTTTCCAAAAGTGGACCCGCGGGCCCGGATCACACGGATCGAAATCTACGCTCCACCGACCGCGACCATCGGTGGGGCGACCACACGGCTCGGGATCGCCACCGTCAAGGTCACGTCCGGCCTGTTCA
>QHXY01000307.1 GCA_003223145.1 Acidobacteriota bacterium
GGGGTAGAGCCGCACGTGTCGCGCCGGGTTGCCGGCGCGGGCGGTGGGCAGCACGGCGGACCAGCGCACGGCGCCGGTGCGGGCGTCGAGCGCCCGCAGGCCCGTCAACGTGTGCACGACGATGACGCCCGGCCCCGCCTGCATGACCTCCAGCGCGGTGGCCTCGGACGCGGAGCGCACCAGACCCTGCATCAGTCCCGCCAACCCGGTCTTCTTGGGCTGGCTCTGCTGGAACAGCGACTCGCTCGCCCAGCGTTGCGTGCCGCTCGAGAGATCGTACAGCGCCACGACCGGCGGTCCCGCCGCGCGCCGCCCGTGGACGAGCAGGCTGCCGCTCTGCGGCAACACACGACGGGTGACGACTTGCGCCAGGTCGAGGCGCCGGGAGTCGAAGACGACCGCGCCGGTCACCGGATCAAAGACGAGCAGCAGGCCCGGACGCTCCGCTTCCATGAGGAGCGACCCATCGATCATTTTCACGCTGTCGGCCGACAAGCCGCCGAGTTCGGGCTTCTCCCACGCCACCTGGCCGCGCTCGATATCGACGGCGGCGAGCCCGGCGTCGGTCGAGACCAGGAGCGCGCCCGCCGGCGTGACCTGCTGCCAGCGGATGTTCCCCTTCAGCTTGAGCGTCCACACCGGGGCCGCGCCGGACGGAGCGGGCGCAACGGCCCGAGCAGGGCTCGCCGTGCAGACCGCGGCGAGAAGCAAGAGCAGCTGGAGCGTGCGACGAGCAAACACGGTGGCCATGGCGATCCTCCCGTGGACGATGTGGTGACAGCGGCAGTCGAGCGAAAGGGTCCCGGTCTCACCCTGTCCCTGCCGAAAACTTGCTGGACAGCTTACGCAAGTGGGGGCCCCGGTGTCCATGCCCCGAATCGGGTTAATGAAGAAAGCCGACGAAGACGTCCCATTCCCCACCAGCCCAACGTGGTCAGGTCCCACGATCCGTGGTAGCTTGTTTTTCGAACACGTTGAATGTTCCGCGGCGACTGGGGCATGCGATGCGATCAGCCCCCGATGACCGATGCGGCCACGGATCCGATGCTCATCGCCGTCCCGACGCGGAACGATGCAAAGAGAGGAGGTGTCGTTGAGTCATGAGTGAAACCGTTCGCAACCACACAGGTGGAATCGTTCTGTCCTTCCTGGCCGGCGCCGCGACCGGAGCCGCTGTGGCTTTTCTGACCGCTCCACAGTCCGGCGGCGACACCCGCCGCAAGCTGAAGCACCTCACCGGGGACCTGGCCGAGAAGGCGGCGCGGGTGCCGCCCGCCCTCCAGGCTGCGTACCACCGGGCGACTGAGGCGGGCAAGGAGGCGTTCGTCCACACGCTTGAAGAACCCGCGTCCGCGAGCCTGAGCACGTCCCACTCGAGTCACCACTGAGCCGGCGGACCGGGACGGCACGACCTCGAATCGAAAGGCCCTGCTGACCGCAGCACCAGGGGCATCGGCAGGGTGGCGGCCCTGCGCCCGGCGCGCGTCGGATCCCTCGTGGGACTCGAAAAGTCGCGCCGCCGGGGCGGGGCCGCCCCATCCCATCCCTCTCAATCCGTCGCTGATGCGTCGCACCACGCCGATCGACCCGTCTCCCGAGAGCGCGCGCTGGCGCGACAGGCGCCATCTCGTGGCCCTGGCGATCGTCATCGCAGCCGATCGTGGTTTACCGCACGACCAGTCCGACGAATTCCTTCATCTCGTCTTCGTTGAGGTCGGAGACGGCCCAGTAGATCATCCCGCCATGGGCCAAGTGAAGCAGGCGATATCCCTGGCGTATCGCGGCGGTCGGGGATCGATCCGCCTCGCTCGACGCGGGCCAGACCATGAGATTGATGATGTGCTGTCGGCGCTTATAGACGAGGGCCGCGATCGGCCGGCCTCCCAGGTAATCGAGCCGCCCACCGGTGAGGGGGAAGCCCTCACCGGCCAGATCCTTCACGGGTGGGGAGAAATCGAGCCTGCCGTTGAACCACGGCTTGACCGTATGCTGGTCGGACGACGGCACGTCGGTCAGGTGGCCCGGCATGAGCGAGCGGATATGGCTGGCGATCACCTCCTGGGCCAGGAGGTCATCCGCGGACGGCCCCGGCGCGCCTGGTCCGAATCTCCAGATCGTGATGGCAACCACGGCGAGGAGGGCGGCCGCCGCACCCGAGGGCAACCAGACTCGGCGCATCCAGAGCAAGCCCACCGCCGGCCCAGCCCGATCCGCGGCGCCGACCGTCGCAGCCGTCGCGCGCAGGGCGGCGCGGGCGCGTGCCGTAAACCCTTCGGGAGGCCTGAAGTAAAGCGCCTCGTCCCGGAGTGCGCCTCGCAGCGCCCGCTGCGCGGCGTGTTCCCGGGCACAGGCGGGACACGTGTCCAGATGATGCTGGACGTCCAGGCTGTGCGTGAGATCGAGCTCGTCGTCGAGGACGGCGGGCCGGCGAGCCCACGCTGCAAGCGGCCGCGTGCCCGGGCCAATCGCGACATGACCGTTCCGACCGGGATGTCGGCGACCGTGGCGACCTCCTTGTAGGAAAGCCCCTCGATCTCCCGCAGCACGAGCACCTCGCGGAACTCCACCAGCAGCTCTTCGCGCGCTAGACACACCCGTGTCCTTTCCGCCTCCTGCAAGACCAGCCTCTCGGGGTTCAGGACGTCGCCGTCCTGCGTGTGGACCTCTTCGTCGAAGACCGTGGTGACCTCCTGCGCGCGGGTCCGGCGCAGCCAGGTGTAACAGGCGTTGCGCACGATGGCCAGAAGCCATGCGCGGGCGTCCGTGCCGCGGAATCCCGGGAACGCCTTGAAGGCTCGCAGGAGCGCCTCCTGCACGAGGTCCTCCGCGTCGTGCTCGTTGCGCGTCAGCCAGCGGGCCAGGTTGTAGGCCGCGCCCAGTTGAGGCAGGACCGACTCTTCGAAACGGGCGACGGCGCGCTCTTCCACGACTCGAAGTGCCATTCCCGCCCGCGGCCCCTTCCAGAATGAAGACTCACTTGAGAGCTCGTTTATTCCCGTGGCCAGAGTAGCACACGGTTCGGGAATTTCCTGGGCCTGGGCGAGTCTCGGATGGCGGCGGCGGTTTCCCGATGGTCGGGGCCGCGCGCCGGAAAGAGAGGCGGAGATGGCGGATCGGGTGGATCGACGATCGTTCCTGAAGATCGCGGGGACTTCTCTCGGAATCGGGGCGCTCTACAGCGTGGCGCCGCTGCTCGGAGCCGACGGGGAGGCGGTCGAGGTCGCGAGGACGCTGTGGAAGAGGAACGGCGAGAGGCTCAAGCCGTTCTCCTTCATCCAGCTCAGCGACACGCACGTCGGGTTCAGCGGGCCGCCGGACCCGCTCGGCACGCAGGCCTACGAGCGGGCGGTGGAGATGATCAACAGCCTGCGCCACCGGCCCGATTTCGTCCTCGTGACCGGCGACCTGACGCATGACAGTGAGAAGCCGGGAGAGCACGCGGCCCGGATGAAGAAGTTCCAGGAGATCTCGGGCCGTGACCGGCGACCTGACGCATGACAGCGAGAAGCCGGGAGAGCACGCGGCCCGGATGAAGAAGTTCCAGGAGATCTCGGGCCGCCTGAAGACAGGCGCAGTCCGATGCATTCCCGGGGAACATGATGCCGGGCTCGACGGCGGAGCGCTCTTTCGAGACGTCTTCGGCCCGACCTTCTACTCCTTCGACCACCGCGGCGTGCACTTCATCGGCCTCGACAACGTGTCGCGTGCCAAGCCGGAGGTCGGCCCCGAGCAGCTGGCGTGGCTG
>QHXY01000305.1 GCA_003223145.1 Acidobacteriota bacterium
CGAGCTTCAGCGCGCCGCCCGCGAGCGTCACCTCCACGGGCCCCTGCGCGTCCAGGACCACGCCACCGAGGGTGGTCCGGAAATGGTCCAGCGCGGCCCGGCCCTCGAGCGCCTCGGGAGACGCCAGGGGCCCGCGCAATGTGATCTCCCCTGCCAGCGACACATGGGCTCCCTCGGGCCAGCCGTGCAGGATGTCCGCGCCGCTCAGGTCGGTCGCGCTCAGGATCCCGTGCAGGTCGACCGGCTTTCCGCCGCCAAGCCCGATCGTCCCCGATGCCGTCAACCCCCGCCCCGGCATCTTCAAATCGATCATGGCCGAGTCGTGCGACAGCTCCACCCGGGCGTCGAGATCGCCCAACGGCATGCCGCGCGCCACCACTCCCTCCACGCGCACGGCGATCGAACCCTCCGGGGCGGGCAGGGTTCCGCCCACCCACCCCTCGATCGAAGCCGTCCCCTTGAGGGGGACGCCGCCGGCAGCCTTCGACCAGGCCGCCAGGTCGAGCCCGCTGCCGGAGAGGCTCAGCCGCGGCGGCGTGCCCCCCTCCTGCGGTAGCCAGCTCCCCTCCCGGTATGGAATCCGCCCCTCGACGGCGAGCCGCCCCGAGCCCTGCGCCAGCGTGACCGAGCGCATCTCGAGCAGATCGGGCGTGAAGATCAGGTCGCCCTGCAGCGCGTCGAATTCGACCCCCGCGACGACGATCGGGGAGACGTCCACGTGCGCCTGCCCGGTGAGCGCTTCGGGCCGACCGCCCAACGCGATGTGCCCGCTCAACGGTCCACGCACCGGCGCCGCCATCCCGACCACCTTGAGGATCGGAGCGAGCGGAAAGCGCGCCACCTCGGCGTTGATGCCGACGGCTCCGTCGCCGCGGAAATCGATGCGCCCGTCGAGATGGACGGCGGCGTCCGGCTCGCGGCGGAGCACCGCCTCTTCGATCGTCAAGACCTCGGCGCGGTACACCACGCGACCCTGCAGGGATCCGATCGGCGTCCCGTCATACGTGAGGTCCGAGCCCCGCAGGGTGCCGGTGAATTCCAGCCCGCCCCGGCCGTAGTGGAGGTCCCCGTCCCACTCCCAGCGGCCGCCGAGCGATTGCAGGGCCTTCTCCAGGGGGCTCTCGGGCCCCGCCGGGGCGCGGACCCGGTCCGCGGCCGGCGCGGCCACGCGTGGAGTCCAGGAGGCGTAAACAACCGATTGGGCTTGGGAGGAAATCCGGTTCGCGGCAGGACGAACGGCGCCGGCCGCATGCCCCGGCGGCCGTGCCTGCGGCGCGGGTGGCCTCGGCTTCCCTGCGGGCGGCTGGTCCTTGCTCACCGCACCCGCCGGCTTCTTCTTCGGAGGCGCGAACAGCGGGAGGATCTCCGCCAGATTCCCGGTCCCGCCGCTCATCTTCAAGCGAATTCCCTCGCCGCGCGTCACCGTGCCGGAGAAGCCGGCGCGCGTCGAGCCGGCGCGCAGTGACCCGTTGACGAGCCGGATCGTGTCCCCCTCCGACGACAGATCGGTGGTGACTTCGAGGGGAAGCTCCTCGCCGCGGGGCGAGCGGAAGTGCCCGACCGCGTCGATGACCCCGGAGCCGCGCAGGCTCTTGAGCCCGCTGCTGTCCACACTGTGCCGGCCGCTGTAGTGAATCGTGCCGGTGAGCGGCGGGCCGCCCCAGCCCGCGTACTCGAGGATCTGGGCGGCGTCGATCCCGTCCAGCCTGAGGTCGCTGGTCCCCTGGAGGCGACCCTTGACCAGGGCGATGTCGGCCGATCCGGTCGCCTCGCCGCCCAGGAAGTGGGCGCGGATTCCCTTCAAGTGGATGGCGTCGTCGACCAGCAGATCGCTGCGCAGCCTGCCGAGGGTCAGACCCCACAGAGTGAGGTCCGCGACGTCCAGATCGCCGCGCGCCTGCGGCTTGCCATCGCGCAGGCTGCCGGTCAGGGAGGTCTTCAAGCGGCCGGAGGGAGCGGCGCCGTCGGGGAAGAATCGCGCCAGCTTGTCCATCTCGATCCCCGCGTCGATCGCCCCCTCGACGGAGAGCGGCGCGCCGGTCGCCACGGTGGCGCGCCCGGAGATCGCGATGCCCTCGGCGTGGATCGCCAGCTGGTCGAAGCGGACCTCTCCCGCCTTCGCCTGGAAGTCCGCGGCGCCGCTCAGACCCGGCCAGTCGCCGCCCGGACCGTGGTACGCGCCCGAGGTGAATTCCGAATGGCCGGCGATCACGCCGCCGGGCTGCGGCCCGGCCTCGAGCAGCACGCCCTCGAACCGGGCGCCCGGGCCCTCGGCGAGATCGATCTCGACCACGCCGTCCCGCACCTCCAGGCTCGACCCGGCCGGCACCCTCGCCAGGACCGCCGCCGCGCCCGCCGATCCATCGGAGGCCGTGCCCAGCGGTCGGCCCGCCGCCATCTGGACTTGGAGATGCGGACGCTTGACCTTCACGGTGAGCGGCCCGTGGTTCGCCCGCAGGAAGGTGAGCAGCCCGGCGCGCAGCGACACCTCGTCGGCCGTGCCGGTCGCCTCCGAGCCGCGGTTGCCGTGCCGGGAGGCGTCGACCGCCTCGAGATGCACCGTGGCGGGGTAGATCTCGACGTGCAGGCCCCCGACATGCACCGGTCCCCCGAGAATCGCCGAGGCGCGCCGTTCGATCGAGCGGCGCAGCGCCTCTTCGCCCCAGCGCTTCGCCCGGGGAAGCCCGGCCACGGCGGCGGCCGCCACGGCGACGACCGTCAGTGTGAACGCCGTCCATCGACCGCGTGTCACGTTGTTCCCGGCGGATCTGCGGCTAGCGGTTCGGAGCGGGCAGGCCGCGCGCCCGCGCCCCGTGCGTGCGCCAGATGTGGGCGAAGGCGCTCAAAGCGGCGAGCCGTTTGCGGACGACCAGGGTCATGAACAGCTCGTAAGCGACCCAGGAAAAATAGATGATCGTGACCTCGGTGTGCAGGTGCGGGCGGACGAACTGCACGCCCCACAGGACGAAGATTCCGCCCGCTTCGAAGACGTGGAACGACATGTTGGCCAGGAGGAGCATGCCCAGCATCGACTGCGCCACCGTGAGCAGGATCTCCCGTCTCTGCATCTCGTCGAATGGAATGGAGCTCGGCGCCCCCACGCTGAAACTGTACACGATCGGAATCATCGCGGCGAGCATCGTCCACTGGTTGATGTTCGCCGACACCATGTTCATCAGGGCCAGCGACGCCTTCCCGCTCTGGCGCGCCCAGTACATGGCGCTGAGCTTCTCGGGAAATTCCGACAGGAACGGCGCGACCCACTGGATGAACAGAAACTGCGGCACTCCGAAGTAGACGGCGAGACTCAGCATGCTGTGCAGAAACGGCGCGGCCGCGACGTACAGCAGCAGCCCGCCGCCGGCGAACAGCAGCGCGATCGCCAGGACCTGTCCGGGCCGCGGCAGACGCATGATCCGGCGCGGGATCGCCTCGAGATCCTCGATCTCCTCCATCTCGCGGGGCGGCACCTTCTTCAGCACCCAGAGGTACAGAAAGTAGATCGCCATCAGGAAGGCCGCGTCGAACAGGGTCAGTGTTCCCTTGAAGTAGACGATCAGGAAGTAGACGATCGGCAGCCCGAGGGCCACCACCTCGACGCTGTGCTCCTCGTCGAGATGGATGCGCG
>QHXY01000306.1:0-6243 GCA_003223145.1 Acidobacteriota bacterium
TCTCGCCCAGCCCCTGAGCTAGAGACTGGAACGAACCTTCCAGAGCGAGCCTCCGACCTCCGGGGACTTCCACCGCCGCTTTGCCAGAGGCCTTCACGATGAGAGGCAATCTAGGGCTCGAAGACGCGGGCGGCAACCGACTGTGGTAGCGTGTTCCCTCGTCCAAAGAGGTCACCCATGCGACTGTCAGCTTGCGCGGCAACCCTGCTCCTGGCGCTCGGATGCCGCGCGCCAGCCGACGGGCCCGCGGTCATGACGCCGCAGACTGCTGTTCGGCCCGGAGTGCAGGACGGCTACGTCCCGTCGGCCGACGGCGTGCCGATTCATTACCACGCGGAGGGCGATGGCTCACCCGCCCTGGTTTTCGTCCATGGCTGGTCGTGCGACGGGAGCTACTGGTCGGAGCAGGTCCGGTCGTTCAGCCCCCGGCATCGCGTCGTGACGATCGATCTGGCAGGCCACGGGACGTCGGGAAGGGGCCGAAGAGAGTGGACCATCCCTGCCTTTGCGCAGGACGTCCGCGCGGTGATCGAGACCCTCAATCTGGAGCGGGTCGTCCTCGTGGGTCACTCCATGAGCGGGCAGGTCATCCTCGAAGCGGCGCGACTGCTGCCCGATCGCGTCATCGCGCTCATCCCGGTCGACACGCTGAACGATGTTACGTGGAAGCCCGGCAAGGAGATCGATGATCTCCTGGAGTCGATGCGCCGGGACTTCCCGGGAGCCACTCGTGAGTTCGTGAAGGGGATGTTCCCGCCCGGTGCCGACCCCGATCTCGTCGAGCGAATCGCCTCCCGGATATCGGGGGCGCCCCCCGAGATCGCCGTGGCGGTCCTGCGTGCCGTCTTCTCGTTCGATTCCGCCGCCGCCATGGCCCGCGTCCGGCAGCCGATCCGGGCCATCAACGCGGCCACCTACCCCACGCAGGTGGAGATCAACCGGCGTTACGCGCCGCAGTTCGGGGCCGTCATCATCCAGGGCACCGGCCATTTCCCGATGCTCGAGAAGCCCGAGAAATTCAACCGGCTGCTGGCCGACGCGGTCGCGGACCTCGCTCCGGCACGTCCATGAAGGTCGCCGTCAGCGGCTCCAGCGGACTGGTCGGATCGGCGCTCGTTCCGCATCTCACGGCCGGCGGGCACCAGGTGGCCCGAATCGTCCGCTCCCGGGCGGCAAGCCCGGGGGAGATCGCCTGGAATCCGGAAGCGGGAACGATCGACTCCGCCGCTCTCGAAGGGTTCGGCGCGATCATCCACCTGGCGGGCGAGAGCATCGCCCACGGGCGCTGGACGGAGGCGAAGAAAAACCGCATTCGCGACAGCCGCGTCGGCAGCACTCGGCTCCTCACGGCGGCGATCGCGGGGCTGTCGCGACCACCCCAGGTCCTGGTGTGCGCCTCGGCGATCGGCTACTACGGCGATCGCGGCGACGAGCTGCTGAAGGAGGACAGTCCTCCCGGGGATGACTTCCTGGCAGGCGTCTGCCGCGCCTGGGAGGAGGCCGCCGAGGCGGCCGCGCGCCGAGGCGTGCGCGTCGTGCAGCATCGTTTCGGCATGATCCTGAGTACCGCGGGCGGGGCCCTCGACAAGATGCTCCTGCCGTACCGGCTCGGCGCCGGCGGCCCGATCGGCACGGGCCGCCAGTACGTGTCCTGGATCACCCTGGACGACGCGCTGGGCGCCATCGGCCACGCGCTGGCCACGGTGACCCTGCGCGGCCCGGTCAACACCGTCTCCCCGCACCCCGTCACCAGCCGGGAGTTCGCCCGGGCCCTCGGCCGCGTCCTGCACCGGCCCGCGATCCTGCCGTTGCCCGCCTTCGCGGCGCGCCTCATGTTCGGCGAGATGGCGGACGCGCTCCTGCTCTCCAGCCAGCGCGTCGACCCGGCGAGACTGCTCTCTTCGGGCTACCTTTTTCTCCACCCCGATCTGGAGCCCGCCCTGGGTCACCTGCTCGGCAGGACGGTGTCCTGAGAGGTCATCTCGATGCCGCCTGGCAAGGATGACGGCGCACGTCGTCTCCGCCGCGCCCTTCCGGCAGAGTTAACCCCCCACGGGAGCCCGATGGGCCTGCCCGGATCCGGCACGGGGCCGTCCCACGAGCGAACACCAAGCTCATCCCCTCTGTTCGGTCCTGATGGAGGATCTCGTTGAGATGCCGTGGGTTGCGCCATGCGTCCCGGCTGGTATGGATCTCGCTCTAGGTTGGGGAACAGCGGGATGACAGGAGCCAGATAAGGAGAGCCGGACCGTGGACGTGCCGCGCCAGACCAACAAGCGCAGACGGACGCTCACCCGTACGCTGTACGGCGTGGGTGGTGTGACCGTCCTCGCGGGGATCACCTTGGGCCTGTCTCACCTCAAGCCGGCCGCGCCGTCCGTGTCGCGAGCCACCGTCCTGGTGGACACGGTGAAGCGGGGTCCGATGGTTCGTCAAGTGCGCGGACTGGGCACGCTGGTGCCCGAGGAGATCCGCTGGATCCCCGCTGCGACCGAGGGGCGGGTCGAGCAGATCCTGATCAAGCCGGGAACCGCGGTGAAGACCGAGTCGGTCATTCTCGAGCTGAGCAACCCCGAGCTGGAGAGCGCCGCCATGGACGCCGGGTGGCAGCTCAAGGCGGCGGAGGCCGACGACGCCAACCTCAAGGTGAAGCTGCAGAGCCAGCTCCTCGACCAGAAGGCGGCGTACGCGACGGTGCAGGCGAACGCCAAGCAGGCCCGTCTGCAGGCCGAGGCCGACACCGAGCTGGCGAAGCACGGTCTGATCTCCGATCTGCAGATGAAGCTGTCCACCTCGCGCGCCGAGGAGTCGGCCATCCGCCAGGAGCTGGAAGAGAAGCGCCTGGAGATCGCCGTGGAGTCGATGCAGGCCGAGCTGGCGGCGCAGGAGGCGCGTCTCGAGCAGCTGCGCGCCCAGGCCGATCTGAAGCGCAGCCAGGTGCGCCAGCTGCGGGTGCGCGCCGGCATCGACGGGGTGCTGCAGCAGCTTCCGGTCGAGGTCGGGCAGCGCATCGCACCAGGCGGCACGCTCGCCAAGGTCACCGTGCCGGGGCGCCTGAAGGCCGAGCTGAAGATCGCCGAGACCCAGGCCAAGGACGTCCAGATCGGTCAGCGCGCCTCCATCGACACGCGCAACGGCCTGGCCGAGGGGACGGTGTCGCGCGTCGACCCGGCGGTGCTGAACGGCACGGTGACCGTCGACGTCGCGCTCGCCGGCACGCTCCCGAAGGGGGCGCGGCCCGACCTGAGCGTCGAGGGAACGATCGAGCTGGAGCGCCTGGACGACGTCCTCTATGTCGGGCGCCCGGCCTTCGGCCAGGAGCAGAGCGTCGTCGGGATGTTCAAGCTGGATGGCGACGGCGGCGCGGCCCGGGTGCAGGTCAAGCTCGGCCGCAGCTCCGTGAATCGGGTCGAGATCCTCGACGGTTTGAACCCCGGCGACCAGGTGATCCTGTCGGACACCTCGGCCTGGGACGCTTTCGATCGCCTGCGTCTGAACTGAAACACACACGTGGAGAGCTCATGAGCGCAAACGTCCGCCCGCTGATCCATCTCGAGGCAGTGACCAAGGTCTTCTACACCGATGAGGTGGAGACGCACGCCCTGTCGACCATCCACATGGAGATCCAGAAGGGGGAGTACGTCTCGATCGCCGGTCCGTCGGGGTGCGGTAAGTCGACCCTGCTGTCCCTGCTCGGACTGCTCGACTCCCCCACGGAGGGAAAGTACTGGCTGGACAGCCAGCAGGTCGCCGATCTGTCACTCGCCGATCGCGCCCGCATCCGTAATCTTCAGATCGGGTTCATCTTCCAGAGCTTCAACCTGATCGGGGACCTGACCGTGTTCGAGAACGTCGAGCTGCCGCTCACCTACCGCGGCATGAAAGCGGCGGAGCGGCGCCAGCGCGTCGGCGACGCCCTGGAGAAGGTCGGCATGGCGCACCGGGCCCGCCATCTCCCGAGCCAGCTGTCGGGCGGCCAGCAACAGCGCGTGGCGGTGGCCCGCGCCGTGGCCGGCAATCCGCTCATTCTGCTGGCTGACGAGCCGACCGGCAACCTCGACTCGAAGAGCGGCGAGGCGGTGATGGAGCTGCTGCGTGATCTGCATCGCAACGGCGCCACGCTCTGCATGGTCACGCACGACCCACGCTACGCGCGGCACGCGCAGAGAACCATCCACCTGTTCGACGGCCGCATCGTGGAAGAGAGCGCCGCCATCGCGGCCTCCTGATCCGTCCGCCCGACGGGCGAAGGTTCACATCATGGACAACCGGCCCCCGGAACAGCCTGACGGAGCGAAGACCCCACGCGCGGATTCCGCTTTACCCCGTGCGCGGATGAGCGGAACACCGGGTGCCGGAGTCCGCCGGGATACGCCCGGCAGACCGGTCCTCGCCGGAGACCTTGCCGGGGCCCATATCGACGCGCCGGTCAACCTGGTCCGGGACTAGCCAGGTGGACGCGCTTCTCCAGGATCTGCGCTTCGCCCTGCGGATGCTCGTCAAGAACCCCGGCTTCACCCTGGTGGCTGTCCTCACGTTGGCGCTCGGCATCGGGGCGAACACGGCGATCTTCAGCGCGGTCAACGCCATCCTCCTGCGCCCGCTGCCGTACGGCGACCCCCACCGCCTCGTCCTTCTGAACGAGGAGACCAAGCTGTTCTCCGGCATGTCGGTGGCCTGGCCGAACTATGTCGACTGGCGCGACCAGAACCGATCGTTCGAGCCCCTGGCCGCCGTGCAGCAGGCGCAGCTCAACCTCACCGGGATGGACCGCCCCGAACGCCTCGGTGGCTGGAACGTCACTCACGACTTCTTCTCGACGCTCGGAGTGCGGCCGATCCTGGGGAGGGACTTCCTGCCGGACGACGACCACGCCGGCGCGCGCCCGGTCGTCCTCCTCGGCTACGGTCTCTTCCAGAGACGGTTCGGCGCCGACCCGGGCGTGGTCGGCCAGACGGTCATTCTCAACGGGCATCCGAGCAGCGTCGTCGGTGTCCTGCCGGCCTCCTTTCGCTTCTATTACGGCGACGCCGACGTGTTCCGGCCGATCGGCCCGCTCGCCGACGCGCTCCAGGAGCGGGACGACCATGCCGGCATCTATGTCGTTGGCCGCCTGAAGCCGGGCGTCACGCTCGACGCGGCACGCGTCGACATGGACACGATCGCCCGCCGCCTCGAGCGGGAATACCCGAAAACCAACACCAGCAACCGGGTGGCGCTGGCGCTCCTCGAGAACGACGTCGTGCACGGAATCCAGCCAGTGCTCCTCGTCCTGTCGGCGGCCGTCGGCTTCGTCCTGCTGATCGCCTGCGCCAACGTCGCCAGCCTCCTGCTGGCGCGCGCCACGGCGCGCGCCAGGGAGATCGCCATCCGCTGCGCCCTCGGAGCGGGCCGCCGCCGTCTGCTGCGGCAGGTGCTCACCGAGAGCTCGCTCCTGGCTCTCCTGGGCGGCGGCCTCGGGCTGCTCCTGGCTGCGTGGCTGACCGATCTCCTCCTGGCCTTGGTGCCGGCGAGCGTGCCCCGGATCGACGAGGTGCGCCTCGACGCAACGGTCCTCGGCTTCACGCTGGTCCTGTCGCTGGTCACGGGATTGCTGTTCGGCCTGGCGCCCGCCTGGCAGTCCTGCCGCGCCGGGG
The DNA here is from genome assembly GCA_003223145.1 of Acidobacteriota bacterium. Lineage (GTDB taxonomy): Bacteria > Acidobacteriota > Polarisedimenticolia > Gp22-AA2 > Gp22-AA2 > Gp22-AA3. Next base: position 5,637 of record QHXY01000306.1, read on the forward strand.
TCGCCGAGTCGCTGAGGGAGGGAGCGCGCGGCTCGAGCGCGGGCCGGCGCCAGCAACGCTTCCGCAGCATCCTGGTGACCAGCGAGGTCGCCCTGTCGCTGGTGCTGCTGATCGGCGCCGGCCTCATGGCGCGCAGCTTTCTTCGCCTGCGGGACGTGGATCCGGGATTCCGTCCCGACGACCTGTTGAGCGCGCAGTTCGTCCTGCCGCAGACGGCCTACCCCGACGATGCGCGCATCCGCCTCTTCGCCGATCGCCTGCTGGATCGGGTGCGCGCTCTTCCCGGGGTCACGGCCGCCGGACTGGTCAATCCCCTGCCGCTCAGTCTCGAGGGGTGGCAGACCGGCTTCTGGACGGAGGATGGACCGGTGCCGGCTCGCGGCGAGGCCCCGTACTCGGACTACCACGTCGTCGCCGGGGACTATTTCAAGACGATGGGCATCCGGCTGATCCGGGGGAGGGTGTTCGGCGAAACCGACAACGAAACGGCGCCGCCCGTCGCCCTGGTCAACGAAACCATGGCCCGTCGTTTCTGGCCCGATCGCGATCCCGTCGGCCGGCGGATGCGGACGGGGTCGACCGATGCCCCCGGGCCCTGGATGACGGT
>QHXY01000306.1:6350-7138 GCA_003223145.1 Acidobacteriota bacterium
AGGCGTTCGCCTCGGTCGACGCGGACCTGCCGATCGACAAGGTGCGGCCGATGGGTCAGCTCCTCGACGACGCCTCTGCGCCGAAGCGGCTGTCGTTTCTGCTTCTGGGGTCCTTCGCCGCCACCGCCCTCCTGCTGGCGGCGGTGGGCATCTACGGCGTGCTGGCGTTCTCGGTGGCGCAGCGCACGCAGGAGATCGGCATCCGCATGGCCCTCGGCGCGCGGCGCCGCGACGTGCTGTGGATGGTGTTCGGGCAAGGGCTGCGTCTGGCCCTCGCCGGCGTGGCCCTCGGAGTCACGGCGGCGTTCGGTGTGACGCGTCTCATGTCCGGTCTCCTGTTCGGCGTCAGCCCCACCGATCCCGCCACCCTGGTCGCGGTCTCCGCACTGCTCCTGGGCGTCGCCCTCCTGGCGTGCGTCGTGCCGGCGCGCCGCGCCACCCGGGTCGACCCGATGGTCTCCTTGAGGAGCGAGTGAATGGGCGCGCTCATCCGGATCCGCAACATCGAGAAATCGTATGTCCATGGCCCCGGGAGGACCTTCGTCCTGCGCCGTATCAGCCTCGACATCGAGGACGGGGACTTCGTGTCGATCATGGGACCCTCGGGCGCCGGCAAGTCCACGCTGCTGCACATCCTCGGGATGCACGACTCGGCCTTCGCGGGCGAGTACCACTTCATGGACGAGCCGGTCCACGATCTGCCGCCGAAGCGTCGCGCCGAGCTGGCGAAGCAGTCGATCGGCTTCGTGTTCCAGAGCTACCACCTGCTGGACGACATGACGGTGTAC
>QHXY01000310.1 GCA_003223145.1 Acidobacteriota bacterium
TCCAGTGTTCGTGGGGATGATCACCAACGACTGGGTGATTCTACATGTCCGGTGCGAAAGCCTGCCCCAGATGGACATCGACATTCCCCGGTCGAATGGACGTTTCGACACCCGGAGCCTTCCGCTATTTCCGAACTCTAGCAGAACCGACAGTCGGTGGTATCTCGCTGAACGTTGACGATTTTATTGTCAGGGAGTTGCCGAGCCTCGAAGCGGAGTACCCGGGCGGGCGGCGGGCCAGCCATCGTGCAGGTGGGTCAGGCGGGAATGCGACTCCGGTTTCGACGATTCCCTGTGTGGTAACCAAATCCTCACCGAGTTCGAACATTCCGATCACCTGGGCACTCACACGGTCAAAGGTTCGAACCAAGCCGAGTTCGAACGTTGATCGACGTGTGCATGCACGTGCATCCCTGGTTCGAACCGACCGTGAGTTCGAACGTTTCGATCACGTGGGGGAGCCAGACCTCATCCTTCTCAAAACTAACCCCCCCCACCCGGGAAGGGGAGGCTGTTGAAGTTCTTCATCGTCTACTCGAGCCCAGCCCCCATCTTCAGCAACCCTGGTCTGCTCCCCGTTTCTACTTGCACCTCGCACCGATTCAGCGTAGGTTTCTGTCACGCAGTTTACGGACTACCTCCTGAGGCCATCGGACAAAGGCATCTGTAGCGGCGAGCTCATGCGAGGGTTGTGGCGATCGATCCACGAGGGCTAACAGCGGAGGTTCTATGCTGACTCGGAGAATGTTCCTCGAAATCGGGCTGGGATTGGTATTGGCCTCCAGCCTTACCATGGGCACGGCCTTAGGCGCCGTGCTCGGCACCACCCCTTCCTGGGGCTTTGAGGGTAACGCACCCGATCAGTTCATGGGCAAATCCGTCGCCATCGCCGATGTCAACGGTGACGGCGTCGACGACCTGGTCGTCGCACCGTATTCTGGGGATGTCTTAGTGTTCTTCGGGTCCACGATCGGCCCAAGCACATCGCCTTCCCAGGTGCTCATCAGCCCCAATCCCGGTTCGGGTGGTGACTTGGTTGCACTCGGAGATTGGAACGGTGATGGCTATGGCGACGTTGCGATCAGCAGCTTCTCCAACAATGTCGCGAGCGTCGACATTCTTTTTGGATCGCCCAGCGGCCTTTCCGCCTCCCCCGGCTGGAGCACGACCCAGGATTGCTGCTCTTTCGGGCAGAGCCTCGGCGCTGCCGGCGATGTGAACGGCGATGGCTACAAGGATCTTCTGGTGGGGAACTACGACTACAACAGCACGTCGTTCCAAGCTGCCGGTCGGGCGTATCTTTTCCTCGGCGGACCCTCAGCTCCTACGACTCCGGCGCGGGTCTTTGACGGTACGAGTACTGGAGATTTTCTCGGATACGCTCTATCAGGCGCCGGAGATGTCAACCACGACGGCTATGGCGATATCCTTATTAGCGAGGTGAGCGCTCAGGACGTGCATGGGAGTCGGGGCCCCAGGGTCCAACTGTTTCTGGGATCGGCCACGGGCGTTGCTTCGACCCCTGCCTGGGTAACAAGCGGCCCTGCTGGCTCGCTATACGGCTCATCGCTCGGCTCGGCAGGCGCTGTCAACGGAGACGGTTACGACGATATTGTGGTCGGCGACAACCAAGCGAATATCGGCGTGAAACGCGGCTCCGCGCAGACCGGCCTCAAACGCGGGAAGGCCTACGTCTACTATGGTTCGAAATCAGGTGCCTCGATGGTCCCGGCTTGGACATATACCGGGCAGGAGGACAACGACTTTCTGGGGGACGCCGTGGCCGCTCGCGACATCAATCACGACGGCTACAGCGACTTGATCGTCAGCGCCCCTTACAGAGCCGCCCTGCTGCCAAAGCCCGGACAAATTTACCTTTTCCTGGGTTCCTCCAAGGGGCTCGGCAAGCAGCCCGCCTGGACCGTGCAAGGAGGCCAGCCCTACGCCGGCAATGTCGGCTTCAGGCTTGCGGTCGGAAACGCGAATGGCGACCTCCTCGGAGATCTTCTGGTCGGAATGGCACAATGGAGTAACACTGCCGGTGCCAGCGCCGGGCGAGCCGTTTTGTTTCTCGGGGGCGCTCCGTAAGACCCGGCTCTTCGAAGTCACCCATGGGGAGCCAGACCTCATCCATTTCGAACCGGCGGGCCGTTGGTTAACAGGGGCCCGCCTCTTGATTCCCATTGCATCTTCGACGTGTGATCGAGTTTTCGCTGCCAGCCATCTCGCAGGTCCTCCTCGGGAGAGTGGCATCGGCTCCCATTGTCCCTGCCGAAAAATCCGAAGGTGTTCGATCAGGTCGGGGAGCCTGCCCGAGTCCTATGGAATTTTCAGGAGGGACAGGGCTACAGCGCGGAAGCGCTTCCTTTGACGACCCTTGCCAAGGCTCCGAGGTGCCTCTTTAGAGCCCGGCGACCGGTCTGGGTCAGCGCATACCAAGTGACCGGCTTCCGGTCCAGAAACTCGCGACGCACGGCGAGGTATCCGGCGTCCTCCAGTTTCCGAAGGTGCGCCCCGAGATTCCCGTCCGTTTCCTCCAGCAGTGATCGGAGCCGGCTGAAGCTGATGCGGTCGCTGCGGGAGAGGAGGACGCATGCCCCGAGCCGGGTCCGGTGCTCCAGGAGCTTGTCGATTCCCTTTAGTCCGTCCCAGGCAGCGCGCTCGGGCTCAGTTTGCCGGGGCGGCACTCTCCCGACCTCCAATCATAGGAGTGGCAGCCAGAGCCGCGGCCACGAGGACCCCCACGAAGGTCCACCCGTACGCCGGAATGAAGAAGAGGGCGATATACCCCACCGCGATCAGGGCCCCGATCCAGGCAAGCGGTCGCTCGAGGTGGACACCCGCCAGGAAATAGGTCAGGGCGACGACGAGCAGAATGACATTCCCGAATCCTCTCGCTTGAATCACGCCGGTCACAGCGAGAGGCACGGCCAACAGGATGGCGGCCATCATCCCGCCCCAGTGGAGTCCCCATCGGATTCCCTCTTCACGGCGCACCTGGCCACGCCGGACGCTCTGTCGCCTGCCCAGCCGTGCGCTGATCAGCCCTCCCATAGGACCCGCGACGAGCCAGAAGAACCCCCCCCGCTTCGGGGCGAAATCCACCACCGCGAACCCCGCCAGGGTGATGGCGGCCCAGAGCAGGTAGACGACCGCCGGTGATCGGTCATGCTCCGATTTTCGGACCACCTCCCTCACATACCCCAGATCGCTCTCCAGCTGCTTTAACTCTTCCATTTCACGCCTCCATTATTAGAGTACTCTGAATAGTAGAGAACTATGAAATCATTGTCAAGCCTTTTCCTTGATCCTGCCCCTACTGAAAATCCCGTCCAGCATGAGGAGCGCAATTCAGGCCAACTGCGACGTGGTCATGGGGGCACCCGATCTTCATCGAGAGGAGCTTCCGTGCTTGCTACTGCGGGCAGACGAGGCCGACTGGGGGCGGATGTGCTCCTCGTGACGAAGCCTGAGGCCCCATGAGGCGCGGGAGGTCAAGCTGCGCGAGGGTACTGGTAATGCAAGTCACCGACTTGGGGAATCGTCACGATGAGACCTTCGGACGGCAGTTTGACGCTTCTGGGCACCGGAGTTCGTTGATCTACGTGTGCACTCATCCTTCTCAAAACCGCGGGGCCCCGGTTGACAGGGGCCCGCGTCCTCCTTTCCGCTGATTCTTGCCCACATTGATCCGTCGGTAAGAATGCTTCTTCGCTGAGGTAGATCTCTCGCTGCGGCGGCGCCGAGAAGGGCTCCGGCGGCCTTCGGGTCGCCGATCCACGTTTCTCCCTCGCGCTTCTCAGGTGCGTCCAGGAGTTCGTGACGAATTCGATCCGGCACGGCGGGGCGCGCAACGTCTGGATGGGGGGCTCGCTCGTCGTGGAGGCCCGCCTCGTGGCGAAGACGGTGGCTACCGGTTCGGGTCCAGCCGGCTCATCAGCTATCGGGCCCGCCCGCCGGTGGGTCGCTCAGAGATTGCGGCAGTCGCGCGGCACCTGTTGGGTCTCGAAGGTCACGGCTCCCACGGGACGCTCGACTTTGACGACATCCCAGGCTTCGCTGATCGCCGGCACACAGCCACATCCCGGGCCCGGCACTATCTGCTGCACCACCACGTGCAGATTGGTCGTGCCGTAGATGGCCTGCACGCACGAGATGGCGACGTCGTAGCACAGATCGGTGCCCGAGAGGCCCACGACGATGGCCACCTCGTGGCTGAAGTCCACCAAAGTTGAGCAAGAACTACCGGCTCCGACCTGCGAGCAGAAGACCAACCAATCCGCCGCATTGTCGATCACGCTATATCCGTCGGGTCTGTTGCGACCTTCGCCGTGCATGACATGCGTGGCCTTCGCATCGCACGCGGGACAATTGTGGGTGTCGGTCTGGGGACAGGGGAAGGTGTTCGGTCTCGTGATCCCCCGGCTGTCGGTGCCGAGACTGCTCTCCGTCATGTCGCAGTTGCCGGTCACGAGGAAGAAGAGCCCCTTCCCGGGCGGCGGCAGCAGCGAATCGAGGAACTGCGAGCCGTAGATGCTGCAGGCCCGGAGCGCCAGCGGGTCCGCCGCAGGATCCTGGGTGTAGACGCCGGTGTTGCGCAGAACGTCGAGATCGCCGCGGTAAAGGTTGAAGGAGCTGTAGACCGTATCGGGCTGCCAGGCTTCCCAGTCGGTGATCGTCAGGGGAAGCAGCCCGTCGTCGAGATCGCAGGCGTCGCCTTGACCGTCGTGGTCCGAGTCGATCTGATCCGGGTTCGCAAGCTCCTCGCAGTTGTCGCACACGTTGCGGACGCCATCTCCGTCGTAATCCACGCCGAGATGGTCGTCGTCGATCCGGCCGTTGCAGTTGTCGTCCAACCCGTTGCAGACCTCGGGGGCGCCGACATGAATCGAGGGGTTCGTCTCGTCGCAGTCGTAGGCGCACCGGTAGCCGTCGCCGTCGGGATCGACCTCGTCCACCAGACCGTTGCAGTCGTTGTCGATGCCGTCGCAGACCTCGGGTGAAGGCGAGCCCGGGACGCATGCCTGCGGGACGCCGATGTTACAGTTGGCCACCGTCCTCTGGCACGCCCCGACGCCGCAGGTGGTCTGCCCTTCGTCCACCAGGCCGTCGCAGTCGTTATCCAGGAGGTCGCAAATCTCCGGGTGTCCGGGATAGACGGTCGGCTGATTGTCGGCGCAGTCCCCTTCGCAGGTGCTCCAGCCGTCCCCATCGGCGTCGGGACAGGCGGTGCCCGGGACCCGGACGAAGCCGATGATCGCCCCGCTCTCGTAGCCGCCGATGTACGCGGTGGACCCCACGTACAGGCACTGCTCTGCCAGGGCGCCCCAGGGACGCTGGACCGTGAGAGTCAGGTTCCCGTCGGCGTCGGGCGCGAGCCCGGTGTCCGTCCACAGCGTCCGACGGATGTCCGGCTGCAAGCACGGCTGGATGCGTGTGAGCACCCGGCCGACGTGAGGGTCGGCCACGAAGCCGTCGGTGCAGGTCCCCAGGAGGGCGCCGCGCGTCCCCGGATCGCAGTCGCTGTAGACCAGGGGGGGATCGAAGTGGAGATTGAGAGTCACCAGCCCCGGGCTCGGCTCCACGCGGCTGAGGACGCGCGGCTGCCCGGCCTGGTCGGTGCAGGGGAGCGGATAGACCGTCCCGTCCGGTGCTTTCAGCCTGTGGGCCGCCTCGACTTGGTAGCTGATGTCCCTGCGCCCGCGCCCTATTGTGGCGACCAGCCCACGGCCGTCGGTTCCCTGGACGACGATGACGACGCGGTGCATGACCGACCCCGGGCCGAGATCTCCGGGACAGCCCACCGTCCCGACGCTGGACCAATCAAATCCGATCACCACGTTGCTGTCCCCCCACACTCCGGCGCTCTGCTGACTCGAGCAAGTGGACTGTTCGCAGGCGATGTCGAGAGTGCCGCTGGTCGCCCCGGTCGGGTCGTCGGCCTGATAGGCGAGGTTGGCGACAGGTTTGAAGTCGGCGCATTCGAAGTAGGAGAAGCCGTGCGAGATGGGCGCGTTGTAGACGCAGGAAGCCTCTGCGGTCAGAGTGCTCACTAGAAGGAGACCGCAGACGCAGAGAATCGCTGCCAGGGAGCGCATGGCGCACCTCCGTTAGGCGGCGAGGAGATTCGCGATGGTCAACTCTTCCCTTCATATACCACCATGCCCCGCCTTCTGCAATGGGGAGATCAACTGAATCCCGCGCCCCGCGCCGCCCGGAATGGGCGGTCTACCCCTCCGGCAGGGCGCAGGACGGACACGGGGTGGTCCCCGCGATCGAAGCTGAGCGCCGAGGTCAACCAGGGCGGCATGGAGGTCGGCGCCCTGTTCTCCCCAGAGGCCGCTCGCTGCTGTTCGCGCGCGACACCAAGGGCGCGGACTCCGGAGAGTTCTTCGTGTGGTACGAGCACGGTCGCGAGGCATGGCCCCCGGAGTGCCCGGCGCGGCCAGCTCAAGAGTGAAATTGATGGTAATGTCGAGCGCGCGAATCCGATGGTACGTCGGTCAAGTGGTTCGAACCTTCTGAAACGTGTGGGCCCAGGCGATCCAATGTTCGAACCAAGCTGGGTTCGAACGTTTGACTAGGTGTGCGTGCACACGCACACCGGTTCGAACCGTTCCGAGCCAGGCACCTAGGTACCCCGCTCCAGGCAGTGATCGCTCGGACCCCGAAACTCTCTCTCCCTCTTGCTTGGTTGTAACCCCAAGGTGGCGCTGGTTAACGACCGAGGTTGCCCCGGGTTGACAGGCAGAGAGTACAATCCTCCGAGTTGTTAACCGGAAGGTTAGGCTGGCGTCCGGAGTGAGATTTGAAGGGCAACGTTTCGGTTTTGTGGTCGCTCGTGGTCCAAATGAGGAACATGCCATGACTGCAAAGAAAGTTTGGCTCATCACCGGCGCTGGTCGAGGCTTGGGCGTCGACATCGCCAAGGCCGCCTTGGCCGCCGGCCACGCCGTTGTCGCCACCGGCCGCGATGCTGCGAAGGTCGCGGCCGCGGTGGGCGACCACGAAAACCTCCTGGCAATCAAACTCGACGTTACCCGCCAACAGGATGCGCAGGCAGCAGTTGAGGCCGCTGTCGCGAAGTTCGGCCGAATCGACGTCCTGGTCAACAACGCGGGCAACTTCTTCGCCGGCTTCTTCGAGGAGCTAAGCCCCGAACAGGTCCGCAATCAAATCGAGACGCTGCTGTTCGGCCCGATGAATGTCACTCGCGCCGCCCTGCCGGTAATGCGCAAGCAGCGCTCCGGCCTGCTGCTCACCATCTCCTCGACCGCGGGCATCGCCGGTCAAGTGTTCTGCACGGCGTATGCCGCCGCAAAGTTCGGCATCGAGGGGTGGATGGAGTCGCTCACGCCGGAGATCGCCCCCTTCGGAATCCGCACGATGCTGGTCGAGCCTGGTTTCTTCCGGACTGAGCTGCTCACCAACGACTCGACCACCTACGCCCAGCCCACCATTGACGACTACGCCGAGCGAACCAAAGAGATCGTCGCTGCCTGGAAGAGCATGGATGGGAAGCAAGGTGGCGACCCCGCCAAGCTCGCCGACGCCCTCGTGAAGCTCGTTGTGCTCAAGGACCCGCCGACTCGCTTTGCTGCCGGCGCCGACGCTGTGCAGACGTTCGAGACCAAGGCCAACACGCTGCTCGCCCAGGCCCAAGCCCACCGCGAGCTGTCCACTTCCCTCGCATACGACGACGCCTGATCACAGATGTTGCCCCCGGCCGCCACAGCAAATCTACCTATGCGCTCCACCCGACGCGCTAACGCGCGCGGGTGAGGGCCAGCGTTCGGCAGGAGGAGGAGATGCAGCGTCGCATGCCCGACCCTTGGGAGGAACGTCGATGGGGAATCGGAGCAGGTGTCTTTCAAGGTATGTGCTGACCCTCTCCCTGTCGGTCGCGCTCCTGGTTACAGCGGCTGCCGGCGGGAGCGAACCGCGGACCCGAGACGTCTCCGCGCTGGCCTTCTCGCCGGACGGCGCGATGCTGGCCACCGCGGGGGCTGACGGAACCATCCGGTTCTGGGAAATCTCGTCGAGGCGCCTCCTCCGTTCTTGGGAGGGGAAGCCGGAGCACGTCCTCTCCCTGTCGTTCTCGCCCGACGCGACGTTTCTCGCCAGCGGGAGGGCTGACGGGACGCTGATCGTCAAGAAGGTCAAAACGGCCGAAGTCCAGTTTCAACAATCGTTTCCGGCCAAGGTGCAGGTTGTCCGGTACTCGCCCGACGGCTCGGCCCTCGCCATCGCCCTGAGCAACACTTGGGTGGGGACCTGCGACGCACGGACCGGAGAGATCCGGTTTGGGAGAAGTCTTTGGGGAGTGGCCGCGATCTACCCGATGGTCCTCAGGTTCTTTCCTGACGGCAAGAGCTTCGCCGCGATCGGCGGAGGGCAGATTCGAAGGATGGACGCGGCGTCGGGTGAGAAGCTGGGCCGCTTCAAAGGAGCGTTGCCGGTCTCGACCTTCGACATCTCCCCCGACGGTTCACGGGTCGCCGGCGTCCGTATGCTTAATGGCGAGGTCAACGGGGAGAAAGTCCATGAGATGCGGGAGATCATGTTCTGGGATGCCGCTTCTCGGGAGTTCTCGAACTCGATCGAGAACCCCGTGCCCGTCTCCGGCGTCGCCTTCTCTCCCGATGGCACCCTCCTCGCCGCGGAAGGTGCTGACGGCACGGTCGCGCTCTGGGAGCTGAAACCCGGGCGCCGTCGCACTGTCAAGATGGTGAGCAGCACGCCGGTCCCCGGCGAGTACGGGTTTCCTGTGAGCATCTCCACCCTCGCCTTCTCGCCCGATGGGAAGCTCCTCGCGGGGGCGGGCCAGATGGAAGGATCGACCTCCTCGATCTGGGTTCGGGCAACGTGGCGTGCCTTGACGAAGGGTCTCCCGACCCCCACAGGGTGCGGATCGCCTCGGTCTGCGTCGAAAGCCCACACCCCATGGACAAGGGATCCTGGGCCGATCAGGTGAAAGTGGAATCCGACGCCTGCCCGGTCATCGATGGGGAATACCAGAACGTCGGCGCAACGTTCACGAAAGCCAAGCACGACACCTACGAGTGCACCCCTGTCAGCCTTGCTCACCTGTTGAACGAGTGGGACGACTCCGAGTTGCGTAAGAGTGACAATCGCCTTGGGAAGACTTCTCCTGATCCTGCCAAGGACACATACCGGACGGTCCGCTTGCGGCTCCTGGACGGCAAGCTGCACGTGGAGGCATCGCTCGCCGACGGCAGCACCAGGGCATTCGAGCTGGCAACACGCCAGCGATGCCGCGACTCGACCTTGCTCCTGGAAGCAGACTGGGATGACAGCAGCGAGATTGGGCCCTTTCGCCGCACCCTCGCGTTGGGCCGGGCTGAGGATGGCTCTCTACTCGTGCGTGAGAGCGAGTGGGGCGTGGTGTTCTTCTTCGTGCCCATTCCGGTGTTCACCGCTGCATACTGGACAAGATTTCCTCCAGTTGCGCCGGTGCCGACGCGACCGTCAGGGCTCACACCTTAGCAGGGAGATTCAGAGCGCGTGGTAGATGCAGCAGAGAGTTGGGAGCCGAGTTTGACGGCGTCCCGGTCACGTCGTAGAAGAGCAGGCAGGGCTCAACACATGCCTAAGATCACTCGCTGCACGCGGACCTCCTTCGGACCACTCTTGACTGCCCTGCTCTGTGGTTTTGCCGTCGGACCAGGCCGTGGAGCAGCCCTGATGTTTCGGGTTCCAACGTATCAG
>QHXY01000308.1 GCA_003223145.1 Acidobacteriota bacterium
GCACCAAACGGTATTACTACGGCTCGATCGACGAGGTCCTCGAGGTCGCGGACCTCTCCACCACAGCCCAGTTCTGGTGCCTGAGGACGATGCGGGTCGTCGGCCCCGACGAGGAGTTCGTTTCCCCCGGTACCTGCCGCGCCGGCCGGACCTGCTGCGATCCTTCGGAAAGCTGACGGTCCGCCCCAATCACAAAACCGTCACCTACCACTGAATTCTCTGGACCCGGCGCCGCCTCGCCGTATATTTCGGGACTCTATCATCATGTATACGCCGCCCCGTCACCCCGCCCGACTGCCGCCAATCGCCCTCGGAGTCTGTCTGATGATCTCGGCCGTCCCGAGCGCCCGGAGCGAACGCCTCACGGCCGCGCCCGAGGGCCGGGTCGCGGTGCGCTCCGGTGATCCGGCGCCCGGCTCCGCCCGCTTCGGCCGCGGTTTTCAGAGCGTCGCCACGGGGCCCGGCGGGCTCCTGTTCATCGACGCCGCCGGCACGGCCCTGTTCCGGAAGAGCGGCGATGCGACGAGCTTGATCGCGTACGTCGGGCAGACGACAGCCGGTGGCCGGTCGATTGCCTCTCTGGGCGGCGTCGCTGCGGCCGCCGACGGAACCATCGTCTTCTTCGCGAATCTCGCCGATCGGGGCCAGGGCGTCTTCCGGGTCACGCCGGGCGGCGGCCCTCCGGAAGAGGTCGTGCTGACGAACGATATCCTGCAGCTGCGGGACGGTCCGGCCACGGTCGGCTTTCACTACGGGGCGGCCGTCGATGCGGACGGGGCCGTGCTCGAAGCGCTCGGTTTCTTCGAAGTCCCGCCCGCCATCGTCCGCTTTCCGCGCGGTTCGTCCCCTCAGATCGTGATCCAGTCCGGGGACACGCTCGGGCCCGGAACGTTCGCGGGGCCGATCGCCGGGCCTGCGGTCAACGCCCAGGGCCGCATCGTTCTGAGCGCCTGGCTCAATACGGGTGACGCGGTCGTGTCCACGATGGCTCCGGGCGACACAACGGTGGTCCTGTACATGCTCCCCCCCGCCGTCCTGCCGCAGGATCCGTTCCTCGCCGGCGTGCCACCCGCCATCAACGATGCCGGGGAGGTCGCCTTTCTCCTGGTGGACCGGGGAACGCTGAAGGTCCGGGAAATCAGCAACGGCTTCGGCTTCACGGCCGCCCAGCGCGGCATGCCGGCTCCAGGGGGCGGGACGATCAGCACGATCACCGACTTTCCTCCGGTGATCGATCCGGCGGGCCGGGTCCTGTTCGGCGCGCAGCGGTCGAACGGTCGCCAGGGTCTCTATCTCGCCTCGAGCTCGATCACGAGACTCGCCGAGGAGGGCATGCCGGCGGGGGACGCCGGCAGCCTGACCCATCTCGACGTCGCGCTCGGGCTCGCGGCCGCCTCATTGGCCGCCGACGGCACGCTGCATTTCGCGGCCGACGCGACCTCGGCCTCGGGGATCTTCTCCAGCACCGGGACGGCGGCGGCCGCCGAGGTGCGCTCCGGCGATGCGGTTCCCGGGCCGCGTTTTGCGTCGTTCCTGGATGCCCGCGTGCCGTTCCTGGGCGGCGGTCCGTCCCTCGCTCCGGGCGGCCTGATGATCTTCGACGCCACCGTCTCGGGCGGGTCGCGCGGTCTGTTCGTCCGCGACCGCGCCGGAGCCATCACGCCCGTCGCCAGCGACGGCGACCCCGCCCCCGGCGGCGGTCATTTCGCCGGAAGAAACTTCTCCTTCTCCACGATCAACGAGAGCGGTGCGTTCGCGTTCCTCGGTTGCGCCCCGGACACCGGCCCGACCCCCATGATCTCCCTGTACTACGGCACCCTGGGCGGCGTCCTCAGGAGGGTGGTCGATACCCAGGTGGTTCCTCCGGGGGCGGGGGGAGGTTTCGGGGGCGGCATCCCGGCTGATCGTCTTGCCGGCGCTCCGTCGCGCGTCAACCGGCTCGGGCAAGTCACCGTCCCGGTCCGTCAGGTCGACGGCACGTCGGTCCTGATGGGCTACGACGGGAGCTCGTTGTTCCGCGTCGCGGGACCCGGCGACGCTGCCCCCGGCGGGGACGTGTTCGCCAACGCGTTCACCGGTTCGCTGTTCACCGGTCAGCCGGTGCCACCGGTCCTCGGAGACGACGGCTCGCTGCTGTTCGGTGCTCAGACCGCGGCCGGAGACTCGGCGCTCTACGCGACGCATCTCGCGGCCGGCGGGGGCGGCGTTCCGGTGCGCGTCCTCGGGCTCGCGAACGACGTGCCGGGCGGACGCCTCTCTCCGTTCGAAGTCCAGGGGCTCGACCGGGACGCCTCGGGAAGCGTCGCGTTCCAGTCGATCTACAACGACGATTATTATTTTGCGGACTTCGTGAAGGGCGCGGGGCCGCCCATACGGGTCGCGGCACGGCTCGACCCGGTGCTCGACCTTGGAAACGTTCTGTCGGTCACGCCGTCCCTGGCGTTCATGGGCGAGGGGACGCTCGCTTATGGCGCCGCTCTGTTCGACGGCAGCACGGTGATCCTTGCCGGTTCGCCTGGGGAGGGTGATCCTCTGGTCATCGCCTCGACAGGCGGCACGTCTCCCGATGGCGGCGCCTACCTTTCCTTCCAGTCCTTGCAGGCGAACACACAGCGTCCGGGCCGACTCGCCTCGGACGGCCGGGGAACGCTGGCGCTGGCGGCATCGACGACCGCCGGTCCCGAGGAGATCGTGCTGTTCGGCAGGGCGAACGAGCCGCCGGCTGCGAACGCCGGGCCGGACCTGGCGGTGGAGTGCGCCGGGCCGGCCGGGACCAGCGTGACGCTCGACGGCGGCGGCTCGTCGGATCCGGAAGGCGGCAGCCTGGGGTATCACTGGTCGTGGCCGTCCGGTGAGGCGGAGGGCGCGCGCCCCGCGGTGGTCCTGCCGCTGGGGGTCACCACTGTCACGCTGGTCGTGGACGACGGCGAGCTCAGCTCGGCGCCCGACACGGTCGTGATCGAGGTGCGCGATACGACACCGCCGTTTGTCGTCGCGCTGGCGGCCCCCGGTCTTCTCTGGCCGCCCGACGGACGGCTGGTCAAGGTGTCGTTCGACGTGGCGGCCCGCGACCTCTGCGATCCCTATCCGGCCATCACCCTGGTGGCCGTCACGAGCAGCGAGCCGGGCGCCGGCAGGCCGTGGCCGCAGTCCGCAGACGCCGTGATCGGGACCGACGATCGCGGAGTGTCGCTGCGCGCCGATCGATTGGGCACGGGATCGGGACGCACCTATCTGGTCACCTACCGTGCGACCGACCGCTCCGGCAACTCCAGCGAAGCCGGCGCGACCGTGGTCGTGCCGCACGATCAGCGTCACTGATTCCCGGGCGCGGCAAGTCCGGACCGGGGCGCCGGAGTTCCGTGCTAGACTCCCGGCCTCGTGCCGCGACCGTCCCGTGCGCGGCGCGCTCCGGGCACACCGTCGTCATGCAGCGGATCGTCCTTCTGGCCCTTGGCCTCGTCGCGGCGGGCGGTGCCGCGGTCCCGCTGTCGCGTGCGGCCACCGACCGGCCGATGTCGGACATCCTGCCCCTCGGTTTCACCGAGACGGCCTGGGACCAGGAGAGCGAGATCGAAAGCCAGTACGCCTCGCTCCTGGATCCGACACGCATCTCCCGCACCCATCGTGAGCTGACCCGGGAGCCGCACCGCGCCGGGACCGAAGGCGCGCGCCGCGTCGTCCAGTACATCAGACAGGAGGCCGGGAAGGCCGGCTTCAAACCGGAGATCGCCGAATACCAGTTCTATAACTCGCACCCCGGACCGCGATCGATCGAATTGACCGCCCCGATCAAGAAGCCGCTGTCACTGGCCGAGGACAGGATCCCGGGCGATCCGTTCAGCGAGCGCGCCGCCGATCACCTGGGGTTGTCGGACAGGGCACCGTGGCCGAGTTCCGGGCCCTCAAGGAACGCGGCGTGTCCCTCGAGGGACGCGTGGCGCTGATGCGTTACTTCGGCGAAGGGGAGGGGCGGAAGGTCCTGCGTGCCCAGGGGGAGGGCGCGGTCGCGGCGATCCTGTACGCCGACCCGCTCGAGGACGGCTTCGTGCAGGGTCCGGTCTACCCGCAGGGCGACTGGCGGCCGCCGGGCTCGATCATGCGCCGCTCGCTCGT
>QHXY01000309.1 GCA_003223145.1 Acidobacteriota bacterium
AATCTGCCATTGCGGCTCCTCGGGCGGCGGCGCCTCCGGGAGCGGTCGGGCGAACGCCGGCAGCTCCTCCGCGGGAACCGGCGGGGGTTCGTCCACGGGCGCGCTGTCCGGCGGCATCGCCATGGAAGCGGCCGCTGGGGCCACGCTGACCGCCGGGGTCTCGTCGACGGGGGCGACGATCTCCGGCGGCGGAGTCTCGGGCGCCTCGTCGATGATCGTCACGGCGTCATCGTCCGCACCTGCGTCCTCCACTGGGGCACCCGTCCGCGGCGTCTCCGGGACCTCGGTGCGGATCGGGATCAGGCGTCCATGATCCGCCCCGACGACCGCTTCCACCACAGGCGTCGCGTTCTCCGCCGCGCCGAGCAGATCGAGCGCCAGAATCACCTTGCCGACGGTGAGGTCGTCGTGGGCCGTACGGCTGCTGATGTCGCGCAGGGTCGCGCTTCTATCCAGCATCCGGCCGATCCGGTCGGTCTCGAAGTCCAACCTGAGGGCAGCCAGAACGGGCGCCAGCAGCTGGGTCGGGCGGTACACCGACTCCATCGAGCCGATCTCGCGGATCACCGCCGTGCGGTCGCCCGCCTCCATGAGGCAGTCGAATACGAGCCGTTTGGTGTTGAGACCGAGCGATGTCACCTCGGGCGGCAGCGGCTCCGGAGCCATCTCGTAGGCGCCCTCGGCGGCGGAGAAGCACGAGCCGACGATGATGCGCACCTGCCGCCTCGCCCCCTGGAGCAGCTCGGACGGGGTCAGGAACCCCATCTCGATGAGGGTCTTGCCCAAAGACGCGCCCGGCTGCAGCCGCGATCGCGCGAGGTCGAGCTGTTCGATTGAAAGGCGAGCCTCGCGGATCAGGATGTTGGCCAGCCGGTCGGGCTCCGCGTTGCTCGCGGCGGACGCGATCTCGCCGCGCTTGAAGTAGATGACCTTGGTGGCATCGGGGAACGTCAGCCGGAGCGCCCCCTCGAATTCCTGGAGGTGCAGCGTGGCGACGAGGCGCGGCAGGAAGATGTCGCCGATCGGTCCCTGGGGTGGAAAGTCTCGCATGAAGGATCCGCCGGATCTCCGCGCCGGACACAGCCGCGACTCATTATCAGTTTGGCCGGAAGGCCTGTCAAGGAAACGGACTTCGGCTACACTGCAATTCGATGGGGCAGGAAGCGAGTTTCGACGCCGTCGTTGCGGGAAGCGGCATTGCCGGGCTCCGAGCCGCCCTCGAGATTGCGCGGGGTGGCTGGCGGGTGGCGATCCTGACCAAGGACGGTCCGAGCGACTCGGCCAGCGACAAGGCCCAGGGCGGGATGGCCGCCGTTCTTTCGGACGACGATGAGCTCTCCCTGCATTTCCAGGACACGATCGCGGCGGGCGACGGTCTGTGTCATGAGGGGGCTGTCCGGGTGCTGGTCGAGGAGGGCCCGGGGCGCGCGCTGGAGCTGATCGACTGGGGTGCCCGTTTCGACCGGGAGGGGACGCGTATCGCCCTGGCCCTGGAGGCGGCGCACAGCAAGCGGCGCATCCTCAGGGCCCGCGGCGACTCGACCGGGCGCGAGATCGTGCGCGCCCTGGTCGCCCGGTCGCGCGCCGACGATCGAATCACGCTTTTGCAGCGAATCTTCTCGGTCGACCTGGTCCTGGCGAGGGGCCGCTGCGCCGGGGTCCTCGCCCTGGACGAGGACAAGGCCCGGCCGGTCGTCCTGCGCGCCCGGGCGGTCGTGCTGGCGACCGGCGGCGCCGGACAGGCGTACCTGGAGACCACCAACCCGCCCCAGGCGACGGGCGACGGCATGGCCATGGCCTACCGGGCCGGCGCCGAGATGTCGGACATGGAGTTTGTCCAGTTCCATCCGACGGCCCTGGCGCTCCCAGGGGCACCGCGCTTCCTGCTGTCGGAGGCGATGCGCGGCGAAGGGGGACGGCTGGAAAACGACGCCGGCGAGCGCTTCATGCCGCGTTACGATTCGCGCGGTGACCTGGCGCCGCGCGACATCGTGGCGCGCGGTATCGTGGCCGAGATGCGCCGCACCGGACACCCCTCGGTCTATCTCAGCATGCGCGACCTGGACGGCACGTTCGTGCGGGAGCGCTTTCCGACCATTGCCGCGACCTGCGCCGGCCACGGCCTCGACATCGGGCGCGATCGGATCCCGGTGGCCCCATGCGCGCACTATGTCATGGGAGGCGTCAAGAGCGATCTCTGGGGGCGGACCTCGATTCCCGGTCTTTACGCCGCTGGTGAGGTGGCGTGCACCGGCGTGCACGGGGCTAACCGCCTGGCGAGCAACTCCCTGCTCGAAGGACTGGTGTTCGGGGCCCGATCGGGTCGCGCCGTCCTGGGCGACTCCCTGGCGGCGACTCGCGTGGGGCCGCTGGCGGACGATCCGGACCGCGCCTTGTCGATCGACCCGGAGAGCGCCGGCCCGACGATCCAGGGGCTCCGGAGACTCATGTCGGAGGGCGCCGGTATCATCCGAAATGGCGGCGGGCTGGAGCGTTCGATCGCCGCCACCCTCGAGCTCGAGCGCGGCCTCGGCATACGTCCCGTGTCGCGCCGGGGCGTGGAAGCGCGCAATCTCCTGTTCGTCGGTCGGCTGATCGCGG
>QHXY01000312.1 GCA_003223145.1 Acidobacteriota bacterium
CAGTGGCCGTTCATGCGCACGCCGCCACACGGACCGTTGCGCAGGGTCTTCGGGCAGCCCATCGGGCAGGTCATGCCGGTCTCGTGCAGGATGCACTGGCCGCACATCCGGCAGCCGAAGGCCACCTTCTTGCTCGCCGCCTCGACCGGGAGGACGGCGATCTCGAGGACGCGCGCCAGCCGAGGGTGGCGGCGGAAGAAGCGGCGCACCCCGCCTGGAACGCCGAGCCTGATGCGAGCGGAGAAAGCCACGGCAATCCTCCATGGCCGGAAGCCGGGCCGATTCTCCGGCGCCGGGCGGCCCGACGGGACTTCAGTCCGCGACCGCCCGGGCGATGCCAGAGCCGTGTTCGTCCGCTTCTCCCAGGGCGCTCACGGGAGCAGCCTCGGCTGCGACGGCCGGCTTGGAGCGTTTCTTCGCCATCAGCTCCTTGGCCACCCTGACCGCCTCGGTGGCGTTCTCGCCGTACCCATCCGCGCCGATATCCTTCGACCACTGCAGGCTGGTCGGGGCGCCCCCCACCATGACGATGTACTGATCCCGGATGCCCTCCTTCTGCAGCAGCTTGATCACCTTGCCCTGGTTGGGCGCGGTGGTGGTCAGGAGCGCGGACATGGCGACGATGTCGGGATTGCGTGTCTTGATCTCCTGCACAAACCGGTCGATCTTCACGTTGACGCCGAGATCCACCACGGTGAAGCCGTTAGCCGACAGCATCGTGCAGACGATTCTCTTGCCGATGTCGTGGATGTCGCCCTGCACGGTGCAGGCGAGGACCGATCCCTGGGTTTCGCGCGCCACGGCGCTCTTGGCGAGCTCCGGCTCGAGAATGGCGAGCGCGGCCTTCATCGCCTCGGCGCTCATGACCAGCTCGGGAAGGAAGAGCTCACCGGCTCCGAAACGGTCCCCGACGACCCGGATGCCCTTCACGAAGCCGTTGTCGATGGACGCAAGCGGGGCGATGCCCAGCTCCAGGGACTGGCGGGCCAGAGCGGCCGCCGACTCCGCCTCACCCGTGATCACGCTGTCCGCCATCTTCTGGTACAGGTCGTCGTGGCTCAAATCCGTCCCTCCTTCCGCAGCGTCACGCTTCAGACGATGGCGCGGGGTGCCATGTACTTCGACTGGGCGGCCCGCAAGGTGGCCGGTCCGTGGTACCCGAGCCGGGCCGAGATCTTCGCGCACGTCTCCAGGCCGGTCCTGATGAGACCCTGCAGCTTGTCCGGGGTGAGACGGGTGTCCGGCCCCGAGACGCTGACAGCCGCGATGGCATCACCGTTGCGGCTCCGGATGGGGAGACCGATGGCGATCAGGTGATCCTCCAGCTCGCCGTAAGAGAC
Organism: Acidobacteriota bacterium; assembly: GCA_003223145.1. Classification (GTDB taxonomy): domain Bacteria; phylum Acidobacteriota; class Polarisedimenticolia; order Gp22-AA2; family Gp22-AA2; genus Gp22-AA3. Next base: position 1,341 of record QHXY01000312.1, read on the forward strand.
CGCGTAACCCTGCTCGCGGATCTTGATGAGATCGCGGGCCAGGACCTTGGAGTCGGTGACCGTGCGCGGTGTGAACTTCTTGAGAGCGCGCGCCAGGATGTGCCGCTGTTTTTCGGGGGACAGGTGCGCCAGCAGGACCTTTCCGGTCGAGGTGGCGTGCGCCGCCCACGGCATGCCGATGGCGCCGGCCGCGGCCACCACGTGCTTCCCGGCAATCTCCTCGATGGTGACGACGTTGCCGCCGCTCAGAACCTCCAGGTCCACCGTCTCGCCCGTGCGGTCCGCGAGCTCGCGCAGGAAGGGAAGGGCGACGCGGTGCACGTCGGTGTGGCGCAGGACCTGCTCGCCCAGCACGATCAGCTCCGGACCGAGGCGGTACTTGCCCGTCTCCGGACTCTTGGCAATGAGTCCTTCTCCTTCGAACGCCGAGAGCAGGCGGTACACCGTGCTCTTGTGGAGGGTGACCTTGCGGCTGACCTCGGTGACTCCCATCTCCGGGGCGTCGTCGCTGAACGCCTTGAGCACCGCGATGGCGCGGCGCACGGCCTGATTGCCCGTGACGATGCCTTCGCCGCGATCGCTCCTCTTCTTGATCCCCTGTGCCGACACGTCCTGAGCCATGTGACCCTTTCCTTTCCTCGATCGCCGTTCCTCGCCCCCGCCACGAGCCCTTTATGCCGTCCTCGCATCTCGGGGGGCGAAAGTCTGCAGACGGATTTTGCGTCGGGGGGCCCGCTCCGCGCAAGCCCTATTTTCCCGATGATGACGTTACGACAATGAGTTGCGACGAACCGGCCCCCCCTGAAGCCGTAACAGCAACACAGCCCGCGACCGGTTCACGGATGGTGCAGAAGCATAAGATGGCAAGTCGCCTGGAAGACGGAATTTATCGATCCGGATCATGATCTGTTTCTCATCATGAGACTCATTAGCACAATGCGCACCAAAAGTACCACCAGACGCGACCCAGGTCAACGGAAAAAGGCGTCGGGGCGGGGCGCGCCGTGAATGGCCGGGGTTGAGCGGACCCACCAGCGCACCTATAATCGGCGCGCGGGGGGATGCGCGGCGGCGATCAACCCGGGAGGTGGGCGATGTCGATCGGCGTCCTGCTCGGCGGCTGCGGGTATTACGACGGCACCGACGCGCACGAAGCGGTGTTCACGCTCCTGGCGATCGAGAGCGCGGGGGAGAGGGCGATTCTGATTGCGCCGGACATCGACCAGGATCGTGTCGTGGACCACCTGACCGGCGATGAGGTCTCCGAGAGGCGCAACGTGATGCGCGAATCCGCCCGGCTGGCTCGTCTCCCGATCCACTCGCTTGCGGACACCCGGCCGGAGGATCTCGAAGCGTTGATCATCCCGGGCGGTTACGGGCCGGTCGTCAACTTCTCGACCGGCTTCGCCCGCGTGGGAGAGCGTCGCCGCCTGCGAGGGGATGTGGAGACGTTTCTCGGGCGCTGTCTCGCGGCCCGCCTGCCGATCGGCTGCGTAAGCCTGGGGGAGATACCTCTGCGGACCACCCTCGGCGAGGACCTCACCGTACCCGAATCTCCGCGCAGCGCCACGGCTCTGGCGGTCGATCGAGAGAAGGCTATCGTGCACACACCGGGGTCGACCGCCTTCACCCGCCTGGCCGATGTGAAAGCGGGTATCGACGCGATGGTGGCTGGAGTGCTGAGCCTCGTGCAGGAGCGGCGCCGCCAGGCCGCTCCGGCGGCCCGGAACGCGCCGGACCCGTCGTGACCGTGACCGTGCTCCTTTTCGCGCGCTATCGCGAGGCTGCCGGAGTCCCGGCGGTCGTTGTGGAAGTTTCCCCGGGCGCCACCCTCGCCGAGGTCTGGAACCGGGTGCGCGCCACCGTCCCCGGGCTTGGACGGGAGGAGCGGCCGCTGCTCTCCTGCGACCACGTCTATGCGGGCCCGGAGCGTCCCATCACCGGTCGGGAGGAG
>QHXY01000311.1 GCA_003223145.1 Acidobacteriota bacterium
CATTTCGACATCGGGCGGTTCGCGGGTCTCGTGGCGGCCTTCCGGAACATGCGCCCGGACGTTGTTTACGCGTTCAACTACCCCACGACGGTTTACGCGCGGCTGGCGGGGCTGGTGGCCTCGGTGCCTCTTCCCGTGACCGGCGAGAGGTGCGTTTACCTGACGCGTGTTCAAGGGATCCTCGAGAGATTCCTGGCGGGGATGACGGAGTGCTTGATCTGCAATGCCGAAGCCGTGCGCCGCGACCTGGTCGAGCGTGTCGGGATCCCCGATCGCAAAGTGATTACTGTGCTCAATGCCATTGAGCCCTGTCCGGCAGTCGGAGCGGAGGAGAAGCGCGCCGCGCGGGCGCTCCTGGGGATCCCCGAGGACGTGCTCGTGATCGGCACGGTGGGGCGCATTGAGGATCAAAAGAATCCGCCGATGCTCGTCGACGTCGCATGTCTCGCCCGGCGGGAGGCGCTCCGGGCGCGATTCTGCGCGATCGGCGACGGGAGCCGAATCGGGGCGCTGCGCTCGATGATTCGCGCCCGCGGCGTCGACGACTGTTTCCTCCTCACGGGAGAACGGCCCAACGTGGGGGAGCTCCTTCCCGCTTTCGATGTCTTCGTCCTGACGTCGCGATACGAGGGGTTGCCGAACGCGGTCATGGAGGCGATGGCGGCGGGACTGCCCTGCGTGTGCACCGATGTCGGAGGTTGCCGTGAGCTGGTCGAGGAGGGTGTCACCGGCTTTTTGGTCCCTTCGGGGGACGCCAACCTCATGATGCAGCGCGTGCGGCAACTGGCCACGAACGCCCCATTGCGCGCCTCGATGGGCTCCGCCGCCCGGGCCAGAATCCTGCGCGACTTCTCGGTCGAGAAGCTGGTCTCCCGGACCGAGGGCGTCCTGAGGAGTCTGCTCGCCGCACGCGACGCCGGTCCGCGTGGCCGACGCCTGAGCGCCCGTTCCGCCGCGGCCGTCGAGTGAGCCCGCGCGAAATGCCCAGACCTCCCAGGGCGGCGAGAGCGCCCCACGGGCACCGGGGGTTCATCCCGTTCTGCGTCCCGTACACGGATCGGCGCGAGGTCGAGGGGGCCGCGCAGGCAATCCGCTCGGGCTGGCTGACGACCGGCCCCCGAGTGTCGCGGTTCGAAAGCGCCGTGCGCCGCTCGGTCGGAGCGCGGCACGCGGTGGCGGTCAATTCCTGCACGGCGGCGATGCATCTATCGCTGGCGGCCCGCGGCATCAAGGAGGGGGACGAGGTCATCACCAGCCCCTACACGTTTGCCGCGACGGGGGAGGCCATCCTCTACCTGAGAGCGCGGCCGGTGTTCGCCGACATCATCTCCGCGACGCTCAACATCGATCCGCACGCCGTCGAGCGCGCCGTCACGCGGAGGACCCGGGCGATCGTCCCGGTGCACATCGCAGGTCTGCCGTGCGACATGGACCCTCTGCTGGACATTGCCAGGAGGCACCGCCTTGCGATCATCGAGGACGCCGCCCACGCTTTGGGGGCGGTCTACGGCGGCCGGCCGATCGGATCTCTGTCGGACGCGACCTGTCTGAGCTTCTACGCGACGAAGAACCTGGCGACCGGGGAGGGTGGCATGGTCACCCTGAACGACCGGGAGATGGCCGATCGGATCCGCCGCCTCAGCCTGCACGGCTTGTCCCGGGACGCGTGGAAGCGTTACACACGCGCCGGCTCCTGGCGCTACGACGTCGTCGAGCTGGGATACAAGTACAACATGACGGACGTCGCGGCGGCGATCGGGCTCGCGCAGCTGTCGAAGTTCAGGGACATGCAGGCTAAACGCCTCCGGCTGGCTCGCCGCTACTGCGCGCTGCTGGGACAGAGCGACACGTACGAGCTTCCCACCGAGCTCCCGGGCTCGACGCACGCGTGGCATCTCTACGTCCTGCGCCTGCGCTCCGGCGTGCTCCGCATCGAACGGGATCGACTTCTCCATCTGCTGAGGGCGCGCGGGATCGGCGCGAGTGTTCATTTCCTCCCGCTCCACCTCCACTCGTTCTACCGCCGCACCTTCGGCTACACAGCGGGGGCTTTCCCTCGTACCGAGGCGGAGTCGGCCAGGGCCCTGTCCCTGCCTCTCTATCCGGGGCTGTCCACCCGGGCACAGGATCGAGTCGTCGAAGTGCTCCTGGATCTGGCCGAACGTCACAGGAGATGAGCACGCGCCGCCGAGGAAGGGCATATTGCACGGGCCGCCTCAAGCGGGGCGTTGATCTGGTGCTGGGTCTGCTGGCCCTGACGCTGCTCTCTCCCCTGTTCCTGATCATGGCGGTCGCGATCGCCGCGTCGTCGGGCCGACCTGTGTTGTTCCGGCAGGTCCGGATCGGGCTCGAGGGACGTCCCTTCCGTCTCCTCAAGTTTCGTACCATGCGGACGGACGCGGACGGGGGCCTGCCGATCACCGGAAGCGGCGATCCTCGCGTGACCCCGCTGGGCCGGCTCCTGCGCGCGAGCAAGCTGGACGAGCTCCCGCAACTGGTCAATGTGGTCCGGGGCGAGATGTCATTTGTCGGCCCTCGCCCCGAGGTGCCCCGCTACGTGGCCCTCTACACCCGCGAGCAGAGGGGGGTCCTGCAGGTGCGGCCAGGACTGACGGATCCGGCCAGCGTCCTGTTCCGCGACGAGGAGGCGATCCTCGGCGCCGTGGAAGCGGCTCGGAGGGAGGCGTACTACGTGAGCGAGGTCCTGCCAAGAAAGCTGGCAATCAACCTCCAGTATGTCGAACAGGCGGGGCTGATGTACGATATCGGGCTCATCGTCGGCACGATCAAGACCGTCCTCCTGCCCTCGAGAACATGACCGCGCTTTTTCTGATCGCGGCCTCCGTCATTATCCAGGCCTACGCCGGCTATCCGTTGAGCCTTCTCATTCTGCGCGTTATCTCGGGCGATCGCTCGCGCCACAAGTCGGGCGGAGACCTGCCCACCGTTACTCTGGTGATTTCCGCCTACAACGAAGAGACCGTGATCCGCCGGAAGATCGAGAACAGCCTGAGCCTGGACTACCCGGAGGAGCGACTGGAGATTCTCGTGGTGAGCGACGGCTCGACGGACGCCACCGAGGCGATCGTGCGCGAGTTCCAGGCCCGCAGGGTCATCCTGCGCGCCTGTCAGGGAAGACAGGGCAAGGTCTCCTGCCTGAACCATGTTCTGCCGGAGGTGCGGTCGGACTTGGTCGTCATGTCCGACGCCAACTCCATGTACGAACCTGGGAGCCTTCGCGAGCTCGTCCGTCATTTCGCCGATCCCCGCGTGGGGTGTGTCTGCGGGCGATTGAGCTTGGTCAATCCTCAGGAGGTGCCCGCCGGGAGGGGAGAGCGGATTTACTGGACGTACGAAGGAGTGATCAAACGCCTGGAGAGCTCGCTGGGCTCCCTCCTGGGGGCGAACGGAGCGATGTACGCCTTCCGGCGAGGTTTATTCAGGCCGGTGGACCCGCTCATGTTCTGTGACGACGTCATCCCTGTTCGGATTGCCATCGAGGGCTATCTGACCATCTACGCTGTCGAGGCGCTCTGCGCGGAGGAGGCCGCGGAAGAAGGAGTGGAGCGTCGGAGACGGGCACGGCATGCGTCGTTCGGCCTGCGGTCCATGATCTCCCTCCTCGGAGAGGCTCTGCGCCGGGGTCGCATCCTCCTGGCCTATCAGTGTCTCTCCCACCGCATCTTGAGGTGGGCCGGCGGGCCGGCGCTCGCCGTGATCCTGCTGTCGAGCCTGTTCCTTCCGGGTTCCTGGCGGTGGGTCGCGCTCGCAGGACAGGGCACTTTCTATGGGATCGCCCTGCTCGGGTTTCTGGCCAGCCGGATCGGAGCGGGGCAGATTCCCCTCTACCTTGCCTATTACTTTCTCGTCATCAACTTCGCGGGACTCTCCGGCTTGAGAGCCTTTGTTCTGGGTACAGATACGCCCTACTGGACCCCCCGTCGATAACGCGCGCGGCGCGGGGTTTCTTCTTGACAATGCTTTGATACCACAGTATATAAGACTCATCCAGCCGTCAGCCAGAACGACCTTCTGACGATCCGATCCGCCCGACCTGGAGATCTCGATTCAGGAGATGTCGCCGGGATGAACCACTTGTTCAAGAACCGCAAGAAGCTCCTGTTCGTGGCAGGTGACATCGCGGCCGTTTTTCTGGCCAACCTCCTCGCGATGGTGCTGCGATTCGACTTCATCTGGCTGAACATCATCCATAAGGCGCACCGCAACAGAGAATTGTTGCTGTTCGATCTGGCGCTGACTCCTCTGGTTTTTTATGTCACGGGGCTTTACCAGAGCTACTGGAAGTACGCCGGCCTGAGCGATCTCCTTCGGCTCGTCCGCGCGGTCGCCTACCGGACTTTTGGACTCATCGTCCTGTTCTACGTACTGGGGTTCAACGGGTCGTCGCGCGCGGTCGTGGTCATGAGCACGGTCTTCCTGCTGATGTTCACCGGAGCCTTGCGGCTGGTCCCCCGGTTCCGCTTCGAGTTTTCCTCGGCACGGCAGCGGGGCGCCGGCCGCCGGGCCGTCATTGTCGGAGCCGGAGACAGCGGCGAGGCGTTGCTGCGCGAGCTGAGGAGAGACCAGGGCGCCGCCTACAACCCAATCGGGTTCATCGACGACGATCCGGAAAAGGTGGGAGTGAAGATTCACGGCGTCCCCGTGCTGGGGGGTAGCCGCGACCTGGGGAGGATCGTCGAGGACTACGGCGTCCGCGAGGTGATCATCGCCATTCCGGGGGCCGCCGGCGGCGTGATGCGGGACATCTTCGAGATCTGCCGCCGCGCCGGAGCAACCTTTCGAACCGTCCCCACGCGCGGGGAGGTGCAGCGCGGTGCCGCCCGTCTTAGCCAGATCCGGCTGGTCGATATCGAGGATCTGCTGGGCCGGGACGTGGTCAATCTGGACCAGAAGTTCCTGCGGCAGAGCCTGAGCGGCCGGCGCGTGCTGGTCACAGGGGCGGCAGGGTCGATCGGACGCGAGCTGGCGCGCCAGACCGCCGCCTACGGCCCCGAGGATCTGATTCTTCTCGACCGGAACGAGAACAGTCTGTTCTATCTGGAGGCGGAGCTGCGGGCCGCCCACCCGCTGCTCGGACTGCGCGTCGTCGTGGGAGATGTCCTCGACCGCCGGCACATGTCGACTCTTTTCGAGGACGCTCGGCCGCAGATCGTGGTCCATGCCGCCGCCTACAAGCATGTCCCGCTGATGGAGCAGAACCCCGTCGAGGCCGTCAAGAACAACGTCCTCGCCACGCGCGCCCTTGCCGAGATCGCGGTCGCCAGCCGCGTGGAGCGCTTCATCTACGTGTCCACGGACAAGGCCGTCCGGCCGACCAGCGTGATGGGCGCGACCAAGCGGCTGGGGGAGCGTCTGGTGAAGAGCCTGGCCGCGGAACCGACCCGTTTCATGGCCGTGCGGTTCGGCAATGTGATGGGGAGCGACGGCTCCGTCGTCCCGACCTTCCGCAAACAAATCGCCGCAGGAGGACCGGTCACCGTCACCCACCCGGAGGCGACCCGCTACTTCATGACGATTCCCGAGGCGGTGCAGCTCGTGCTGCTTGCCGGAGCGATGGGAGAGGGCGGCGAAACGTTCCTGCTCCGCATGGGGGAGCCCGTTCGCATCTTGGACCTCGCGAGAAATCTGATCGAATTGTCGGGCCTCAGCGTGGACCAGGACATCAAGATCGTCTTCACCGGGCTTCGTCCCGGCGAAAAGCTCCATGAGGAGCTGAAGAATGAGACGGAAGACGCCCTCCCTACCTCGAATGAGAAGATCATGGTCCTGACAGGGGTGGAGCCGTTGGGCGAAGCCGAATGGGAGGCCGTGCACAAGCTGGAGGAGGCGGCCATCGCGGGCAGCGTGGTCGAATCGCTCTCTCGGCTAAGCTTCCTGGTCTCGGAGTACAGCCCGGCGTCCGCCGTGCCGGTCCGTAGCGCCGCGATGGCGTCGCGGATCGTGGACATCGGCGTCAAAAGAAGGGTGGATGCCCAGATCTAGAGTCGCGAGAAGGTCTCAAGCGACGAAGAACGCGCCTCCGTTCGGCGACCGGGGCGCTTTTTTAGTGTCCGCGACGCCTCAAGTCCAGCACCGGGGACCGACCGTCCCGCACACGACCGGTTCACCTCGGATATAATGGCGATCGTCGCTGATGAATGCTTTGACCCAGTGAGCCGCAGCACGTTGTGCGGCCCGCACGATGACGTGATTCAGCATCGCCTGCTACGAATCGAAGAGGCTCGGACTTGAGAGTTCGCGGAGTCGTTCTGTCAGGCCTGTGCTTTGCGATCGGCACCTGCGCGCCCTGGGGTGCCGAACCGCAGGGACCCTCCCGCGAGGTCCAGGGCCTGCAGTTTGCGCTTTCATCCGGCGGGCTGGCCGTTCAAATCCGGACGTCCCTCCCGGTGCCTCCCTTTCGCTGCGTCGTCGCCGACGCGTCACCCCGGGAGGTGATCCTCGAGATCCCCGAGGCCGCGAGCCGCATGGAGAGTCGCTACGATCTCGATGGGCATCTGGTCCAGGAGGCTCGTGTCGAGGCGAGGGTTGGCGCGTCCGGCGTGCGTATCCGGTTTCTCCTCGGGGAGGGAACCCTCTCCGGGGTCGAACAGACCCCCCAGGGTCTGGTGATCCACTTCGCCCGACTGGATCCGGCGGACGGTCCGACATCGGGTTCAGGCGAGTACCGCATCGGGATCGGCGCCAAGCTGGAGATCAGCGTCTTCGGTCATGACGACCTGAGCAAAACCGTGGACGTACGCGCCGACGGAAGCATCTCCTACCCGCTGATCGGCGACCTGAAGGTGGTCGGATTGGCGCCGTCCGAGGTTGACGCCGGGATCACCCGGGCGCTCGGAAAGGACTATCTGGTGGATCCGGATGTCAACGTCGAGGTCAAAGAGTCACAGAGCCGGTGGGTGAGCATCCTTGGAGAGATTCGAAATCCCGGCCGGTATCTCCTGAAGAGAAATATGCACGTTATTGATCTCATCGGGGAAGCCGGAGGCCCCACCAAGGACGCCGGACCCGGCGTGACGATCACTCACCGCGATCAACCCGGTGCGGATTCGCGGCAGATTGTGGTGGAGCGTGAGCGTCTGTTCGCGTCGGACAATCAGGACGTGAACTTGGCGCTGGCCCCGGGAGACATCGTCACAGTGGGAGAGAAGGACGTCTTCTACATCCGTGGCGAGGTGGCCAAGCCGGGCCCATACTTTCTTGAGAAGGATATGACGATCCTCAAGGCCGTCACTTTTGCAGGGGGTTTCAGCCAGTTCGCGAACCGCAAGGACGTGGTGCTGCTCCGGACCGAAGGCAATCGGGCTCAAAAAAAGGTGACCGTCAATCTGAAGGCGATCGAGGACGGGAAGGCGCCGGACGTCTCCCTGAAATCTAACGATCTCATAATCGTACCGAGGCGCGTCTTCTAAGGGCGAGTCCCCACAAACACCTTGCAATCAGCGGCTTTGGTGATAGGATTACGGCATGTCTGAAAACCTGCCGATCGTGGAAGAGCAGCGGGAGGTCCATCTTCTCGACTACTGGCGCACCATCTCCAGGGGGCGCTGGACTATCCTGAGCGTGTTCGTCGTGATCGTGACCCTCGTGGCCATCGGCACCTTCACGCAAAAGCCGGTCTACAGAGCGCGCGCAACCGTCGAAATCACGTCGCAGGCGAGCAAGGTCGCTCCGGTTGCCGATGTCTCCCAGCTCGGCACGTCGAACTTCGGCTGGTCCGCCGAGGAGCGGTACTTCAACACCCAGAACGAGATCATCAAGAGCCGTGATGTCGCCCAGCGCGTGTTCGACAAGCTCGACCTTTACCACCATCCCATGTTCCGAAAGTCATCGGACCCCGTGGGGGTGTTCAGCTCCATGGTCCAGGTCGAACTGATCAAGGACACGGGCATCATGCAGATCACGCTGGACGGGCCCGAGCCGAAGGAGGTTCAGACCTGGGTCAATTCGGTGGCCGAGGCCTACGTCGATCGCAACCTGGACCTCTCCATCGAGGCGACCGGGCGGGCCGTGAAGGCGCTGCTCAGCGAAATCGCGCCTATGCGGGAGAAGCTGCAGGACACACAGCGAAGCAGCTTCGAGCTGGCGGAGAAGGAAAACCTCTACGTCCCGGAAAACCAGCAGAAGATCACGAACGATCGGCTTTCCGCCCTGCAAGCCGACTACACGGAGACCCAGGTCAAGGCGGCCGAGCTCGAGAGCGTGTTGAAGAGGGTCGACGAGGTCCGCCAGAACGGCGGCTCGTATGAAGTCATCCCGCAGATCAGCGGTGACGCCGTGGTTCAGGACGTGTACCGCGAGAAGGCCATACTCGAAAGGGATCTCGAGAAGCTGTCGGTGACCTACAAAGACAAGCACGTGAGGGTCCTGGAGAAGCAGAGCGAGATCGACAAGACGAACCAGAAACTCGCGTCCGAGGTGGACCGGATCATCAGCAATCTGCGGACCCAGTATGCGCTCCTCAAAGACCGTGAAAGCAAGCTGGCGGTGGCGATCAACGAGACCCGATCCGAGTCGCTCCGTGTCAACCAGAAAGCCTCGAATTACGAGCTGATGCGGACCGAAGCGCTGGATACCAAGCGGATTTACGACCTGATCAGCGCCCGGGTCAAGGAAATTGACCTGAGTGCGAGCCTGCTCAGCAATAATCTGCGCGTTCTCGATCGCGCGCCTCTCCCGCAGATGCCCATCCGTCCGCGACCGATTCTCAATCTCCTGATCGGCGTGATGCTGGGACTGCTCCTGGGGGTCGGGACCGTCTTCTTCCTCGACTACATGGACAACACCGTTCGGACATCCGAGGACGTGGAGCGCTATCTCAAGCTGAACATTCTCGCGGTGGTCCCCCGCGACAACGACGCGACGCGCCGGGCGGTTCGCGAGGCCTATCAGACCCTGAGAACCAGTCTCCTGTTTTCGAGGAAAGCCCGCACGGCGAACGCCGTCCTGGTGACCAGCGCAGGTCCTCAGGAAGGCAAGAGCTGTACGTCGGTGAACGTGGCGCGGACACTGGCGAACGCCGGGGAAAAGGTCGTGATCATCGACTGCGACCTGCGACGGCCGACGGTGCATCAATGGCTCAAGTTGAGCAAGGACCAGGGCATCACGAACTACATCTTGTCGACCGAAGGTGATGACTGGAGAACCTATCTCAAGACCACCGATCAGTCCAACCTCTACGCCTTGACCAGCGGTCCAATCCCTCCGAATCCCGCGGACGTTTTCGGTCACGAGCGTTTCAAGCGTCTTCTCAAGGAGCTCCGGCAGGAGTTCGACTGGGTGTTCGTCGACTCCCCGCCGGCCGTGTCGCTCGCCGACGCCATGATCCTGGCGTCCCTCTGCGACATGGTGGCGTTCGTCGTGAAGCACAACGAGAATGACAAGGATCTGATCCGGCGCTGCGTCGGTGATCTACGCAAGATCAACGCCAACGTCATCGGGGCAGTCCTGAATAACATCGACCTGGAGCGTTCGGACTACAAGGACTACTACTACGTCGGCTATTACTACTACGGCGAGTCGTCTTCGTCCAAGAAAGACAGGAAACGCAGGTCGACGACCTCTCTCGAAACGGTCGACGATCAGGGCGTTGAAGGAAAAGTCACCCGGATCGTCGGTTGAGAGCACCCCGCCGGAGCTGATGGACGAGGCCCGCCAGCACGGGTTACCGCCTGAAGAGGACGGGCGGGTCGAGCGCACCCGGATCGAGCGCGTTTATCACGCCTACTCCACAGACCCCTACTACAGAAGAATTTGGTCGGGCGATGCAGCTCACTATATTCTCGAGCGGAAGTGGGAAGAGATCGCTCGCATCGTCGAGAAGGAGCTGGTCGACGTCCCCGCGGCCCGACTCCTGGATCTGGGCGCCGGTGACGGTGGTGATTGCGACCGGTTCAGGCAGCTCGGGTTCCGTCCGGAGCGGATCGTGGCCATCGACTTGTTGCGGGAGTCTCTCCTGCGGACAAGGAAGTCGCGTGGCTGGCTCACAGTCCTTCAGGCGGATGCCGCCCGCTTGCCGTTCCGCGATGCAACCTTCGAGGTCGTGTACCAGTCGACCATGTTATCGAGCATCCTCGATCGGAACCTGCGCCGGAAGATTCTGCTCGATGTCCGTCGGGTTCTTTCGCCCAACGGCCTCTTCCTTTCCTACGACACGCGGTACCCAAACCCCTGGAACAGGAACACGTCGCCCGTGTCATCGTCCGAGCTGCGGACGGCGTTTCATGGTTGGCGCGTAAGCGCCCGCAGCACGACTCCCATTCCGCAACTGGCTCGCCTAGTCGGGGGTTTATCGAGAATATTCTTGCGGGCGATCGAGACCATTCCCTTGTTCCGCTCGCACCTGCTGGCGGTCGTTCGGAAACCCTAGCGGGATAAATCTTCTTCGGGATCGCGCGATCCACGGAGGAACGGGCGTGTCGCGCCATCAGGACGAAATCCAGCGCAACCTGAAGCACTGGGAGCGGAAGCCGGTTCTTCGTCAGGTCTATCGCGACTTTCACGAGGCGATTGCGACATGTGTCTCCCGGGATCTCAAGGGGCATCTGGTAGAGATCGGGTCGGGGATCGGCAGCATACGCGACGTCCTCCCCGGCTGCG
>QHXY01000051.1 GCA_003223145.1 Acidobacteriota bacterium
GCAGATTGCCTCGCGACCACTCTGTCCTACAACTGTTCCAAGAGTGGCGGGCACTGCACTTCCACGGCCTGTTGAACACCCGGAGGCGCGGGCTCGAATACGATCGGGTTTGTATGCGGAAGCGCGTGTAGCAAGATCCGGAAACCAGGCATGCTCCCTCGCTAGTGTCCTGAGTTATAAGTCATGGAACTAAATAACGAACCTCTGCGTATTCGGTGTAGAAGGGAGGACACCGATGCGCAGAGGACGACCGATGCCGGCTCTCACGCTCTCTTCCGGAGAGCGCGAGGCCCTCGAACGATGGTCGCGCCGACCCAAGACGGCGCAGGCGCTGGCCCAGCGGGCCCGTATCGTCCTGGCCTGTGCGGCCAGAATGACGAACGCCGACGTATCCGCGCAGGTGCGGGTCACGCGTCAGACTGTGGGCCGATGGCGCACCCGCTTCCTGAAGAAGCGGCTCGACGGGTTGCTGGATGAGCCGCGGCCCGGTGCTCCCAGAAAGATCACCGATGCTCACGTGGAACGGGTGATTACGATGACACTGGAGAGCACGCCTCAGGAGGCCACACATTGGAGCACGCGATCGATGGCGAAGACGTGCGGGCTCTCGCAGACGGCGGTTAGCCGGATCTGGAGGGCCTTCGCGCTGCAACCCCATCGCAGCGAGACCTTCAAGCTGTCGAAAGATCCGCTGTTCATCGAGAAGGTCCGGGACATCGTCGGACTCTACCTCAACCCTCCGGACAAGGCCCTGGTGCTCTGTGCCGACGAGAAGTCGCAGGTCCAGGCGTTGGACCGGACGCAGCCGCTTCTGCCGATGCGGCCGGGACAGGCGGAGCGCCGGACCCACGACTACGTGCGCCACGGGACCACCTCTCTGTTCGCGGCGCTGGACGTGAAGAGCGGCAAGGTGATCGGCGAGTGCCACCGGCGGCATCGCGCCCGCGAGTTCCGCAAGTTCCTGGGCACCATCGATGCGTCGGTGCCGGCCCGGCTCGACGTGCATCTGATCCTCGACAACTACGGCACCCACAAGACACCGTCGATTCGCCGCTGGCTGGTCAGACATCCCCGCTTTCACCTGCACTTCACGCCCACCAGCGCGTCGTGGATGAACCTGGTGGAACGCTGGTTCGGGCTGCTGACCGAGCGGCAGATCCGCCGCGGCACCCATCGCAGCACCCGCGAGCTGGAAGGAGCGATCATGGCGTACCTCACCTCCAACAATAAGCATCCGAAGCCGTTCGTGTGGACTAAGACCGCCGATGAGATCTTCGCGAGCATCGCACGGTTTTGTCAGCGGATCTCCAATTCAGGACACTAGGTCGCCGTCGTCATGACACGCTGGCCTGCATTGCCAACAACCTCATGCTCCCGCCGCCAGCGTGGTTCTGGTTCTCCAGCCTCGTGATTCTTCGGTTGAGGAATCCTGGTCGCCAGAACCACGAGTCCGGCGTCTCGAGCGGGACCGCGACGCGCCCATCGGCGGGGACCGACCTGCCGGAGATCGGGTTGGGTGCCGGAAGGTTCTTTCCAACGACCTGGATCTCCGCAGGCACGCCACCGAGTCCTCCCCGATGCCCATCGCCGGTGCTCTCACGCGGGCCAGTTACTGAAACTTGTGCAGCTGGTTCGATCCATCCAGAGGAACGATGGCCTTGATCCAGGGATATCGGATGGCCCCTTCGCCCCTCTGTTTGCGTCATACATGGATGAAGCCCCCGGCTCCCGCCGGGCGCACAGGAGGGGGACATGAATCATTCGGAGCGAGACGGTCGCGGTCGGAGTTTCGTCCTCGGGGCCCTGCTTGCCTGCCTGGGAGTGGTCGCCCTGGCAGCCGACTCGGGGGAGTTGCGGGGGAGGCGCTCCCCCGATGGCGTGTGGCAGGCAGTCGATTCGGACGGCGTGCCAGCGGGCGCGGCGCGGAATTCCCCCCAGGGATCCGCCTCCCGCGCGCTCCGTCTGAGTCGCGACGTGTTGACGCAGATGCTCCAGCGTGGCCCGCAGGAAAGCCCGGGCGGCACGGGCGGGGCGCTGGTTTATCTGCCGATTTCCGGCGACGTCTTTTCGAAGTTCCGCCTCGAGGAGTCCCCGATCGTCGCGCCGGGACATGACGGCCGGCTGCCGGAGATCCGGACGTTCACGATTCGGGGAGTCGACGACCCGAGCGTCACGGGAAGACTGAGCTGGACTGGATCCCGGCTGCACGCGCTGATCCTGTCCGATCGGGGCGGCGTGTTCATCATGCCTCGATCCCCGAGCGTGGAAGATTCCTATGTGGTCTCGACCGACGACGCGGTCGGCGGCGCCGTGCGCTGCGGCCTCATCGGCGCGCTCGACGCGCGCCCGTCCGGTTCGAGCGCCCTGCCCGCCCCTGCGTCACCGCCGCCGGTGCCGGTCCTGGGGCCGACCCTCAGCGTCTTTCGCGCCGCGGTCGCGGCGACCGCCGAGTACACCGCCTACGTAACGGGGAACGAGCCCGACCCCGCCACCGCCAAAGAGCGGGCGTTCGACGAGATCGTCGCCACCGTCAACGCGGCCGACGCGATCTATGAGCGGGATCTCGCCATCCGCCTCGTCCTGCTGCCGAAGGAGGACATCCTGAAAATCATCTACACCGATCCCGGCAAGGAGCCTTACACGAGCGGTGACACGGGCAAGATGATTCTCGAGAACCAGCAGAACCTCGACGCCGTGATCCAGACGGCGAACTACGACATCGGCCACGTGTTCGACAGGTGCAGCGGCGGTCTCTCCGGCGGCGTCGGAATCGCCTGCACGGCCGGCATGAAGGGCCAGGGGGTCTCGGGCGGAGTCTGCGAGACCGAGAGCTTCAAGTTCCAGACCCACTACCTGATCCACGAGGGGGCGCATCAGATGGGCGCACCCCACTCCTTCAACTACAAGGATAAGTACGGTCAGTACAGCGCCTACTCCGCTTACGAGGTGGGGAGTGGCTCGACCATCATGTCGTACGCCGGGTGCGATACGGCGGGGTGCGGTGACGAGAGTCTGCAGGTCTTTCCCGATCGCTATTTCCACGCCAGCAGCATCGCGTTCGTGACCGACTACGTCGCGAACGGCGGCGGGGCGTGCGCCGTCCTCCAGGCGACCGGTAATCAACCACCCGACGTCGCCGCGGGACCCGACCACGACATCCCGAGTCACACGCCGTTCACTCTGACGGGCGCGGCGAGCGACCCCGACGGCGATCCGCTGCAGTACGACTGGGAGGAGTACGACCTCGGCGCGACTTCGCCGCCGAACGGCGACGCGGACCTTGCTTTACATCCTCGAAAACAGCAACGACCCGCCCGAGTTCTACTCCGGGTTCGACAGGTTCGGAACGCCCCAGACATTCACCGTCGGCGAGATGCTGCCGCGCATCACACGCACCATGACGTTCCGGCTGACCGTTCGCGATCACCGGGGGGGCGTGAGCTCGGACGACATCCTGCTGCACGTCGACGGTGGCAGCGGACCATTCGCCGTGACCTCCCCGGACACCTCGGTCGTCTGGCCCGTCGGCTCGACACAGGCTGTCACGTGGGACGTGGCGGGTACCGCGAATCCCCCGGTGAGCTGCGCCGCGGTCAACATCCTGCTGTCGATCGATGGCGGCCAGACCTTCCCCATCGTCATGGCCGCCGGAACGCCCAACGACGGCTCCCAGACGATCACCCTGCCGCCGGCGGTCTCGTCGTCGGAGGCCCGCATCAAGGTCGAGGCGGTCGACAACGTCTTCTTCGATATCTCCAATAAGAGCTTTGTGATCAATCAGGCCCCGGTCATCACCTGCCCCGCGAGCAAGACGGTCGAGACCGATCCGGGGCAGTGTGCTGCAGCCCTCCCCTTCGCCGCCACCGCCACGGATGACCAGGAAGGGGTGAGCGTGGCCTGCGTCCCACCATCGGGTTCCACCTTCGGACGCGGGTTCACCGCCGTCACTTGCACCGCGACCGACACGTACGGAGCGACCGATAGCTGTAGCTTCAGCGTGACCGTCGTCGACGCGGAAGCCCCGTCGATCGCGGGTCTGGCAACCACGCCGTCGGTCCTCAGGCCGCCGGACCACAAGATGGTGAACGTGACGGTGGCCTACCAAGCGACCGACAACTGCGACGCGCTTCCGGCGGTGACCTGCGCTCTCTCGGTTACCAGCAACGAGCCGATCAACGGCACGGGGGACGGCGACAAGGCGCCCGACTGGCAGATCCTGGACGCGCATCGACTGCGTCTGCGGGAGGAGCGCGCCGGCGGCGGCACGGGCCGCATCTACACGATCGGCGTCGTCTGCACCGACGGCGCGGGGAACACCACGGCTCCCGCGACGACGCAGGTCCTGGTCCCGCTCAATACGGCGCTTTGACCGCCAGGCGACGCCCCGGGTTTCGCCACCTCGTTGTATTCTTGGCTCCCAGCGGGGCGCCATGGCTGAGCGTGCACGGCAGATCGAAGAACATTCGGATTCGGGAGGTCGGCATGGTCGGCCACGAGAAGGACGACGACCTGTACCGGGTCGTGATGAACGACGAGGAGCAATAGTCGATATGGCCGATCGAGAAGGACGCGGGCAGGACGGGAACGAAGACCGACTGCCTCGTGCGTGACCCCGGAGCGCCTGACGTCCTCGTCAACGCCGCCGCGCTGTCTGGTCTGAGCCAGCGGGGGCCAGCATCCGCCAAGGCAGGCCCGAGGAGGTCGCCGCGCTCGTCGGCTTTCTGGCTTCTAAGCGATGCGGCTTCGTCACCGGCCAGGTCATTCACATCGACCGCGGTCTCAGCATCGCCGTCCACTTCGGCGCTCTCTAGGGAGCATCTTTACGCACACCCGGATGGACACCTGAGGCTCGGCGCCTTCCGAGGGTTGTCCTTCTGGCCTTCACAGGATTGCTGAGAGCGTCGGTGCCGGGTCTGGGAGTCGAACCCAGAAGGGCCGGAGGCCCGAGGGATTTTAAGGCCACGGGAAAAAGGCAGCGAACACCGGG
>QHXY01000320.1 GCA_003223145.1 Acidobacteriota bacterium
GACGACGCCAGCCGGCTCGACTCGATGTCCGTCACCCGGATCGTCGCGATCCCGGCGGATCCCGACGCGGCCGTTGCAGCGATCCGCGGGGCGCTCGCCCTGGCGCGCAGGCGCAGCGTGGGCGTCTCGATCGCCGGCGCCCGTCACACCATGGGCGGCCAGGCGATCGCCCGGGACGGCATCGTTCTCGACATGCTCGGCCACGACCGGATGGACCTGGAGGAAGGCACGACGACTCTCCACGTCGGGTCGGGGGCCGCTGGAGCGAGGTGATCCCCTATCTGGAGACGCGGGGACTCTCCATCGCCGTGATGCAGTCGAACAACGTCTTCTCGGTCGGCGGATCCCTCAGCGTCAACTGTCACGGATGGCAGCCCGGACACGCGCCGATCGCCTCGACGGTCCGTGCCTTCCGCCTGGTCAGGGCCGACGGGACCGTGGTGCGATGCAGCCGGGAAGAGAACCGCGAGCTGTTCTCCCTCGCGCTCGGGGGCTACGGGCTCTTTGGTGTCATCCTCGACGTGGACCTCGATGTGGTTCCGAACGCCGCCTACCGGTCCCGGCGGTTCATCGTGCCCACTCAGGACTACGTGGCGACCCTCGAGGAGAACGCTCTTCACCGGCACGGGGTCGGAATGGTCTATGGCCGGCTGAGCGTCTCCCCCGCCTCTTTCCTCGAGGAGGGGATCCTGACGGTCTTCCAGGATGCGCCCGATCTCGCCGTTCCCGCCCTGGCCAGCCCCGCCATGATCGGGATCAAGCGCCTGGTGTTTCGCGGCTGCGCCGCCAGCGACTACGGCAGGTGGCTGAGGTGGACGACCGAGCGGGAGCTCGGAGAGTACCTGATGCAGCGCGTCTTCTCACGTAACCAGCTGCTGAACGAGGACCTGGCGGCGACCGAGAACCGCGATCCGCCGACCACCGACATCCTGCAGGAGTATTTCGTCCCGTTCGATCGCTTCACCGACTTCGTGGGCCGGGCCCGTCAGATGATCCGCCGCCACCGCGCCGACCTCCTGAATGTGACGGTGCGTGACGTCGAGGCCGACACCGACACCTACCTGCGCTATGCCAGCGGCCCGATGCTCGCCATCGTGATGCTGTTCGACCAGCCGACCACGCCGCAGGGTGACATCGGCATGCGGGACCTCACACGCGATCTCATTGATCTCTCCTTGAGCGATGGTGGCCGCTACTACCTGCCGTACCGCTTGCACGCCACGCGGGAACAGTTCCGGGCGGCTTATCCGATGGCCGGGGAGTTCTTCCGGCTGAAGCGCAAGTACGACCCCGACGACCTGTTCCGGAACGAGTTTTACAGTACTTATGGCGGACCCGACCGGGATGCTCCGGCCGCCGGATTGATCCTGAGCGAGCCGCCGCCCGCGCCCGACCCGGGCCGAGACTATCTCTTCTATCTCCACGGCCGCATCGTTCAAGAACAAGGTCGCAGGGCCGTCAGCCCGGACTACGGGCCCTACGAGTACGACGCGATCCTACGCGGTCTCGCGTCGGCCGGGTTCGTGGTCATCAGCGAGGTGAGGCCGCGGGGCACCGAGGCGCCGGTCTATGCCGACCGGGTCGTGGGACAGGTCCGGCGACTGCTCGATGCGGGCGTCCCGTCGCGACAGATCACGGTCCTGGGCGCCTCAATGGGCGGCTTCATCGGCATGCTGGTGTCGAGTCGCCTGCCGGTCGCGGATATCGGCTACGTCCTGATGGGCACCTGCGACGCCGAAATGCGCCGGGCGCTTCGGGGCGGGCTGCACGGCGATGTCCTGTCCGTCATCGAGGCGAGCGACGACGCGGGCGAAAGCTGCGATCCCGCGCTGGCGACTGACGGAGCCGCCGGCCGGCACGCGGACGTCCGGATCAACACGGGCCTGCGTCACGGCTTCCTGTACCGGGCGCTCCCGGAATGGATGGGACCGGCCATCAGGTGGGCTCGCGAACGCCGCGTCTGATCCAGGAAACTGCGCCTCAATCGCCGGCGAGGGCGTCCAGTCTCCGACGGAGGAAGGCGCGCGCCGGGGCGCTGCGGGCGAGGCGACGGCTGCGGCCAGGCCGTATAATCTCCGGGTCCCACAACGGGAATCCCCAGTCGAACGGGAGCAAGCGCACGAAAAATGGATTCAGGCATGAGGAGGTCGCATGGTTGACGTCACCATCAAGCGGTTCGACGAGCTCGAGAGTTATCACGGCCAGTTCCTCTACGCCAGCAGGGGTCTCGGAGTGACGGCATGGGGCATGAATGTCCTGAAGCTGCCGCCGAACTGGCCGGACTACCCGGATCACGACCACGCGAAGGAAGGCCAGGAGGAGGCCTACGTCGTGCTGCAGGGAAGAGCGCGGTTGAGCGCCGGAGGAGAGAGCTGGGATCTCGTGCCAGGAACGCTCGTCCGCGTCGGCGCGAACCAGAAGCGCAAGATCGTGCCGGGGCCCGAGGGCGTGACGATCCTCGCCCTCGGCGGGACGCCCGGCAAGGCGTACGAGCCGCCGACGCGTTCCAAGTCGGCGAAGTAGCGGCAGAGTCACTGGTGACGGCGTGAGCGGGATCCGCGTTCTCCTGTTGCTCGCGCTTGCCGGCCTGGGGCTCTGTTTCGTCGTCATCCTTCTCAAGGACCTCGTCGCCATGAGCCGGGACCGCGGGCGCGGATCGGGGGTCCCGGAGTTTTCCTGGATCCCGAATTGGCGCCAGACCGCCACGGGCTTCGTCACGACGTTTTTCGACACCCTGGGCATCGGCAATTTCGCCACGACGACCGCCCTGTTCCGCGCCTGGCGTCTGGTCCCCGACGAGCGCATACCAGGCACTCTCAATGTCGGGCACACGCTGGCGGCGGTCCTGGGCGCGTTCATCTTCATTCAGCTGGTCCCCGTCGCCACGTCGACACTCGTCCCGATGATCGCGGCGGCCATGCTCGGCGCCTGGTTCGGCGCCGGCATCGTCGCGGGGCTGTCCCGCTACCGGGTCCGATTAGGCATGGGCGTCGCCCTGCTCGCCGCGGCGATTATCATGACGCTCACACAGTTGAAGCTGCTTCCCGGCGGCGGCTCGGCACTGGGTCTTCAGGGACCGTCAATCGGCCTGGCGGTGGCCGCGAACCTCGTCCTGGGGGGTCTGATGACCCTCGGCATCGGTCTGTACGCGCCCTGCATGATCGTGGTCAGTCTGCTCGGGATGAACCCGCAGGCCGCCTTTCCGATCATGGTGGGCTCCTGCGCCTTCCTCATGACGATCAGCGGCGCACGCTTCGTGCAGAAGCGGAGATATCATCCCGGCGCCGCGATTGGTCTGACCGTTGGCGGAGTCCCCGCCCTCCTGATCGCGGCGCTTCTGGTCAAGGCGATGCCCATCGCCCTCCTCCGCTGGGTGGTGATTGTCGTGGTGCTTTACACCAGCGCCACGCTCCTGAGAGCGGCACGGCGCGAGCGGGCGGAGACAAGGTCCGCGGCATGAAGAGAAGCTGGGTTTCCGGTATCGCCATCGCGCTGGTGGCCGCGGCGGCCGGCGCGCGGCCCGCGGCCGCCGAGCCGGTGAAGACGCTGAAGGTCACGGTCCTCTCGACCATGCTGGCCGGCGACGTCGGCATCGGCGAGTGGGGCTTCGCGGCGCTGCTCGAGGCCGACGGGCAGCGGCTCCTGATCGACACCGGCGACCGGCCGGAAACCGTCCTGCACAACGCCGCGGAGCTCGGGATCGATCTCTCGACCGTGACCGACCTCGTCCTCACCCACAATCACAGCGATCACACGGGCGGTCTGATCACGCTGCGGCGGGAGCTGGCGAAGAAGAATCCCCGGGCGCTGTCGCGCGCCCACGTGGCGCGGGGAATCTTCCTGAGCCGTCTCACCACCGACGGTCACGAGCGCAACGGTCTCCTGCTGCTCAAGACGGAGTACGAGGCGCTCGGCGGGACGTTCATCGAGCACGCCGGCCCGACGGTCCTGGTTCCGGGCGTGTGGCTGACCGGCCCGGTCCCTCGGACCTACCCGGAACGCAACTGGAGCGGTTCCCTTCTGCTTCAGACGCCCGACGGCCCGGTCGAGGACACCATCCCCGAGGACACCTCCGTCGTGGTGGAGACCGCGGACGGCCTGGTCGTGGTCAGCGGCTGTGGTCACGCCGGGATCGTCAACACCCTCGAGTACGCCAGGAAGACGATCCGTGACGACAGGATCCTGGCCGCGATCGGGGGCTTCCATCTGTTCCCCGCCACGGACGACCAGATGGACTGGACCGCCCGGAAGCTGCGCAAGCTGGACCTGGGATACCTCCTCGGAGCACACTGCACCGGTCTGGAGGCGGTGTTCCGCATCCGGAAGATCGCCGGCTTGAGCCGCCAGACCGCGGTGGTCGGGGCGGTCGGCTCGTCGTTCACCCTGGGCGCGGGAATCGACCCGCTGAAGCTCGCGCGATGACGGAAGCCGGTGCAGGGCGATGATGAGACTGATGAGCGCGCTGGCGATCGGTGCAGTCGCTCTGGCGGCCCTGTCGGGCGGCGCGCGCGCCCTCCGGACCCGGGCGCAGGGCGTCCTGCTCGAGGAGCTCACCTGGATCGAGGCGCGGGACAGGCTCACCCCTGATTCGATCGTGGTGATCCCCCTGGGGGCGGCGGCCAAGGAGCACGGGCCTCATCTCAGGCTGCGCAATGACTGGACGATGGCGGAGTACCTCAAACGTCGCGTCCTGGAGCAGGCCCGGGTGATCGTCGCTCCCACGATCAACTACAGCTTCTACCCCGCCTTCGTCGAATATCCCGGCTCGACCTCCCTGCGGTTCGAGACCGCGCGCGATCTCGTCGTGGATGTCATCAACAGTTTGGCCCATCACGGTCCGCGGCGCTTTTACGTGCTCAATACCGGCGTGTCGACCGTCCGGCCGCTCGAAGCCGCGGCCCGGGTGCTCGCGGGCGATGGCATCCTGTTGCGCTACACCGACATCATCAAGGCGTCCGAAGCGGTCGAGACGATCGTCAAACAAGAGAAGGAGGGCACCCACGCCGACGAGATCGAGACCTCCATGATGCTCTACATCGAACCAGGGTCGGTTGACATGAGCAAGGCGACGAAGGATTACCCGTCAGGTGTCGGCCCGCTCACCCCGAATCCCGGCCAGGCCGGCGGCTACTCTCCCAGCGGCATCTACGGCGACGCCACGCTCGCGACCCGCGACAAGGGGCGCAAGGTGGTCGAGGCGACCGTGCAGGCGATCCTGCAGGACATCGACGGACTGAAGCGGGCACCTCTGCCGTGACCGTTCCCGCAACCATCCGGAGGTCCCCATGAGCGGCATGATTCAGACCCTGCTGGACTTGAAAACGCCTCCCATCGCCATCACCTTCTGTGATCAACCCCCGGCCGGCGTGCCGCGCGTCGAGCGGGCCGAGCCGGCCGGCTGCGGGTACTGGCGTCGCGCAGCCGCCGGTGAAGTCTTCTATACCGAGGCCGCCGACCATCTGAACTGCGCCGTGGGCGCGCACACGCACAACGTGCCGTTGGGACCGGAGAAGCGGAAGGAGCTGGAGGGGCTCATCGACACGATGGTCGCTTTGCAGTATCTGTCGCCGGCGGAGGTGCCGCACATCCCGCGACGCAAGTCGCCCTTCCGGGTGGCGGTCTATGCGCCGCTCGACCAGGCGCCGCTGGCCCCGGATGTGGTGCTCATCCGCGCCGACGTCCGGCAGCTGATGCTGCTGGCCGAGGCGGCGCAGGGGGCAGGCATCGGCTCGCGCGGGCCGACCATGGGGCGGCCGACCTGCTCGGTGATCCCCGAGGCGATCGAGGGGGCGCGCAGCGCGTCGAGCTTCGGATGTGCGGGGAACCGCGTGTACACCGGCGCGGCGGATCACGAGGGCTACTTCGCCGTGCCGGGGGCGCAGCTGGCGGCGCTCGAGTCGCGGCTCGCGACCGTCGTGCGGGCCAATCAGGAACTCGAGAAGTTTCACCTGCAGCGGCTGCAGACACTCTGACAGGAGGGAGCTCAGATGAAGCGACTGCTCATGAGTGTGCCAGGGCCGGCTCGCCCCTGGTGATTCTGGCGGACGACGGCACGTTCTATCTGCCGATCTCGAGCGACATGCCGGCCACCGGCCAGAACGAGCGGCTGATGAAATTCGCGGGGGACAGCGTCAGCATCCGCGGCAAGGTTTTCGAGCGGGGCGGTGCGCACGCCGCCGTCATCGAAGAGATGAATGCGGAACCCGCCGCCAGGTAGCTGGCTCCCGCGACTGCGGCTTTCCCTCGCGCTCCTCCTCGCCGCCGCGACCCTGGGCAGCCTGGCGTGGGTGGCGACGCCGATGGTGCTGGTGCGGCCGTTCGGCGCCCAGACTCCGGGCGGCCTGGCGCTGTCGTACGCCATGCGCCTCCGGGCCCCGAGACTCACCGTTCTCCTGTTCATCCTGGGTCTCGCCGCGGCGATCCCGCTCTGGCGGCGGCTGGGATCATGGAAGGGCCGGTTGCTGGCGGGGTTCGCGGTGACGTCGCTCGCCGCCTGCGCCTTCCTGGCCCGCTCGAATTACTTCGAGTGGATATTCCGCCCGCTGCCGCGGCCCGGCTTCGTGGCGGCGGGCCGGGCGCAGGACGTGGCGGAGAATGACCTGGTGCTCGGCGTGCAAGTGGGAGCCGAGGCCCACGCCTATCCTGTGCGGGCCATGGCTTACCACCACGTGGTGAACGACGCGATCGCCGGCGAGCCGATCGTCGCCACCTATTGAACGCTGTGCCACACCGGTCTGGTGTGGAAATCCGGCGCGGAACGCAGAACCCTGCACTTCCACCTCGCCGGCATCAACAATCAGAACTTCATCATGCGCGACGAGGAAACCGGGTCGTGGTGGCAGCAGGTAACGGGGTGCGCCATCCTCGGTCCCCTCACCGGGAGATGTCTCCAGGCCATTCCCTGGGACGAGGTGACGTTCGCGGTGTTCAAGCGGGAGCACCCGCGCGGCCTGGTGCTCCTGCCCGACGCAGGGTCGAAGGACGACTACGCCGAGGCCGACTGGGAGAAGAATGTCGCGGACTACCCCACGGTCACGCCGATCGATCCGCACGACACCCTGAAGCCTCGCGACCTCGTGGTGGGCGTGACCTCGGGGGCGAACGCGACGGCCTACCCCTGGACGACTCTCGCCGCCCAGAACCCCATTCTCGATTCGGTGGGCGGCACGCCCGTCCTGATCCTGCTGCATCCCGATGGGCGATCGCTGCGCTGCTTCGATCGGCGGATCGGCGAGGACACACTCGAGTTGTTCCTCAAGACGGGGACGGACCCGCCGGTGATCGTCGACGGCAAGACGGGCAGCGAATGGGACTTCTCGGGGCTGGCCAGCTCGGGACCCCTGGCCGGACGGCGGCTGGCGCGCGTCACCTGCCTGAAGGATTTCTGGTTCGACTGGAAGACCTACAACCCGGGCACGCGTGTGTTCATGGCCGGCCTCGCCGCGCCCGGCAGGTGACGCACGAAAGGCCTCGGCGATCGACTTGCTCCCTCCCCCGCCGCGAAGGTATAGTCCTGGCTCAATCAGCCAAAGGATGATCATGAGACGGCACTCGATCCTGCAAGCGCCGGCGCTGGCCTTCTATTCCTGGGATTTTTATCGCGAAGTCGCAGAAACCTGGCGCGGCACGTCCTTCGCGTATCTGCTTCTTCTTCTCGCCGTCTGCTGGCTGCCGACAGGATGTCAGGTGCAGAACGGCTGGGCGAAGATGG
>QHXY01000315.1 GCA_003223145.1 Acidobacteriota bacterium
GTCGGCCGCCTCGAGGTCGGAGAGCCGAGCGTGGTGGTCGCCGTGGCGGCCACGCACCGTCGCGAGGCGCTTGCCGCCTGCGCGCACGCCATCGACCGTCTCAAGCAGGATGTCCCGATCTGGAAGAAGGAGCACTACGCCGACGGCGCCGTCTGGATCGAAGGCCCCGGCGCACCTCATTCCTGATCGTCGACACCACGGGCCCGGATCGCTTGCTGGTGTCCGCGAGCGGGTGCTATACTCCACCCCGTCTTGCAAGTCTTTGAGTACGCAACGGTCCTCTCACCCGGCGCCTGGTGCCGGACTGCAAGGTCCGGCAGGCGGGGGGGCGGGATGGTGCAGCCCGCAACATTCGTGAGAATCCGCGAGGATCTCTACCGTCGCGGTCGCGGCCGGCCCGGACACCCGGGCCGACCATCCGGCTCGTTCCCGACCGGCTCTGGATACTTTTCGATGCTCGCAAGCGCCCCACATTTCCATGTCAGGTTGCATCGCCACGCGTCCCATCACCCCGGGGGCGCGCTGGATGGCGGATCGTGTGCCATGGTCGGGAGAGGATCCTGCCGCGCCGCCGGAACTCCGGCCGCGCAGGAGAAACGGCATGCGAATTTTCGGTTTCGACTTGCTCCTCCCAGGAGTCCTGGTCCTGGCAGGGGCCCTTCTCGGGTGGTTCTCAAGGAGACTTTTCGGCCGGAACACGCTTGACAGAGTTCGCGGTGACAGCCGGGAGATCATCGAACGAACCAGGCAGGAAGCGGAACAGCAGAAGCGCCAGGCCGTTCTGCAGGCGCGCGAAGAATGGCTCAAGTCAAAGTCCCGTCTCGAGCAGGAGCTGCAGAACAAGGTCCGGGAAGGCGACAAGCGTCAGCGCGCACTTGAGGAGCGCGACGCGGGTTTGAATGAGAAGGAGACGCGGCTGCGCGCGCGCGAGCGGACCCTCGAGCAGCGCGAGCGGGAGGCGCAGCAGGCGAACGCCGAGGGTCGCCAGGAGCGCGACAGGGCCCGGCGCGCCGCAGCCGACCTGAACGACCAGCTCGGCCGGGTCTCCGGCCTCACCCTCGAAGACGCCAAGCAGATGCTCCTGTCCAACATGAGGCAGGAGGTGCGTTTCGAGGCCGCCCGGATGATCCGCGAGGCGCGCGAGGAGACCCAGAAGAAGGCGGAGATGGAGGCGTGCAAGATCGTCTCCCTGGCGATCGAGCGAACCGCGTCCGAATGGACCGCCGAGCGCAGCGTCACCTCGTTCCAGCTTCCGAACGAGAAGCTGAAGGGCCGCATCATCGGTCACGAAGGCAAGAACATCCGGGCCTTCGAAAAGGCCACCGGGGTCCAGCTCCTCATCGACGAGCAGCCGGACACGGTGGTCCTCTCCTGCTTCAATCCGATCAAGCGGGAGGTGGCGCGGCTGACTCTGGAGCGGCTCGTGAAGGACGGCAATATTCACCCCCGGCGGATCGATGAGCTGGTGCAGAAGAACCAGCGGCGTGTCGAGGAACAGATGCTGCGGGCGGGGCAGGAGGCGCTCAAGGAGCTCGGGATCTCCGGCGTCCACCCAGAGCTGGTGCGCATCCTGGGACGCCTGCGCTACCGGACGTCTTACGGTCAGAACGTTCTGATGCATTCGATCGAGGTCGCCAAGCTCACCGCGATCATGGCGTCGGAGCTGCGTCTCGACGCGACGCTCGCCAAGCGCGCGGGACTGCTGCACGATATCGGCAAAGCCATCGACTTCGAGCGCGAGGGAACGCATCCGGAGATCGGGGTCGAGGTCGCGACGCGCTACAATGAGCACCCGGTCGTGGTGAACGCCATTGGTTCGCACCACGAGGACGCGGACGTGACCCATCCGATCTCCGTCCTGGTGTCGGCGGCCGACGCCATCTCCGGCTCGCGCCCGGGCGCCCGGCGCAAGAGCGTCGTCGACTATGTGCGCCGGATCGAGCAGCTGGAGGGGCTGGCGAACGAGATGGAGGGAGTGGAGCAGTCCTATGCCATCCAGGCGGGGCGAGAGATCCGGGTGATCGCCCGGCCCGACAAGGTGGGCGACGACCAGCTCGCGCTTCTGGCGGCCGACCTGGCGAAGAAGATCGAGACCCGGATGGAGTATCCCGGACGGATCAAGGTGACGGTCATTCGCGAAATGCGGGCGACCACCACGGCGCACTGAGAGAGGAGCGATTCCCATGACGCAGATGGAGCAGGCCGGGCGCGGCAGGATCACGGAGGAGATGAAGTACGTGGCTGCCGTGGAGGGCGTCGATCCGGAGGAGCTGCGGAGGCGCATCGCGGCTGGCCACGCGATCATACCCAGGAACATCCGCCACCACTTCAACCCGATCGGTGTGGGCCGCGGGCTGTCGACCAAAGTCAACGCCAACATCGGCACCTCCGGCCATCACCAGCAGCTCCACGATGAGGTGGAGAAGCTGCGGGTGGCGGTCGACAGCGGCGCCGAGATGATCATGGACCTGTCGACGGGCGACGAGCTGGATCTCGTCCGCCGGGAGATTCTCAGACGGTGCCCGGTCATCCTCGGTACGGTGCCGATCTACCAGGCCGTCGCGGACCGCGGCTCGGTCTACGACATGACGGCGGACGATCTGTTCGGTGTGATCGAGAAGCACGCCCGGGATGGTGTGGACTTCGTCACCGTGCATTGCGGCGTCACGCGCGAGGCGGTGCGCCGCCTGGACTCCGACGGACGGATCGCCGGCATTGTGTCGCGCGGAGGCTCGATGCTGGCCTCCTGGATGGCGCGCAGCGGAGAGGAAAATCCTCTGTTCACGCAGTACGACCGCCTCCTGGACATCGCCCGGGAATACGACATGACCCTGTCGCTGGGTGACGGTATCCGTCCCGGCGCGACCGGCGACGCCACCGACGCCGCCCAGATCCAGGAGCTTCTGACGCTGGGCGAGCTGACGGGGCGGGCGCGCGCGCGCTCCGTCCAGGTGATGATCGAGGGACCGGGACACGTGCCGATACACCAGATCGAGGCGAACGTGCAGATCGAGAAGCGCGTCTGCGGCGGTGCCCCGTTCTACGTGCTGGTGCCCCTCACCAGCGACATCGGCGCCGGGTACGACCATATCACGGGCGCGATCGGCGGCGCAGTTGCGGCGGCGGCCGGGGCCGACGTCTTGTGCTACCTGACGCCGGCGGAGCACCTGCGACTGCCGACGATCACGGATGTGCGGGACGGCGTCATCGCCACGAAGATCGCCGCGCACTCGGGGGACCTGGCCAAAGGGGTTTGGGGCGCGAAGGAGCGCGACGACCAGATGTCGCTCTACCGCAAGCGCCTGGACTGGGAGGGGCAGTATCGGCTGGCGTTGGATCCCGAGAAGGCGAGGGAGATCCGGCGGATGAGCGAGGACTACGACAAGGCGATCTGCACGATGTGCGGCACGCTCTGCTCGATGGCGCTCGAGAATACGCGCTCCCGGCTGGGCGAGCTGCTGACGGCGCCCGAGGAGGAGGCCACCCACCGACACGTGCGCGTCGGCTCCGCGGCCTACCGGCGCACGGGGAACGCATGACGCCGTTCCAGAGGCGGTACGTGGCGGCAGCCGGTCTGGGGGACATTCTTGACAAGGTCCTGGCGGGAGGCCGGCTGTCGGCCGGCGACGGCATGACGCTCTACCGCCATCCGGACCTCCTGGCCGTGGGGGTGCTGGCCAACGAGGTGCGCGAGAGACAACATGGGAGCGTCACGTACTACATCGTCAACCAGCACATCAACCATACCAACATCTGCGTGGCAGGGTGCAAGTTCTGCGCCTTCTACCGCACGGACAAGCAGAAGGACGCATACGTCCTGTCGCCGCTGGATGTCGAGCGGCGGATGCTGGAGCACGCCGAGCAGCCGATCCGTGAAATCCACATGGTCGGCGGGGTCAACCCCGACCTGCCGTTCAGCTACTACCTCGATATCATCCGGACCATGAAGCGGGTGCGCCCCGAGGTGCATGTCAAAGCCTTCACCATGGTCGAGATCGCGGCCATGGCGGAGAACTTCGACATGACTCCCGAGGATGTCCTGCGGCAGCTCAAGGACGCCGGGCTGGGCTCGATCCCCGGCGGCGGGGCCGAGATCCTGACGGATCACGCCCACCAGGTCCTGTTCAAGGGGAAGATCGACCACCGCGGCTGGATGGAGATCGCCAAGACGGCGCACCGGCTGGGACTGAAAAGCAACGCCACGATGATGTATGGGCATGTTGAGACGCTCGAGGAGCGTATCGACCATATGCTCCTCCTGCGCGAGGCGCAGGACGAGACCGGCGGCTTCATGGCGTTCATCCCGTTGGCCTTCCATCCGGAGAACACACGGCTGTCGCACCTGAACAAGCCCTCGGCGTCGGACGAGCTGAGAAACCTCGCGGTCGGCCGCCTGATGCTCGACAACTTCCCGCACATCAAGGCCTACTGGATCATGATGACGCCGCGGGTGGCGCAGGCCGGCCTGCATTTCGGGGCGGACGATCTCGACGGCACCGTCGTGACGGAGGAGATCTATCACCGGGCCGGGTCGACGTCGCCCCAGATGATCAGCGTGCGGCAGATGATCGCGCTCATCGAGGAGGCGGGCCGCGTGCCTGTCGAGCGGGACACGCTCTACAATCCCATCGGGTCGGTGCCGCGCCGCCCGTCCACCGATCCGCGCGCCGTTCCACCTTCCCCCGTGGACACGATCGTCGCCCGAGAGAACGCCCCGGGCGTCTAGACCGGCCGGGCGCACCGTCCGGGAAGGCGGGGTCGCGCCCGGGTGCGCGGCGCACCCTGTGGTGAGCGAGGTCTGTCCGTGTGGGTACATCTGAACGGCCGGCTGGTCGAGGAGTCCGGGGCGTTCCTGTCGGTCTTCGACCGCGGCCTCCTGTATGGCGACGGGATCTTCGAGTCGATGAGCGCGGTTGCCGGCGTGGTCTTCCGGGAGGGTCGTCACCTCGATCGGCTGGGGCGCTCGGCCGCCGGCATCGGCCTGCCGCTGCCGCTGACGGCCTCCGGTTTCTCGGCGGCCGTTCGCGACCTCCTGGACCGGAACCGTCTGCAGGACGCGCGCATCCGAGTGACCATCACGCGCGGGGAGGGACGCCCGGGCGATTACGTCGAAGCCTATGGGCCTCCGAGTGTCGTGATGGCGGCGAGCCGCTTCGAGGGGGTCGACCCCTCTCTGTACCGCAACGGCGTGCGTGTCGCCGTCGCGCGTCGGCGCCAGATCCCTCCGGAGACTCTCGACCCCGCCGTCAAGTCAATCTCGCGGCTGACCTCCGTCCTGGCCCGCCGCGAAGCGCGGGAGGTCGGGGCTTTCGAGGCGATCCTGCTCGATGGGGACGGCCGTTTGACGGAGGGGACAGTGAGCAATCTGTTCCTCGTCCTCGGCGGTGGTCTGTTGACTCCTCCCGCGCCCGCCGGAGGGCTGCCGGGGATCACGCGGGAGGCGGTCGTCGAGCTGGCGCGGGCCGCCTCCATCCGGGTTTCCGAGGAGCCTCTGCCGGCGGGCTCTCTCGAGACGGCGGACGAGATCTTCCTCACCAATACGTCCTGGGAGATCCTGCCGGTGGTTCGGGTCGGCGAGAGAGCCGTCGGCGGGGGCGTGCCCGGTCCGGTGACGCGCGATCTTCTGGCGCGCTATCGCGACCTCGTGCGCTTTGAGTGTCGCTCCGGATTGGCGGGTCCGGACTGGAAGGCGCGGTCATGACCGTGCCCCTGCTGCCCGTGACGCCGCCGCCGCGCGCGGTCCTGCGGGACCTGCCGGCCTGGGTCGAGCCGATCGACGCGCTCCTGCGCGTCCGCGGCCGGCGGCACCCGGCCCTCCTGTTGAGCGGTCTCTAAGGGCATCCCTCATCCCGCTTTTCGATCCTCGCGTGGGACCCCCTGCTCGTGGTGTCCATCCGGGGCCGCGAAGCGACCCTCGTTCCGGCCCCGGTCCTCGGGCACAGGGTCGAGACCCGCCACGTCCGCGACGCGTTCGATTTCCTCAGGTCGCTGGCGCCGGCGGAGGCGCTGCAGCGCGCCTCACCGGGTGTGCCCTTTGCGGGAGGCGCGATCGGCTACCTCGGTTATGGGCTGCGGCGCGCGGTCGAGAGACTCCCGGCCGCGCCGCCCGATCCTCTCGGCCAGCCGGATGCCTGGTTCGGGCTGTACGATCGTGCGGCGGTCTTCGATCACCGCGAGCGCCGGGCCGTCCTGGTGGCCACCGGCCTGGGAGCCGGGGACGAGCGACAGAGGGAAATGCGAGCGGTCGCCGGTCTGGGTGAACTGCACGAGGCGCTGGGTCGGCCGCCGGAGCCCCTGTCTCCCGCCCCACCCACCGGGCGCATCCGGCGCGTGGCCACCCTGCGAACCGAGAGGAGAGCCTATCTGCGATCGATCGCGCGTGCTCTCGACTACATCGGCGCCGGAGACCTGTACCAGGTCAATCTTTCCCACCGCATTGAATGCCCCTTCGACGGGGATCCGGTGGGATTGTTCATCGATCTGGCCCGGCGCAACCCGGCGCCGTTCTCGGCCTACCTGGATGCCGGCGATTTCCAGGTGGTCTCGGCCTCGCCGGAGCGTCTCCTGTCTCTCCGCGGAGACCGCATCTCGAGCAGTCCCATCAAGGGAACCCGCCCGCGGGGCGGAACCCCGATCGACGACGAGCGGCTGGCCCGGGAGCTCGTTTCGAGCAGCAAGGACCGGGCGGAAAACGTGATGATCACCGACCTGGTGCGCAACGACCTGGGTCGGGTCTGCGAGGCCGGGAGCGTCGCGGTCGATCGATTGTGCGCGCTGGAGTCGTTCGCGACGGTGCACCACCTGGTCTCGACGGTCTCCGGGCGCCTGCGCCCCGATGCCGACCGCATCGATCTCTTGCGTGCGTTGTTTCCGGGAGGCTCGATGACCGGAGCGCCCAAAGTGAGGGCGATGGAGGTCATCGACGAGCTGGAGGGCGAGGAACGCGGCGTCTACTCGGGCGGCATCGGCTATCTGTCTCTCGACGGATGCATGGACTTCAACATCGTGATTCGCACCCTCGTGTGCGCCGCCGGACGGGCGCACCTGCGGGTCGGTGGAGCGATTGTGGCCGACTCCGACCCCGAGGCCGAGCACCGGGAGACCCTCGACAAGGCGCGGGCGCCGCTCGAGGTCCTGGGGGCGATTCTCGACAATCCCTAGGGGCCTGTCCGGGCAGCCGGATGAGCCGCACGCCCGGGGAGAGCGCGCGTCACGGGAGCTAGAACCGGAAATTGAAGGTGAGGGTCGCCCAGACCCGGCCGTCTCGTGGCATGCCGGAGGTCAGGACGGCCCGGCCTCGGAGGCCGGCGGGGCCTTCGATCGATAGGCGAAACGGCTCGTCGCGCGCCGGCAGGTCCAGCCGGCCCTGGATTCCGAAAAAAGTCGTCCGCAGCACCAGCGCGGGGTGGGCGTCCAGCCGCACGCCGATGCTGCCGGTCACCCGATCGGGGCGACCGGTCTCCCGGCGGGATTCCGTCGCGTCTCCCCCGGGCGTCCTCAGGGCCGCCGCAGGGTCCTGGCGGCTCCCCCGGGCCGAGACGCGGCCGAAGAAGTCGAGGGTGGCACCCAGCCCAAGGGATCTTCGAGCCAGACGCTCGAGCTCCAGGTCGAGAGTGCGGCGCGCCGAGCGTGTGACGATTCGTGCCGCCTCCTCGCTCCGCCGATCGGAGGCGATCGAATCCAGCTCGTCGAACGGTCTTGGGGTCACCACGCTGGGGGCGATGGAGACGTTCTCGCGCCGGTAGCGCTGCGCCTCGCGCTTCATCCGGGAAAGGAGGCGCCCGGCGAATCCGCCCGCATCGAAGCTTGCGCCGAGTCGCGGCGTGATCGTGGAGGTTCGAAGGAGGGTTGGGCCGCCCGTTGGAGGACGGGCCGCTGCCAGTTCGGCGGACCGGGTGAACGCGGGGAATGGAATGGTCTCGGGCAGCGCGCGCGGCGGCCCGGGGAGGTTGGCGGTAGGCTGGAGTCCGGCCGGGCCGGCCAGAAGATCACCCGCCGGTGTCTGCCGATCGGCCGGCTCGGCGATGACCGGGACGGTGAACGAGAGAACGACGATGAGCAGCAGGACCGTCCGGGGTGCCGTTACCGTGCGCGGGCCGACGGAGGCCCGGCCGAGGTCGATATCCTGCAAAAGGGGCATGGCCAAAGTTACGGCGATACCCACAGAAGTCAAGTCCCACAAGGGTTTCGCTGGGCTTGAGAAGGGGCGCGGAGGGGCCGGGGCGCCACCCGGACGACGATCGTCAGCGGACCGTCACCCGCGGCGGATGCTATAATCGCCGCCGATCGTCCACGGGGGGAGGTCGGCCGTCCTCCGGGCCGTTGGAGGGCGCGTGACCCGCACGGCGTACCTGCTTTTCCTGTCGTCCTGCAGCACGGCAATCATTCACGCCCTGATCCCGGACCACTGGCTGCCGTTCGTCCTCATGTCACGGGCGGAACGCTGGAGCGACCGGCGGGCGGCCGCTCTCACGGGGCTCGCCGGCTCACTGCACGTGCTCGTGACCCTTCTCGCCGGCGCCCTGACCATCCTGGTGGGCTCCGCGACGGTGCAGGGCCTGGCGCGGCGCACGGGACACTCCCTGGGATCGCTCATCGGTCTTCTCCTGGTGATTTTCGGGGTGTCGTACGGGCTCTTCAGGCATCTTCGGGAGGCGCGCGTGCACGCGGCCGCCGGCCCGGGTGCGGCCAGAGCGGGCGATCCGCCCGACGGGCACGTGCACGCGCACGGGCATCTCCTGGAGCGCTGGTTCCACGGCGCCCTGACGGCGGGAACACTCGTCGTGGTCATCGGCATCAGCCCGTGCGCCCTCCTGGTGCCTATCCTGTTCGCCGCCTCCGCGGTCGGCGCGGGGGCGCTGCTGGCGGCGGCGCTGGGATTTGCCCTTTGCACGATCGGAACCATGGTTGGCGTGACGCTCGTGGCGGCGCGGGGCATGCGCCGACTCGACCTGCCGTTCTTCACGCGCTACGGCGATCTGATCAGCGGGGCCCTGGTGAGCGCGGTCGGTCTGCTGCTGATGCTGCACGAGACCTGAACCCTTGCCAGCGCGAGAAGGATTCTGGTATAAATCGCGGCGACCGTCCCGACCGCGTCCATCCTCGGGACGCCTCCAATCGGGTGAGTGAGGCAGATGCTCCTGACGATCCGCGAGGCTTCCCAGCTCATCGGCCGAACACCCGCCACCGTTCGCCGCTACATCCGATCGGGACGCCTCAAGGCCGACAAGGAGATAGGCAAATTCGGAGAGGAGTACAAGATCCGGCGGGAAGACCTGCTGGCGCTCGGCTTCCCGGCGCCGTCGGAGCTGCCGGCGCGAGTCGAGCCATCCGTGCCGTCCGCCCGGGAGAGTGGGCCGCGGGACATGATGGTGCCGGCGGCGCTGTTCAATGATCTGCTGATGAAGCACGAGCAGCTCCTGGTGCAGTATGGAATGATTCGCGCCGGCGGGCAGAAGCTCCTCGAGTTCAAAGCCGCCGCGGAGACCGGCGAGGAGGAGCTGCAGAAGGCCGAGGAGCGCTACCAGACGTTGCGCGCGCGCGCCATCCGGGAGATCCAGTTCCTGCGCAAGCACATGCGCGAGGCGGAGATCGAGGTGGAGGAGCGCAACATCGAGATTACTCTTCTGCAGGAGAAGATCAAACGGCTTGACATGGCGGCCGCGCACGCGGCTTCCGTCGAAACCTTCGACAGGAGCGTCGAGGAAATCCGCCAGAAGGAGCGCGAGATCGCGCGAATCCAAGAGGACGAGCCCAAGGCCGCCGGTGCGTACGATCCCTCAGGGGACTGGCTGCAGACTCTCTCCCCGGCAGACGGAGACAAGGACAACTGAGGCTCCGAGGCGCGTCAGGCGCGCCGCTGTCGACGGCGCGCCAGGCGCTGCGCGGCGGTGATCTGTCCGAGACGCGGGTCGCGCATCGTGACGCGCGCTCTCCGCAGCCGGGCACGCGGCGGCGCTCCGGCCAGCCCGCCTCCCGCCGCAAGAGAGCGGGTCCCCGGGCGGGGATCGGCGCCGTTTCCCGGCGACTCCGGTGCGCACGCTGCGATGATGGTTCGAATGACTTTGGACTTGAGCACCGGGTCGCTCCCGCGGCGCAATGCGCCGTGCGTGGTCGAATATAAGGGCGTCCTCGCTTCGATCAAGATGGGGGACGGCGGACTACACAAATGAAACACGGAGGCCTGAAATGAGACACACGAAGGCTCTTCTGACTCTGGCCGTGCTGGGGCTCGGCACCCCCGCCCCGGGTCAGGGCCGGGCGGACCTGGTGCTGCTCGATGCTCCCCGAGGAGCGTGGCTCGCGACCGTGAAGGAGGGCGCCGTCGTGACGGTGCTGGAGCAACGTGACGGATGGCGGCGCGTGCGCGTCGAGGGTTGGACCATGGCGCCGGCCGGCGCGCCGCCGGACGTTTCCGTTCAACCTCCGCCCGCCGGACCGTCGGCTCTCCCGGGAGCGGCGCCGACCGGCGCGCGCGTCCGCGGCGTGCTGGCGCCGGACATCCGGTCCGGCGGTTCGGCCGGCGCAAATCTGCTCGTGCTCCTGGTCCGGGAGAGCGCCGCGCTGCTCGCGGATCACCGCCGGGCCGGAGAAGATTGCCGGGCACGGGTTGGGGACAAGGATCGCGAGATCGAAGGCCTGCGTGCCGACCTGGAGCGCGCCCTGAATTCCTCAGACAACTTTCGCGAGGCCGCGACGCGCAACGACCGCATGCGGACGCGGCTGCGGGCAGCCGAGAAAGAACGCCAGCTGATCGTCCAGGAATGTCGCGGCAAGGCGCAGGATATCTTCGAGCGCGCCGCGGTGCAGCGCGCGATCTCGGACGGCGGTGGCCGCTTCGAATTCGAGGGAGTGGAGCCGGGGCGCTATGGCGTGGTCGCCCTGGAACCCTCGGGCGAGAGGCCGCGCTCGTGGTCCTTCGAATGCCTCATCGCGGGCGCGGAAGCCAGGGTGCTCGACCCCTCCGCCGATCGCGCCGGCTTCGAGGCCGACTGGGGGCTCAGGTGACTCACAGCCTTAAATTGACGATGGTCACTCCCGCTCCGCCCTTGTCCGAGGGGGCGCTCGCGAACGCCTCGACGTGGGGGTGGCGACCGAGGAGATCGGCGATCGCCCGCTTCAGACGCCCCGAGCCCACACCGTGCACGAGGCGCACGGGACTGAGCCCCGCAAGGTACACGTCGTCGAGATACTTGTCCACGAGGGCGAGGGCCTCCTCGACCGTCCGGCCGAGGAGATGGATCTCCGAGGGCGCCTCCCCGCCGGGAACGCGCCGGAGGGTCACACCCGGTGGCAGACGCGGCCCTTTCTCTTCGGGAGCCCCGCCCGGCCGCTCGGGCCGGCAGTCGGCGAGAGCCACGGTCATCCTCTTGTCGCGGACGACGACCACGGCCCGGTCCCCACGCACCGAATCCACCGTTCCCCGCACCCCCAGTCCTGCGATCACCACATACGTGCCGGGCGCCACCACAACGCCCGCACGAGCGGCGGGATCGGCGCCCGTCGCCTGGCGAATCAGAGAGCGCGCCTGGCTTCGCAGCCCGGCGGCGGCGTTCATCTCCTGTCGTCGGAGCGCCAGAGCCAGGTTCCGGTCCTTGATCGTCGCGAGGTAACGCTCGCCCTCCTCGCGCATCGATCGGAGGGCGGTCTCGATCTCCGCCTGGAGCGCCTGCCGCCGCTTCGCCTCCCGCTCCTCGGAAGCGGCCCGAAGGGCGGACCTCTCCTCGGCGAGCCGCTCCTTCTCCTGGCGTGCTTCGCGCAGCCGTTGCTCGAGATCGGACGACATCTCCTGGAGCCGGGCCAGATACGAGGCGATCCGCTCGCCCGACTGGCCGCGACGGGCGCGTGCCGCTGCGAGGATGGCCGGTGGAAGACCAAGTCGCTCCGAGATCTCCAGACCACCGCTTCGCCCGGGGATGCCGGGTATGAGCCGGTAGGTCGGCGTGGAGGTCGTCTCGTCGAACTGCATCGCGGCGTTGGCGCAACCGGCGGTCGTGGCGGCGTAGGCCTTCAGCGCTTCCAGATGCGTGGTGGCGATCACCAGCGCGCCGCGCGTCCGCAGATCATCGAGGATGGCGGTCGCCAGCGCCACCCCGTCCTCCGGATCGGTGCCCGTTCCCACCTCGTCCAGGAGGACCAGGGCGGGAGGATCGAGCCGGCGGGCGATATCGGCGATGTTCGTCATGCGTGCCGAGAACGTGCTGAGCCGGTCGGTAATCGACTGCCGATCGCCGATGTCGATGAACACGCCGCGGAAGACCGGCAGGATGGATTTTTCCGCGGGCACGGGGATTCCGGACTGAAACATCAGCGCCACGAGGCCCGCGGTCTTCAGCGCCACAGTCTTGCCGCCGGTGTTGGGCCCGCTGATGGCCAGCACGCGCGTGTCGGGAGCAATCTCCAGATCGAGGGGCACCATCGGGATGCCCCGCGAGCCCAGGGCGATCTCCACCAGGGGATGGCGGGCCGCGGACAACCGCACCTCACCCCGCTCCGATCGTTCCGCGGGCCGGGCGCGCAGCCTTCTTCCCAGCCGCGCCTTGGCGGAAAGGACGTCCAGGCGTCCGATGCCGGCGTCGAGGCCCCGAATCTCCGGGAGGCGCCCCCGCAATAGATCGCTGTACTCCTGCAGAAGGCGCTGGACCTCCGCCGCCTCACGGTCGCGGAGGGTCACGATCTCGTTGTTCAGGTCGACCGTTTCGATCGGCTCGACGTAGACGGTGGCACCGCTGCCCGAGACGCCGTGCACGATTCCCGGGACGGCCGACTGCGACTCGGCGCGAATCGGAATGACGTGGCGGTCGCTGCGGATCGAGATGAAGGTGTCTTGCAGGGCGCGCGCCACTTCGGCGCGGCCCGCGATGGAGACGAGCGCCGCGTCGAGGCGCTCGTTTCGGCGGCGGATTTCCAGTCGCACGGCGTGCAGCTCGTCGCTGGCGCCGTCCTCCAACTCGCCGGTCGGCGCGATCTTGCCATCCAGAAACCGGACTAGGTTGCCGAGATCAGGGAGCTCACCTGCGATGTCCCAGAGCCGCGGGAACTCCGCGCGCGTCTCCGCCAGCGCGGTCTTGAGCGTCCTGCCCGCCTTCATCAGCGCGACCAGATCGAAGACCTCGAGCGGCGCCAACACCGCCCCTTCGATCTCGAGGCGCGACAACAGGGGTGACGCGTCCGGGACGACCCCGAATGGCAAGAACCCGTGCGCCTCGATGCGCCGAGTCATCTCGGCCGCGAGCCGGTTCTCCCGGTCCACGCTTTCGGGGTCATAGGCGGGCACGATCTCTGTCGCCCGCGCGGCTCCCGGGGGGGTCACGCTCTCGGCGGCCAGGAGCTTGAGGACCTCGTCGAACTCCAGCGCGGTGATGACGTTCTCAACCACTCCTGTCACCAGATTTTGTATTTTCTTCTTGACAGGGCCCTATATCTTGGGTAGAGTCTGGACTACACGGGTTGGCGTAACCAGGGGAAATCGCTCGGCAAGTGGGAGAGATTGTGAGATTCCCGGAACTGCCCGCCTTCCAGAAGTTGACCACGTACTGGAGCACAACCCACGAACTTCCCCACACCCTCGCTGGGGGCGTGAGCTCCCAATTCTGCGTTCGTCAACCTCGGTAGCAGAAGCACGGGCAGTTCCGGGATATGCGATGGGCCTGCCAGAGGGGCTCCTTCGTAGACCCTGGCCCCGCTGCGAAGTATAATCCCGGCCTCCATGACTTCTATCGTAGAGCGGAATCTACCACACAAGTGTCGTCCGGGAAGCAGGGAAGTGGTCGTTGCCGCGTGTCTGCTCGGGCAGCTCCTGAGCGTGCACGGAGATACTATGGCCGGCACGCGGGATGCCGCTGCGTCCGCGACGCCCGCTCCGGGAGAAGCGGTGCCGCCGCCGGCCCGCCCTCCCGAGATTCTCGCCCCGCCCATGCCTTCGACCCCCGCGGCGGGCAAGGGCCGCCTGGCGTGGGTGATCTCCGGGAACCGGCGCTGGTGCACCTATCCCGACGACCGTCTCATCAAGCCCGTCGGAAGACCGGGGCAGACGGAAGAGCAGAATGAAATCTTCACGTTCGGGTACAGGTTCTCGATTTCCGCGGTCAAGAGGGGGAACGCCACTGTCCCGTTGATGCTGTTCGAATCACCCATCTACCGCACTGCTGAGTGGCGCCTGGCGGCCAAGGTCGGCCCGACCAGGGCGACGGGACATGTGGGTCCCTCGATCGGCCTGCCGGGTGAGCGATCGTCGAGGGGCAAATCAATCCCCAAGACGCCCGATGCCCTGGTGCCTTACTGGGACGAGGTTTACCGGTGCGTTACGTTCCCAACGCGCATGGATTTTGATCTCGAGCCCGGAACGTACGATGTGTATATCGCCTTCGATCTCTTGAACAGGGAGGGGGCCTGGGTGCACCGCATGAGTGGCTTTCTGACCGATGTTCCGGTCGAGGCCGCCCGCCGCACCCTCCTGGAGGGCACCATCAACTACGGCGCCGGGGTCCAACGGCAGGTGGAGCTCGAAAGCTCGACGCTGGAGACCGAGGCCAACCCTCCGGATGGCGCCGGCCCTTGACGGGCCGTCGCCTGGCCCTGACCGTCTGCCCCGTTCTCGCGCTTCTGCTCTATCTCCCGACGCTGGGTTGCGACTTCGTCTTCGACGACCGGGGTGTCATCGGCGCCAACCCCCTCATGCAGGACATCCGGGACCTGCCGCGCGTCCTGGTGACTCCCTACTGGAACGCGCCACGCCACGAGCGCACCCTGTATCGACCGGTGACCAGTCTGTCGTTCGCCCTCGACCGGGCCGTCTCCGGCATGAAACCCTCCTGGTTCCACGGCGTCAACCTGCTACTGCACGTTCTCGCGACCCTGCTCGTGACTCGGCTGGCGATCCAGGTCCTGCCGGGGAACGAAACGGGGGCCGCGATCGCGGGAGCCCTGTTTGCCGCGCACCCGGTGCATGTGGAGGCGGTGGCCGGCATCGTGGGGCGATCGGAGGTCCTCGCCGCCATCGGCGTGCTGGGCGCGATTCTCGGCCATCGCCGCGCCCTCGGGGCGCCCGCCGGGCGCTCCAGAGGATGGATTCTCGGAGCCTGGATCGCTTGTCTCCTGGGGATGCTCGCCAAGGAATCGGCGCTGACCGGTCCCGCTCTCTGTCTGCTCTCCGAAACGGCGGCGCCTCTCTCCGGTGCCACCCGCAGTCGCCGCACCGCGCTGTACGCCGGGTACGTCGCCGCCGCGGTCCTGTACCTGACGGCGAGGTCCGCAGTCCTCGGCACTCTCGGAATCGGCCGGCCGATTCCGTTCGTGGACAATCCGGCCGCCTCGGCGGGGCCGTTCGACGGCCGCCTGACCGGAGTCGGGACCCTGGCCCGATACGCCGGCTTGCTTCTGTGGCCGGCACGACTCTCGGCCGACTACTCCTACAACCAGATTCCGGTGATTCATTCCCCGCTCGAGCCACTCGCGATCGGCGGTCTCCTGCTGCTCGCCGGGATCGTCACGGGCGGAGTCTGGCTTCGGCGGCGCGCCCCTGCGTGCGGCTTCGCCCTCCTCTTCATGGCCGCAAGCGCCGGCCTCACGACCAATATCGTGCTGTTCATCGGCACCCTGATGGCGGAGAGACTCATGTATCTGCCGAGCGCGGGGCTCTGTCTCATCGCCGGCTGGGCGGCGGCGCGGCCGGCGCGGCCCGCCGGCCGGAAGGTGTCGCTGGCCATCGCGTCGCTGGCCGTCCTTCTTCTGTGCGGGCGAACGTGGGCGCGCCTCCCCGACTGGAAGGACGATTTCTCGCTGTACAGCAGCGCCGCGCGCGTCTCTCCGCGGAGCGCGCGCATCCGCTACAACCTCGGCAACGCCTATCTGAAGAACGGAAGCTATGGGGACGCGGAGGAGCAATACCGCGCGGCGCTGTCGATCTACCCGGAGTTCCGCGACGCCCGCGTCAATCTGGCGATGGCTCTCATCCAGGAACGCCGACCGCAGGAAGGTCTCGATCTGCTCCTGATCGCGGCTCGGGAATCGCCGTCCGACGCGGACATCGCCGTGAACCTGGGGACGGCGCACAAGGCCCTGGGCGACTTCGCGCTCGCCGAAGCGGAGTTCCGCCGGGCCCTGCAACTCGACCCGCGCTCGGCGCGGGCGTGGAACAATCTGGGGTCCATCGAGCTGCCACGCGGTCACCTGGAGGCCGCCATCGAGGATCTGACACAGGCCGTGAGTCTGGATCCCGGGCTGGCCATCTATCGCGTCAACCTGGCAGACGCGCTCAACGCCGCTTCGCGCCGACGCGAGGCGGCGGGACAGTTCGAAGCCGCCTACCGTCTCGAGCCGGATTTGCCCGAGACCCACAGAGGTCTGGGGGAAGTGGCCCTGGAGCGCGGCGATCGTGCGGCCGCCGAACGCGAGTTCCGCATCGCCGCCACGGCCCGCGAGCCCTCGGCGCGGGCGGCGAACTTCCTCGGATACGTGCTGTCCCTCAAAGGACAGTTCGCCGAGGCGGCCGAGCAGTATGAGAGGGCGATCGCCATCGACCCGGGCCTGGCCGACGCTCATCGAAGCGCCGGCCTGCTGTACGCGCAGAAGCTGGGCGATCGCAGCCGCGCGCTCGACCACTTCAAGGCATCACTGCGTCTCGACCCGGGGCAGACCGAGGCCAGCGAGCTGCGCCGGTTGATTGCGGTGCTGGAGACGAAGGACGGGAGCTAGAAGCCCGTCCGGCCGCTAGTGGCCGGAGATCCTGGCCTTCGTGCTGGTCTTTCCGGGAGGGACGGAAGGGCTCTTGCCGGTGGCGAGCTCCTCCAGAATGGCTTTCTTGAACCCCTCGAAGCTCCGATCGTGGATCCGCTTGCCATTGACGAACAGCGTCGGGGTCCCGAGGACACCGGCGGTCGCCCCGTCCGTCATGTCCTTCTGCACCTGCGTCTCCAGGACACCCGACTGCATGGCCTTTTCGAACTCCGT
Organism: Acidobacteriota bacterium; assembly: GCA_003223145.1. Classification (GTDB taxonomy): domain Bacteria; phylum Acidobacteriota; class Polarisedimenticolia; order Gp22-AA2; family Gp22-AA2; genus Gp22-AA3. The sequence goes on from QHXY01000315.1 coordinate 16,951, forward strand.
CATGTTCAGGCCGACCTCTCTGGCCCACCGCGTGATGTTCTCTTCGGTGATGAGATTGAAGTTCTGGAACATCTTGTCGTGCAGCTGCCAGAACTTGCCCTGCGCGTGCGCCGCCATCGAGGCGACCGCCGCCTGGCGGGCGTACTGGTGGATGTTCAGCGGATACTGCTTGAAGACCAGCCTGACTTCCTTCGGAAACGCCTTCAGCACCTGGTCGAGGACGGCCTGCAGCTCGTGGCAGAACGGGCATTGAAAATCGGAGAACTCGACAATCTCCACTTTCGCGTCCTTCGGGCCGCGGACCGGGTTGTGGCTCACGTCGATCGTGTGCGCCACTCCCGTATCATCGGGCAGCTTGGCCTCGACGAACTCGTCGGTC
>QHXY01000318.1 GCA_003223145.1 Acidobacteriota bacterium
AGCCCTGTAGTTGCTCCGCGACCGGGCGTCTGGACGATCCGGATCGCCACGAACGGTGTCGGCTCTCCCGCACCCACGTTTGATCTATGGAACGAGGCCGACGCGGGGATTCTGGCTTTCGTGGGCCTGGCGACCTCGAGCAACGGGACGAGCGTGGGCATCCCGGGGACCGCCAGGTACGCCATCACCGCCGGCTCCTACGCCGACAAGGATCACTGGATCAATGCGCTCGGCGGGACGACAACCGCGACGCTCAGCACGCTCTCCGGCGTCGGCAGTCTCTCCGGCTTCTCGTCTCTCGGACCGACGCGCGACGGACGGATCAAGCCGGACATCGCGGCGCCCGGCGAGTACATCGGCTCCTCGCTCGCCGGCACGATTCAGGCCACGCGCGGCACCAATTTTACCGAGAGGGACGGCCAGCACGGCGACATCACCGGCACCAGCATGGCGACGCCTCACGTCGCCGGGACCGCCGCGCTTCTCCTGGCGATCAACCCACAGCTCCAGGGTCCGGAGGTCCGGGCGGCGATCACCGCCTCGGCCCGGTCGGACGTCTTCACCAACGGGCCGGGTCCGCTGCCGAACACGTTCTACGGCTACGGCAAGCTGCGCGCGCTCGAGGCCGGCTACCAGGCCGCCTCGATGGTGACCGACCTGGCGGCGACGCCCTCGGGCTTCACCGGCACCGACAGCCCGTTCGTCGATTCCTACAACGTGTATCGCGGAACGATTCCCGGGCTGTCCTCGACCAGCTATGGCGCGTGCCTGCAGAAGGCGAATCCGGCACCCGCCTTCATCGACGCCGCCACTCCTTCCTCGGGCCAGGTGTTCTTCTACCTGGTCACCGGGGTGCGCGCCGGCGTGGAGGGAATTCTCGGCACCGACAGCGCCGGCCGCATCCGCCCGAACAACACTCCCTGCCTGTAGGGCGCCGCGGGTATAATCGCGCTCCCCCGCCCACTGCGGATGAGCGAAACACGGGAAGGCACGGGCAGTCGATCGGGCGCGCGCGCCGGTGGTCGTGGTGCGCCCGCGCTCCCGGGCTCCGATCCTCCCGGAGATCCGAACGCCGGGGCCACCGGCGGCGGCCTGATCCGCGCGCTCGGATTGTGGGACTCGACCCTCCTGGTCATCGGGCTGGTGATCGGATCGGCGGTCTTCCTCGTCACCGGCGGATCGAGCGGCGTGGCGCGGCTTCTGCCTTCGCCGGGTCTTCTGATCCTCGGGTGGGTGGCGGGTGGCGTCCTGTCGTTCGCGGGAGCGCTGGTCTACGCCGAGCTCGGCGCGGCTCTGCCGCGCGCCGGTGGCCAGTACGTCTTCCTGCGCGAAGCGTACGGCGACCTCACCGGGTTTCTCTACGGCTGGACGCTGTTCGCCGTCATCCACACCGGCACGCTGGCGGCGCTGGCGGTCGGCTACGCCAGGTATTTCGGCCTGTTCGTTCCGGCGCTCGGCACCGGTCACGTGCTCGCGTCCGTTCCGCTCTTCGGCCACACGCTGCCGATCTCGGCCGGCCAGCTCAACGCCGTCGCCGTCATCGTCGTGCTGTCGATCGTCAATTACTTCGGAGTCAAGGAGGGCAGCCTGTTCCAGGGGATCGTCACGCTGGTGAAGATCGCCTCGTTCGCCGGGTTTATGATCCTCGGGGTGGCGATCGGCAAGGGGTCGTGGTCGCACCTGGCGGCGCCGAGCGGCGCGACGCCGGGCGCTGGCGCCGCGGGATTCGGCGCGGGGGCCTTCATCCTTTCGATGGTGGCGATGCTGTGGGCCTACGAGGGCTGGAACAACATCACCTTCACTGCGGGAGAGATCAAGGACCCGGAGCGCAATATTCCGCTGTCGCTGATCTTCGGGATGAGCGCCATCACGCTGATCTACGTCGGTATGAACTTCGTCTACCTCTACGCCATGCCGATCGGCGACATGTTCGCGAGCGAGACCATCGGCGAGGCCGCCGCCGGCCGCCTGTTCGGCCCGACGGGATCGACCCTGATGTCCCTGTGCGTTCTGATCTCCGTGTTCGGTTGTATCTCGGCCACCGTGATCTCCGGGCCTCGCGTCTTCTACGCGATGGCGAAGGACGGCCTGTTCTTCCGGCAGATCGCCGCCGTGCATCCGCGCTATCGAACGCCCACGAAGGCGATCCTCTGGCAGTGCCTCTGGTCGAGCGCCCTGTGTCTGTCGGGAACCTACGACCAGCTCTACACGTTCGTGATCTTCGCGGCCGTCCTGTTCTACGCGTTGGCCGGCGCCTCGGTCATCGTCCTGCGCCACCGGCACCCGGAGTGGCCGCGGCCGTACCGCACCTGGGGATACCCGGTCACCCCGGTCCTGTACGTGGCGATCTGCGTCATCGTCCTGGGCAACACGCTGGTCAACCAGCCGAAGGAATCGGGATGGGGTCTCGCGATCCTGGCGTGCGGCCTCCCCGCCTACCTGTACTGGAGCCGGCGGAAAGGCGCCGCGGTCGGCGCGCCGGCGCCCGCGGCGGTCTCGTCCGGCTCGCCAACGGGGCGGACGTGAGGGCGCCGACGTTCATCGCCGCCGTGGCCGCGCCGGCAATCGCCGCTCTGGTCTTCGCGACGCCGCGTCTTCTGGAGAAGCGCGCCGAGCGGACCGTGGCGGAAACACGGGCCACCCCGGGCGGGACGGCGGACGCCACTGCTTCAGCCGGAATCTACGGCTTTCATCGCGACACGCTCGCTCGCGAGCGGGAGATGGAGGCCCTGATCCTGAGCCTGCCGGATGCGGCCCGTGTCGAGCGGCACGCGCGCGTCCTGACCGGCGAGCCGCACGTCGCTGGGACGCCGGAGAACGACCGGGTGGCGCGGTACATCTTCGAGCGCTTCAAGGAGGCCGGTCTGGAGACGGAGATGAAGACGTACCCGGTCTACCTGGGGTACGTCAAGAGCGCGCTGCTCGAGCAGGTTCAGCCCGAACCGAAGCGCCTGACCAACCCGGAGACGGGGGCGCCCGACGACAAGGACGCCGCCGACCCGCGGGCGGCTCTCAACTGGAATGCCTACTCGCCGTCATGCGACCTGACGCGCGAGGTGGTGTACGCCAACTACGCGCGCCCCGAGGACTTCGAGGCGCTCGACCGGCGGGGCGTGGACGTGAAGGACCGGCTGGTCCTGGCGCGCTACTACCACGGCTACCGCGGCGGCAAGGCGCAGGAGGCACAAGAGCGCGGCGCGGCCGGCATCATTTTTTACAGCGACCCGATGGAGGACGGCTACGTCCGTGGCGACGCCTACCCGAACGGTCCCTGGGGTCCCGAGGGCCACTTCCAGCGTGGCGCGGCGGTGTACGACTTCATCGTGCCCGGCGATCCGCTGACTCCCGGCTGGCCATCGCTAGCGGGGTCGAAGCGCATCCGTCCGGAGGAGTCGCAAATCCTGCCGCGCATTCCGTCGGTGCCGATCTCCGGGCGCGACGCGCTGGTCGTGCTCAGGAACCTCGCCGGCCCGGCGGTCCCGCAAGGCTGGCAGGGCGGGCTGCCGCTCACTTATCACCTCGGTCCCGGGCCGTCACGGCTGCATCTCAGGATCGAGGCCTCGTTCGAGACGCGCCCCATCACCGATGTCATCGGGGTGCTGCGTGGCTCCGAAGAGCCGGACCGGCGGATCATCCTCGGGAACCACCACGACGCCTGGGTGTACGGCGCGGTCGATCCGATCAGCGGCACCGCCACCATGATCGAGCTGGCGCGCGTCGCCGGCGAGCTGAAGCGTCGCGGGTTCCCCCCGAAGCGGACCCTCGTGTTCGGCAACTGGGACGCCGAGGAGTGGACCCTGACCGGCTCGACCGAGTGGGGCGAGGAGCAGCGCGACGACCTGGCCCGGAACGGCGTGGCCTGCCTGAACGTCGACTCGTCCTCTTCCGGTCCGAGCTTCCAGGCATCGGCGGTGCCGACGATGCGCCGCCTGATCTCCGAGGCCCTGCGCGACGTGCCCGACCCGCGCACGGGCGCCGACCTGTACGCGACGACCCTCGCCGCCACCGACCAGGACAGCTTCAAGTCGACGTACAACGCGCCCGCCGTCGAAAAGCAGGCGCGCCAGATCACCTACGACATCCTCGGCAGCGGCTCCGACTACACCGTGTTCTTCAATCACCTCGGCATGCCGTCGCTCGACGCCGGCTTCGACGGCCCGTACGGCGTGTACCACTCGGTCCTGGACGACTATTACTGGATGAGCCGCTTCGGCGATCCCGGCTTCCTGTACCACACGGCGATGGTGCGCGTCTGGGGGCTGCTGGCCTACCGGCTCGCCGACGCCGACATCCTGCCGTTCGAGGAGTCGCCCTACCCCGCCGACGTGAAGAGATACCTGGCGGATCTCGAGAAGAGCTCCCGCCCGGCGAGCGCGCTGCCGGACCTGACCGATGTGCGCGCCGCACTGACGGAGTGGGAGAAATCGGCCGCCGATCTCGACGCGAAGGTTGTGGCGGCGCTCGGTGGAGGGGAGGGACGGAACGGCTCGCTCCCGGCGGCTGCGGCGCTCGCCAAGGTGAACGGCGCCCTGATGCAGGCCGAGAGGGACCTGCTGGTTTCCGGGGGAATCCCGAAGCGACCGTGGTTCCGGCACCTGATCTACGCGCCGCTTCCGACCTACGCGGCGGAGACCCTGCCGGGCCTGCGCGAGGCGGTCGAGGACAGGGACGCCGCGCGCGCCCGGACCCAGGCGGCGACTCTCGCCGCCACGATCCGGGCCCGCGCCGCGACGATCAGGCGGGCGGCGGAAGCACTCGGTTCGTGAGAACCGTTACGGTTGCTACCGTCCTGTCACAGGTGGATTGGGCTGCTGGAGGTCCAACGATCTGGAAACGGTCGATGACTGGAGCGTGATCGCCTAAAGTCTCGCAGGGCCGGATAGTCCGAAACCGGGATCTCTCGCTTAGAGACGCTCACCGATCGCCGCACGACCAGCACCTGGTAATCTCCTTCGCGCACCAACTCGTGCTTCGTCGTCGCCGCGAGCCCCGGACCCGTGGATTCCCGATCGGCAGGAACCTTCTTCAACGTGCGCCCCGGCGGCAGCCGCAAGCGTGTTTCGGACGTGACGCTGTAGGGGTAATCGAAGAAAACTGGAGAACGCCGACTCGAGTACGCCGCAATGCGCGTGAGGTAGGGGAACCGGACGAGATAGGGGGTCAGAACCTCGAAGCTGCCTGCGCGTGTCACGAACCGCGGGACCTCGAAGCGTATCGTGATGCGCAACGGGTCCGAGGGGCGCGCGGGCATGGTCACCTCGTGGGCCGTCATGACCGCGCCCGGGCAGAGCGTGCTCACCAGGTCCTTGACGAAGTCCGCCTGCTCCGTGGGCTTGGACTCGAGTTGCTGGATCATCTCGAGCCGTGTCTGTCCCCACATGTCGATGATGTAGTTGCCGGTCAGGTCTCCGAGAGAATTGAGACTGGCCGTCACAAGACGATTCGCCCTGTTCGTCTCCGGAGAGGAGAGGGGTGTGTCGACGAGCTCGCCGGTACCGTCGTCCTTCACGACGAGCACCGACACGCCCTGATCCACGTAAGGAAGATCTCCGAACGGGGCCATCTCCGATGTCGGGTCGAGGAACAGATAGCCGTCCTCCTGCGGCACGGCCACGATCGCATGATTGAAGGAAGGTGACGGAGCGTCACGATCGATCAGGCCATCGTCGCGCGTCCGCACAAGAACCGGGTACCCTTTCAAGCCAATTGAGTGCATCATCGAAATCAGAAGAGTCGCCTTGTCCTTGCAGTCGCCGTAGCGATTGCGCAAAACGTCTGCGGCGGCGTGGGGCTGCCATCCGCCGATGCCCAGTGCAATCGCTACGTAGGTTACCTTGCTCCGGACGAAATCGTAAAGGCGGCGAGTCTGCTCGAGGGGATCGGTGACGCCGGCCGTGAGCTCACGCGCCTGCTGAGTGATCTCGGGGGTCGGCGTGACCCGCTCCCGGACCAGGCTCCAGTCCCAACTGGCGATGCCGGCCCATTGTGACGCGTCGATCCGGCTGCTGTCCCACACGATCTCTTTGGGCATGACGACGATGTTGCCGACGACGTCCTGCTCAGGTGGCATGTCGGGCTCGCGCTTGAAGCCAGGTGCGTCGCGCACCAGCCAGGTGTGCGTGACCCGCCCGTCCTCCTCGCTGCGGGCATACTCCGGCTTTCCCCCTCGTACAGCGATGCGGAGCGGAAACGAAGCCGGCGCAGTCACCGTCACGCGTCGGAGTCTGATCGGGATCTCTTCCTGCAATGAAAAGGTATCTTCCATGAAGAATATGCAGCGAATCTCTTTCACGTAGCTGTATTCAATCACCGCGCCTGGCACCGCGCCGGGGAAGATCATCACGCGCTGTTTGGAGTCGGCATACAATACGAAGGATTCAAAGACCGCAGTGTCGACGATGTTCTGCTTCTTGACATCGAATCTCTTTCCGTTTGGCGACTCGACCGAGCCGCGAAAATCCTTGATGCTTATCCACGGGTTATAACCAACCGCAGCGCCCTTGTATTCCTCGGCACCGCGCGGCGTGAGAATCTGAAGCCGTCGCGAGTATCGCTCGAGGACGTCCTCTGGCGAGCGGATGTCGATGTCCCATTTCTCCTCGAGAATGACCGCGTCCTCGCCAGCCGTGATGTCGGCCGAGTGGGCCTGATCGGCGACGGACAGAAAGGATGCCGCGCCTAGGAGCGCGAACAGGACGACGCGAGGCTCGGTTGACATTGGGCTTCTGTTTCATACAATAGCAGCAATCGGCAGGTGAATGCAACCACGAGAAAGATGAGCAAGGGGGATACCGTCATGACCTGTCGCCGATGCGGTCCCTGGAGCCTCCCTTCATTCGTTGCCTTGGCGGGGGCCATTGGCTACTCCGTGCTGACCCTGTGCCATGCCGCCAAGCAGCAATCCGAGACCGGGGACTGGCCGCCGATCACACCGGACGAAAAGAAGCTGACTCGCGTCGAGCAGGACCCTGACGCGGACGCCGTGATTCTGAGGACGGAGCGGGTGGGAAAGATCATACGCAAAGGTGCTGACACGGTGAACGTCATGACGTTCCACTGGCGGCTCAAGGTTCTCAACGAGCGGGGGAAGCGGCTGGCCGAGGTGCACATTCCCGCGCAGAAATTCTCACGAGTCGACAAGATCCAGGCGCACACGGTCAAGGTCGATGGCACCGTCATCCCCGTCAACCCTGATCAGATTTTCCAGAAGCTCGTCAGCCAGATCGGCGGGTTTAAAAGGACCGAGTGGGTGTTCAACTTCCCGGCCGTCGAGCCGG
>QHXY01000319.1 GCA_003223145.1 Acidobacteriota bacterium
CAGACATACTCCCACGTGCCTTCGCGGGTCTGATACTGCACCTCGAACGCCCGGGCGAAGTTCTGGCCCAGGTTGTGCGAGGTCCCGCCCTGCAGGGCCTTGCCGTCCTGCATCAGCGCCTCGATGGAGTAGGTGCGCAGCGCCCCCGCGAACTTCTCGCTGTCGGTCTTGATCCCGGTGTAGACGGGGATCGCCATCTGCTCCTCGGCGAAGCGGCGGTAGATCTCCAGGATGAGCAGCGCCTCCTCCTCGGCCTGCGGCTCCGTGGCGTGCGCCGTGTGACCCTCCTGCCAGAGGAACTCCGTGGTGCGCAGGAACAGCCGGGTACGCATCTCCCAGCGCACCACGTTCGCCCACTGATTGATCAGGACCGGCAGGTCGCGATAGGAGCGGATCCACTTGGCGTACATGGCGTAGATAATCGTCTCCGAGGTGGGGCGGACGATGAGCGCCTCCTCCAGCTTCTTGCCTCCACCGTGCGTGACCACGGCGAGTTCGGGAGCGAACCCAGCCACGTGCTCGGCTTCCTTATGCAGGAACGACTCGGGGATGAACAGCGGGAAATAGGCGTTCTGGTGTCCGGTCTCCTTGAACCGCGCGTCCAGCTCGCGCTGCATCGCCTCCCACACGGAGTATCCGAGAGGGCGGATGACCATGCAGCCCTTGACGGGGGAGTAGTCGGCCATCTGGGATTGCGTGATCACGTCGGTGTACCAGCGCGAGTAATCCTCTTTCCTCGGCGTGATGACCCTGGACATGCGCTCTCCTGAATGAGACGTAGAACGAAGACCCGATTCAATCCCCGCGCCGGACCTCACGCGTCAGCGGCACGAAGCGGACCGGCAGAAGAACCTCGCGATCGAAGCCTCCCTCGCCGCGCCTCAACCGGACCAGCTCCTGGTCACCCGTCCCGATCGGGACGACCAGGCTCCCTCCTGGCTTCAACTGCGGGAGGAGCTGGTCCGGCATCTCGCGCGGCGCGGCGGTGACCAGGATGGCGTCGAACGGTCCCGCCTCGGGCCATCCACCGGCCCCGTCGCCGACGCGGACGGTGACGTTCGCGCAGCCGGTCTCCTCGAGCCTGGCGCGCGCGGCCTCGGCAAGCTGGGGCCGGAGTTCGATGGTGTACACGTGCCGCACCAGACGCGACAGGACCGCCGACTGGTAGCCCGAGCCGGTGCCAATCTCGAGGACCGTGTCGCCCGGCTTCGGGCGGATCGCCTCCGTCATGTACGCCACGATGTAAGGCTGGGAGATGGTCTGCCCTTCGCCGATGGCCAGGGGGCAGTCCTCGTAAGCGCTGCCGCGCAAGACCTCCGGCACGAACAGGTGGCGCGGTACCATCTGCATCGCCCGCAGGACTCCCGGTTCCGACACCCCGCGCCGCTCAATCTGATCCTTGACCATCCGCGCTCGCAGGGCAGCGAATGGATCCTCTGATTCAGGCGGAGTCTCCAAGGGGTGGCGCCTCTCGAAAATCTTATCACAGCGTCGGGTCCTGCCCTCCAGCCGGAGCCTGGGGTTTCCGGTAGAATCCGCGCCGCCGCCATACGGTGCGAGGGAGGGACAAGGATGAGCCACGCAAGGGTGTCGACGACGTTATGGCCCGCAACGGGCTTCTGGATCGGGCTCGGATTCGCCTCCTTCCTCCTGCCGGTCGGTTGCGGCAGGGCAGGCGAGCACGCCGCGGGAGAGGTCCTGCACGCGCTCGATCAGGGGAAAGTGGTCGGCACGAAGAGCACGATGGAGACGTTTGGCAGGGCGCTCGCGGCCTACTCGGTGGACAAGGGAGGCTATCCGCAGGGAGCCTCGCTGCAGCAGGCCACGGCGGCCCTCGTTCCCGCCTTCCTGCCGTCCGCGGTGACCGTGGATGCCTGGGGGAACGACTTCGTGTACACCTCGGGCGGGGCGAGCTTCACGCTCACCAGTCCGGGCGCCGACGGCCGGGTGGGGACCACCGACGACATCGTCATGACCGACGGGCGTTTCACGCAGCTCCCCTCTCCGGCGGCGCCATAGGCCGCCCCGAGTCGCGCGCCATGACCGCCACCCTCGGGACGAAGATCAGCCGGGAGCTCGATCTGCTGGAGAAATCGTTCGGCCGGCCCCGGCCGGGCCGTCGGCTCCCGCCGCTCGACGAGCTGGTCCTGACGATTCTGTCGCAGCACACCAGCGATGTGAACCGCGACCGGGCGTACCGGCAGCTGCGCCGACGGTTCCCGACATGGGCGAGCGTCCTCCGGGCCCCGCTGGTGGAACTGGTGGACGCCATCCGGGTGGGTGGCCTGGCGCCCACCAAGAGCCGCGTCATCCGGAATGTCCTGCGCGCCGTTCTGCGCGACCAGGGGCGGCTGGACCTCGGTGTCCTCAGACGCATGCCGGCCGATCAGGCGAAGGCCTACCTGCTCGGGCTCAAGGGAGTCGGGGAGAAGACCGCCTGCTGCGTCCTGCTCTTCTCGTGCGGGCGGCCGGCGTTTCCCGTCGACACGCACATCCACAGGGTCGCCCGGCGTCTGGGATGGGTGCCCTCGAAGGCGACCGCGGGACGAACGCACGCTCTCCTGGCGGCCATGATACCCGCCGGGCGGTGCTACGCGGCCCACATCAACTTGATTACGCTCGGCCGGCGGATCTGCCGGTCGCGCGCTCCCGCCTGCCCCTCCTGCCCGCTCCGCCGGGGGTGTCGTTACGCCGTCACATCGCTTCGAAGAGGGGTCCTGCGTGGCCCCCGGCGACGGCACGCCATATATTGAGGCACGGGAACCGGGAATCGCGACCACGAGGGGCTCGTTGACATGTTCGAAGGGTTCAAGGTCGGGCTCGCCCTCGGAGGCGGCGCCGCGCGCGGGCTGGCCCACATCGGTGTCCTGAAGGTCCTCGAGGAGTGCGAGATCCCGATCGACCTCATCGTCGGAACGAGCGTCGGGGCGCTGGTCGGCGGCGTCTACGCCACCACGCGCAACGCCGCCGCGACCGAAAGGCGTTTCCGTGATTTCATCTTCAGCAAGCAGTTCAAACGGGCGAAGTTCGACTTCCTGAAGGAGAGCCGGCAGGCCAGCCCGGGACTCCTGTACAATTTCGTCTCCCTGATCAAGAAGGGAATCTTCTACTCCTTCTCCATGGCCAAGACGTCGTGGATCAGCGCCGAGCACTTCGAGCACAATATCAACGGGATCCTGGACGACGTCCGGCTCGAGGAAACGAAAATACCCTTCGCCGCGGTCGCCACCGACATCAACCGCGGCGAGGAGGTCGTGCTCAGGCAGGGTCTCCTCCGCCACGTCGTCAGCGCCAGCAGTGCGGTCCCGGGGCTCCTGCCGCCCGTCCAGATCGACGGGCATCTGCTGGTTGACGGGGGATGGACCAGCAAGGTTCCCGTAATCCCGGCCCTGCGTCTGGGGGCGAGCATGGTGATCGGGGTGGACGTGTCGAAGGAGATCGAGGACACATCGGGCTACCGCAGCGGACTGAACATCATGGTACGCGCCAACGCGGTGAAGGCCGACGCCCTCAAGGAGATGCAGTGCCGCTTCGCCGACGTCCTCATCGAGCCGGACGTCGACCACGTCCACTGGGCCGATTTCTCGGCCATCGTCGAATGCATCTCCCTGGGGGAGGAGGCCGCCCGGAGGAAGATCGGAGAGATACGCCATCAGATGAAGCTGGCCCGCTGGTCATCGCTTCTCGGGTACTCGAGATCCCGCCGGCTGGCGCGGGCCTATATGAAGCAGGAAGACCCCGACGGGACCACCTGAGCGCTTGAGGAGAGGGGCGTGACTTGGACGCGAGGATTGCGACGCTCGCTGATCGTTCTGGCGATGGCGGCGGCCCTGGTGGTCGCCGCGGCGGTCGCCCTGCCTTGGCTCGTGGACGCCGATCGCTACGGACCGCTCATCGCCGCCAGAGTGCAGAACGCGACCGGTCGTACGATCGACTTCGGGACGATCTCGTTCAGGGTCCTGCCCGTGCCCGGATTGTCGGTGCGCGGGCCGATCCGGATCTCGGACTCGGCCGGCTATCCCGGCCGAAGCGCCCTGACGGCGGAATCTCTGACAGTGCGACTCGGCCTTCTGGGTCTGCTGCGCGGCCGGGCCAGTGTCACCTCCATCATGATCGATCGACCGATACTCACTCTCATCCGCGACTCGCGCGGCGCCTGGAACTTCGACGACCTGGTGCGGAGGGCCACCATCGCGCCAGCGACCGGTCCGGACTCGGGCGAGCCCGACTCGTTCAAGGTCATCGTCGATCGGGCGCGCATCACCGGCGGCCGCATCCGGATCTATGACGACGCGGTCCTTCCGGGACGGCGGCAGGAATTAGCCGTCGCCCCGATCGACGCCACCATCAGGGGTTGGGGCGGAGACGAGCCGCCGGACCTCGACATGTCCGTCGGACTGGGCCGGAGCGCGCTGGGTGTCCGGGCCCGCCTGCACGCCGGCGGCGATAGACCTCTGCTGACGATGCAGGCCCGGGGCAAAGCGGTGCGGGTCGAGGATCTCGTTCTGCTTCTTCCGTGGCTCAGCGTGGCCCGCCCGGCCGGCCTCGAAGTGCGGGGATCACTCGATCTCGACGGGTCGGCCGAGGTGCCCCTCGAGCATCCCGAGGGGCTGCGGTTCAAGGGAACGCTCGCTCTGTCCGGGGTTAGCTACCGCGACGCCGCCATGGCCCTGCCCGTGAGGGACCTCTCGGGGACGATCCTCGTGGACGGGGACCGGGCCGAATGGCGTGACTTCAGCGTCTCCGCCGGCTCGTCTTCCCTGCGCGGCAGGCTGCAGGTGGAGAACTTCCTCAAACCGAGAATCGGCTTCAACCTGAACTCGCCGCGCCTGGATCTGAACGAGATCGTCGCCACGCTCGTTCCCGCCGCCCCGGTGGCCGTCGCCGGCGTGGCGACCTCCCCCCGCGCGGCTCCACGCACGTCGGGGCTGCTGGATCAGGTAAGCGGCAGCGGCCGCCTCGAGATCAAGCAGGTCCGCTTTCAGACGTTCGATCTGTCGAACGTGCGCGCCTCGGTCGGCCTGGCGCGCAGTGTCTTCTCCCTGAAAGATCTGAGCGCCTCGCTCTACGGGGGGGCCCTCGGCGGCTCCGCCAATGTCGATGTCGCCCAAGCCAAGCCTGGTTACGCGGCCTCTCTCCGACTCGAGGGGATCGATGTCAATCCGCTCCTGACCGCCTACGGCGCGGGGCTCAAGGACCTGGCTCGCGGCCGTCTGACCGGCAACCTCGCTCTCTCCGCGAGCGGCTCCAGCATGAATCAGATTCTTGAAACCGCCCGTGGCACGGGCGCCCTCGAGATCGCCGACGGTGCCGTCACCTCCTTCAGCGTGCTCAAGCAGGTCGCGGCCCTTCTGGAGATGGCCGGTGGCAAGGGGATCGGCCGTGAGAGCACGCCATTCCAGAGCCTGCGGGGAAGCCTCGTGGTGGCCGACCGCAGGGCCCGGACCGAGGATCTGACGCTGCTCTCGCAGGACCTGGAGCTGGAGGGAAAGGGTTGGGTCGGTCTCGACGCCACCCTGAATCTGGACACGACGGCGCGCTTCTCGGAGGAGTCGACCAGGGGCATGGTGGCGAAGAACGCCAGGCTGGGGGGGTTGACCGATGACGGCCGCCTGGTCGTCTATTTCACGTTGCAGGGTGACCTCGCCAGCCCGGATTTCCGGATGAATACCAGGGCACAGGCCCGGGTCGCAGAGGAGAGGGCCAAGGAAAAACTGCGCTCGCGGTTGAAGGATCGCCTGCTGAAGCAGCTGGGGCAAGGCGAGGAGGCTAATTGACCCTGAGGACCTCGACGCGGGTGTAGCCGGAGACCACGCGGGTGCCGTCTTTCCCCTCAACCTCGAGGCGAATCAGATACGATCCGGGACGGTAGAGGTCGAATGTCTTGGTGAAGGTGTTGGGCACCGAAATCTCCTCGGGTGGATGGACGCAGGCGGGGTCCTCACGGATCCTGAACCCGTCCCGCTCGGTCTGCCCCGGGTCGATACGCACCCAGATAACGGCGGCGTGGCAGAAGTTCCGGTCATGCAGGTCGACGCCGGTGAGGTGCCCGGTGAGGATGACGCTGACGGGCGTGAACCCGAAGACGGGATCGGCGGTCAGGCTGATCCTGGGTTTCTCCTTGCCTTCTCCCGACGCGGGCGGCTTCGCCTTGCGGGACGTCCCGGAAGCGTAACCAGGGGCCAGGAGGGTCACGGCGTAAGCGAGAACGAACAGCCCGACGGAACGGCGGGTCATGCCCCAGTATAGGCCCGGGTGATTTCCGGGTACAAGGCCGGGTCTTGGCTGTCCAGGCAGGAGGACGAGTGGCCACGGCCATGTGGACAGCCCTGTCGGCATGTCATCCGGGCGTACCCGCCGGCTGAGGAAATGACGGCTTTGGCCTTCGCGTCAAAGCTCCGAGGGTGGCATGGAATTGGCTTAGGTCATGGCGGGGCCCGAATCGAGGGGTCCCAGAGAAGGCGGTACCCGGTATGCGAACCAAGACGAGATGGTCCCGGTTGATCCTGGCGGCAGGCGCCTTGAACGGGCTCTTTCTGGGCGGGCGGGTCCTGCCGGCCCTGGCCGACGATGCGGATCTCGGGTCGACATACGGGCGGGTGCGCTTTCTCGAAGGAGATTTCAGCGTCCAGCGGACCGGTCAAGGAGAGGTTGCGGAAGGGACCCTGAATTCTCCGGTCACCCCGGGCGACCGTCTGACGACCTCGGACGGCCGTGCCGAAATTGGACTGGCGGACGGCACCGTCCTCTGGCTGGACGGGGGGACCCGCCTCGACGTCAGGAACCTGGCCGACATCGGCAGCAGGTACGACTCGACCGACCTCCTCGCCCTGGAAGGCGGCGCCCTGCGTATCGAGGTCCCGGAGTTCGACAGCAAGACCAGAAGCTACCGCGTCGACACGGAGGCCGGGTCGGTCTACCTCCTCTCGGGTGGCAGCTTCCGCATCGAGATCGACGACGGCTCCACGACCCTGTACTCGTTCCGTGGCGTGGCGGAGCTCTCGGGGGATGATGGCTCGGTCCTGGTACGGACCGGAGAGCGCAGCAGCGTTCAGTCGGGCAGGATCCCCTCCGACCCGCGCCGATTCAACACGGCCCGATTGGATGATTTCGATCGGTTCGTCGAAAGCCGGCAGGAGGCGTACCTGAGGCACGATTCGGGTGAGGCGCCCCAGGACATCGTCGAGGAGGTCCCGAACGAGGTCCACCCCTACGTGAACGAGCTGTCCTATTACGGCTCGTGGCGCAGCGTACCGGACTATGGGTGGGTCTGGAGGCCGGTCTATAGCGGCTCGTGGGGCCCCTACGTCAACGGCTACTGGACGTGGTGCCCGACCGGCTGGGTCTGGGTTTCCTATGACCCCTGGGGTTGGGCGCCCTATCACTTCGGCCGCTGGGATTTCGTGGTGGATGTCGGCTGGTGCTGGATTCCCGGCAGGATATGGAGTGGCGCGTGGGTCAGCTTCGCGGTCGGGCCGTCCTACATCGGCTGGTGCCCGCTCAATTATTACAACCGTCCGGTCTTCCATGACGTGACCATCGTCAACGCGGTGAACGTCAACGTGAACCGCCTCGAGCCACGCGGCTGGCGCTTCGTTCCGGTCGACCGCTTCGCTGATCCGGGCGGCCGGCGCCCCGTGCTGCGCCCGGACCGACTGCCGCGCGGCACCGAGGTGGTGATCAGCTCGAAGCTGCCGCGCTTTGACCCCAAGGACGTCTCCGGGAGACCCGATCGCGGCGCCCGGCTGGTGGAGACCGTCCGCGCCAATCGCGCCCCTCTGCCGGTCGCCTTCGATCGCGACAATCGGCCGGTGCCGTTCCGAAACCAGGAGAGGGCCGGCGAAGCGCGTAACCGCCGCGTCACCCCCGCCGGATCGACGCAGGCCCAGCCGCGGGTGCCGCGTGGCCGGCCCAATGGGCGGCCCACCCCGCCCGCCGATCAGATGCGACCTGTGCCACAGGGACCGATGTCACGACCCCTGCCTCGACCCGACAGGTCGCCGGCGATCGTCGGTGGGCCCCAGGGTCGCGCCCGAAATTCCTCCGCCGGGCCGGATCGGCCCCGCGGCGGCGTCTTCGAGCGGCCCCATGAGCCGGCCCGGCCGCCGGTCGGCGTAACCCAGACCCCGCGCGGCAACGACAGAAGGCAGCAGCCTGGGTCGATCGTCGCTCCACGCAGCGAACCCGCTCACCCCGAAGCGCGTCGCCCTGCTCCGCGGTCCGACCTGATGATTGAACGCCTCTTCAACGGGGTGCGTGGCGACCGCGGGCGCGTGGAGCCGCCCCACGGACAAACGATAACGCGTCCGCCGGCCGCGGCCCCTCAACCTCCGCGGAGACCCGAGCCCAAGCCTGCCCCTCCGCGCCCGCAACCTCCGAAGGAGCACGGGAACGAAGGACACCGTCACTGATTCGCGGTAAGTCCGCATCGTCGCCGCCCCGATTCCCCCGGGCGGCCTTTTCTTGACGCCCTTCCGGCCGTGTGGTAAATCAAACGGCCGAATGGCGATCCTGCCGATCCTCCGCTATCCGCACGAGGTTCTCGCAGTCGACTCGGAACCGGTGCGCGAGATCACTCCCGACATCGAACGTCTGGTGCGAGACATGATCGAGACCATGCATGCCGCCCCGGGCGTCGGACTCGCGGCCAATCAGGTCGGGGTCGCTTTGCAGGTCGCCGTGGTCGACTTGAGCGCCGGGGAGAAACCCGGCGAAACCCTCGTTCTGATTAACCCCCGGGTCATCGAGTACTCCGGCGGCTACCTGGAGGACGAGGGCTGTCTGAGCCTTCCCGGGTTCACCGAAAGGGTGTCCCGCCCGGAGCGGACCGTGATTGAGGCGATGGACCTTGAGGGCAAGAGGCGTGTGCTCGAGGGTCGCGAGCTGATGGCCCGCGCCTTCAACCACGAGATCGATCATCTGCACGGCCGGCTGTTCATCGAGCACCTCAGTCCCCTGAAGCGCCGGCTGATCAAGAGAAAGGTTCAAAAGCGCATGCGCGCGGGGGACTGGGACCTCGCCCCCGCCTGAGATCGCCCCCGGGGGGACACCCACCTGGCGCGGAGTGAGGACCATGCGAATCGTCTTCATGGGGACCCCGGACTTTGCCCTGCCATCGTTGCGGCTCCTGCAGCGCGCCGGCCATGAGCTCGCGGCAGCGGTGACCCAGCCGGACCGGCCCCGCCGGCACCGGGCCGGACCTCCCGAGGCTTCTCCCGTCAAGGCCGCGGCCCAGCGCGCCGGGATCCCCGTCCTGACGCCCGAGTCGGCAAAGGACCCCGCCTGGATCGAACGGCTGGAGGCGATCGCTCCCGAGGCGATGGTGGTGGTCGCCTACGGGCAAATCCTGCCACCCGAGCTCCTCGATCTGCCGGCCCGCTGGTGCATCAACGTGCACGCCTCGCTCCTCCCGAAGTACCGGGGCGCCGCGCCGATCGCCCGGGCCATCATGGCCGGCGAGAAGATCACGGGTGTGACGACCATGAAGATGGACCGCGGGCTCGACACCGGCGACATCCTGCTGCAGCGGGAATGCGCCATTGGGCTGACCGAGACGGCCGGAGAGCTCACCCGCCGGCTCGCCGAACTCGGCGCCGAGGTTCTCGTGGAGACTCTGGATCTGCTGGCGCGCGGGGCGATTGAGCCGAAGCGACAGAACCCGAGCGAGGCGACCCGGGCGCCGTCCCTGACGCGCCAGGACGGGCGGATCGACTGGTCGCGCAATGCACAGGAGATCGCCAACCAGGTGCGCGGCTGCCACCCGTGGCCCCTCGCCGCGACCTACCTCCGCGGGCAGAGAGTCACCATCCACGGCGCGGAGGTCGGCTTCGGGCCGGTGAACATGAGCGCGCCCCGGCCCGCGCCGGGACAGGTCATCGCCGAAGCGGAGGCGATCGTCGTGCAGTGCCAGGGCGACAGCCGCCTGAACCTGCTGCGGATCCAGTTCCCCGGACGCAGGGTGATGACGGCGCGCGAGGCGTTGAACGGCCGGCTGATTCGCGTCGGTGAGACCTTTGCCCAGACGTCCTCGGGCTGAAACGCGGCCCGGCCCCGGGCGGCACACGCCGGTCGAGCGCCGCCGGCCGGACGGGCGCGCTGCGGCCTTCTCCGTTCTCGAGGCGGTCGAGCTCAAGGGCGGCAGCAGCAACGCCCTCCTGTCGGAGATCGAGACGCAGGACGAGCGCGAGCGGCACTTGGCCACCACGCTGGTTTACGGAGTGCTGCGGCAGCGGCTCGTGCTCGATCGGCTTATCGAGAGGTCCTCGCGAAGGCCGCTGGACGAAATTGATGCGGCGGTTTTGATCGCCGCGCGCCTGGGTCTCTACCAGGTCCTCTTCTTGACACGCGTGCCCCGCGCGGCGGCGGTGAACGAAGCGGTCGCCCTGGTGCGGGCTCACCGGGGCCGCGGCGCCGCGCCGTTCGCCAACGCCGTCCTGCGGAGCGCCTGCCGTTCTCTCGACGAGGGGCGCAATACCGCATCCTTGCTCCCGGACGAGTCGCTCGATCCGGTGGCCTTCCTGGCGGTCGGCCGCGAGGGCTGCGAGGAGTTGCTGGTCACCTGCAACCGGCCGGCTGCGTTGGTGCTGCGCGTGGCGCGTGGCGCAGGTGACGGCGAGACCGTGGCGCGAGCGCTGCGGCAGGAGGGAATCGAGACGCTGCCCTCACCCGTCCTGCCCGGTGCTCTGAGGGTCGCGCGCGGAGCGCCGCAGCGAACCCGGCTGTTCCGTGAAGGGATGATCTACATCCAGGACGAGGCCGCTCAGATCGTGCCCCGGCTGCTCTTTCCGTTCGATCCCGAGGCCGGTCTGCTCGATCTGTGCGCCGCGCCCGGCGGCAAGCTGCTGGCGGCCGTCGAGATGCTGCGGCCCGGCGCGCGGATCGTCGCGGCCGACATCTCGGTCACGCGTCTGCATCTCCTCGACGACAACGCGCGGCGGATGCGGGCCACCGGAATCCTGAGAGTGGTCTCGGACATGAAACGGCCCGCGATCGGCGCTCGGTTCGCTCGCGTGCTGCTCGACGCTCCATGCTCCGGGACGGGGGTGATCAGGCGCCACCCGGAGATCCGCTGGAGGCGGAGCGAGGCGGACATCGCCTTGTCGGCCAGGATGCAGGAGCAGGCGCTTCTCGCTGCGGCGGACCTGTTGGCGAGCGGCGGGCGGCTGGTCTACTCGGTGTGCAGTCTCGAGCCGGAAGAGGGCCCCCGGCGGGTCACGGCCCTCGTCGAGCGCCGGACCGACCTGCGTCTCCTGGACGCCCGGACCCTCCTGCCGCCAGGGCTTCACTCCCTGGTGGACGATCAGGGGTGTCTGGTCACCCTGCCGCACCGCGACGACGTCGACGGCTTCTTCGCCGCGGTCCTGGAGATGCGGTGACTCGAGAAGGCCGCTTGGGCGTTGCCTGATCGCTGTGCTACCATGCCCTCCGGTTGTCGCGCGGAGGCCCGTATCCTCAACGATTTTCAGAGAGATCAGTTGCGGCGTCGCGCACTTCTGGCGGTCCGGATCGCCATCTTCGCGGGACTCCTGGCCGTCATCGCCGCTCTCAGCGCCTATCTCACGGTCAGGCGGTCGGTATCGGGCCGGGACGTGCAGGTGCCCAATCTGTCCAGCCTCAGCGTCGAGGAAGCCTCGGCGATCCTCAAGAAGAACGGGCTCCTTCTGGAGGAGGCGGCACGTCGAAACGACGAGCAGGTGGAGACCGGCCGCATCCTCGCGCAGGACCCGCCTCCCGGATCATCGATCAAGCTCGATCGCAAGGTCAAAGTCGTGGTGAGTCTGGGGGACAAGGTCAGTTCGATCCCCGAGCTGCGCGGCGGCGCGGCGCGCAAGGCGCAGATCACTCTGCAGCAACAGGGGATGAAGCTCGGCGACCAGGTGTATGTCTACAGCCGCAAGGTCGAGGAGAACATGGTGATCGCCCAGGATCCCCTGCCGGAGGGCGCCGGGCTGCGCGACGCCAAGATCGCCCTGCTCGTCAGCCGGGGCACCGCGCCGCGTATCTACGTCATGCCGCAGGTCGTCGGCCGCGGCGAGACCGAGGTGCTGGCCTTCCTTCAGCGTGCCGGCCTGCGCGTGGCGCCCTTGAAGCGGGACGCGTCACGCGCCGCGCCTCCCGGGACCGTAGTGGCGCAGGATCCGGACTACGGATACCCGGTGCGCACCGGGGATCTCGTGACCCTGACGGTTGCCGGCGGGGGGCGGGAGGGTGGCTAGTCCTCCAAAGCAGAAGAGAGGCGAACCCTCGCCTGCGGCCGGCCGCCTGCCGGAAACTCCCGCGCTCGCGCCTTCGATCCTGGCGGCGGATTTCGGCTGTCTGACAGACGAGATCGCCGCGGCCGAGGAGGGAGGCGCACGGCTGTTCCATTTGGACGTGATGGATGGCCACTTCGTTCCCAATCTGAGCATGGGCCCGCCGGTGGTGGAGGCGGTCAACCGTGCGACGGAACTGCCGCTTGACGTCCATCTGATGATCGAAGAGCCGGACCGTTACATCGAGCGCTTCGTGCAGGCGGGCGCGGACCTCATCTCGGTGCACCAGGAGGTCGTGCCGCACCTGCACCGGACGGTCCGGTTCATCCACGACTGCGGCGCCTCGGCCGGCGTCGCCCTGAACCCCGCGACTCCGATCGGCGTCCTCGAGGAGATCCTTCCGGACCTCGACTATGTCCTGTTGATGTCGGTGAACCCCGGGTTCGGGGGTCAGCGCTTCATCCCGGCGGTCCTGTCCAAGGTCGCGGCCCTCAGGAAGCGCATCGAGGAGATCGGCGCCAGGGCGGCGATCGAGGTGGACGGCGGCGTCGGGCCGGAAAATATCGTCCAGGCTCTGGAGGCCGGCGCCGGGATCCTGGTCGCCGGCTCCGCGGTATTCGACGGCCGCGACCCCCGGGCGCGGGCGCGCGCTCTCGCCGCGCTCCTCGCAGGGGCGCGGCGCCGCGGGTGAGGGGGCGACGTGAGCGCCGGCGGTGTCGTCCAGGTCAGGGTGCGGTATCCCGAGGTCGATCGGATGGGGGTTGCGCACCACGCCAATCATTTCATCTGGTTCGAGATCGGGCGGACCGAGCTGCTGCGCGCGCGGGGCGTCGATTACGGCCGTCTGGAGGACGAGGGGATCTTCCTGCCGGTCATCGAGGCCACATGCGCCTATCGCGCCCCGGCGCGCTACGACGATTTCCTGCGCGTCCACACGCAGATCGAGGGCGCGACCGCGGTGCGCGTGGCGTTCGCGTACCGCATCGAGTCGGAACCGGGTGGACTCGTCGTTGCGACCGGGAGCACACGCCACGCCGCGGTCGATCGCACCGGACGTCCCCGCCGGCTGCCCGCCAGGATCCGGGAGCTGCTGGTTTGAGATCTCCCGCGCCGACGACCGCCACCGGGCGCGCGCTCGGCTCTGTGGTGCTGGCGGTCCTGGTCACGGTGGCGTCGGGCTGCGCCGCCAAGCACAAGACGAAGGAGCCGCTCCTGCCGCCCCAGCAGATCTACGACATGGCGATGCAGAAGATTGCCAGAAAGAGGTATTACACCGCCCGCACGATGCTTCAGGAAGCCGTGCCGCGCATCCCCCCGGACGACCGCGACCTTCTGCCGAAGATCCAGCTGGCGATTGCCGACGCCTTTTTCAAGGACGGCGGCCAGCTCAACTATTCGGAGGCCCTGAATCAGTTCCGGACGTTCCTGACCTACTACCCGAATCACGAGAGCGCCGATCGCGCCCAGTTCATGGTCGGCATGTCGCTGTTCGAGCAGGCGCTGTCGCCGGACCGTGACCAGGCGCTGACGCGACAGGCGATCCAGGAGTTCCAGAAGGTCGAATCGGTCTACCCGACGAGTCCCTACGTCGCCCAGGGGAAGAAGAAGGTCGTGGAATGCTACGACCGTCTGGCGGAGCACGAGCGCCTCGTGGGTCGCTTCTACCAGAAGCGCAAGAAGTACAACGCCGCGATCGATCGCTACCGCGCCGTCCTGGATCACTATCCGCAGTACACCAGAACCGGCCAGGTGCTGTTCGACATCGGCAAGTGCCTCCTGAAGGTGGGCAACCGACCGGAGGCGGAGGAGTTCTTCACCCGCCTGTTCCAGGACCAGCCCGGCAGTCCCCTGGCCAGCAAGGCCAAGGATCTCCTGGCGCAGTTCGATCGGGACCAGCACAAGGAGAACCGCAAGGAGCCCAAAGGATGAACGCACCACGGCCGCGGCTCACGGTGATCGTCCCGACTTTCAATGAGGAGGCCACGATCAGAGACTGCCTCCAATCGGTGCGCTTCGCGGACGAGATCCTGGTGGTCGATTCCTACTCGACCGACGCAACCTTGTCGATCGCCCGCGCCGCGGGTGCCCGCGTCCTGCAGCACGAGTACGTCTACTCCGCACGGCAGAAGAACTGGGCCATCCCGCAGGCGTCGCACGAGTGGGTTCTCCTGGTCGACTCGGACGAGCGCGTCACTCCCGGACTGCGCGATGAGATCCTCGACCTGCTCGCGTCCACTCCGCGGCACGACGGCTACTGGATCCTCCGCGCCAATCACTTTCTGGGACGGCGCATCCGGCACTGTGGCTGGGGCACTGACAGGGTGATCCGGCTGTTCCGGCGGGACCTCGCCCGGTACCAGGACCGCGAAGTGCACGCCGAGATCGAGCTGCCCGGGCCACTGCCGGTCCTGACGCACCCGCTCGAGCACCACTCGTTCCGCTCCTTCGGGCAGTACTGGAGGAAGCTCCAGCTCTACAGCGAGTGGGGTGCGGCGCAGCTGTACAAGGAAGGCAGGAGGGCGGGGGCGCTGGAGATCTTCGGCCGTCCCGTGACGCGCTTTTTCAAGATGTATATCGTGCGGCGGGGATGCCTCGACGGCCTGCACGGTCTGGTGCTGTCGATGCTCGGTGCCTTTACCGTCTATCTCAAATACGCGCGTCTGTGGGAGATGCGCGTGCTGGAGGGAGCCGCCCGGGTGCCCACGCAGGTCGAGGCCGGTGGCGCGCTGGCGCGAGAGCAGATCGGGCGGATGGTCGACGAGGACAGGCGCCCGCGGCCCGCGTCCGCGGCGGCCCGAGCCGGCCGTCACGATGAGTCCGCGCAGCCCCGGTGAGGACCCGGACGGTCCTCCACTTGAACACGGAAGCGGGGTGGCGGGGCGGAGAGGCGCAGACCCTGCGGCTGGCGCGGGGCCTGAGGGACCGCGACCACCGTTGCCTGATCGCGGGGCCGCCCGACGGGGAGCTCGCCAAGCGGTCGGCCGCCGCGGGCGTCGAGGTAGTCCCTTTCCCGGCGCGCGGCGAGTTCGATCTCGCCGCGGCGCGGCGCCTGGCCCGGATCGTCCGCGACGAGGGCGTCGATCTCATCCACAGCCACACGGCCCACGCCGTGACCCTCGGAACACTGGCGACGCTCCTGTTCCGCCGCCGCCCGGCGAGCGTGGCGGCACGCCGGCTTTCCTTTCCGCTGCGGAGCCCCCTGCTCGGCCGCGTCAAGTACGGTTTTCGTGTCGACCGCGTGATCGCGGTTTCGGAGGCGATTCGCAGGCTGCTGATCCGGCAGGGTCTCGACCCCGGCAGGGTGGTCGCGGTGCATTCCGGTGTCGATCCGGAGCGGTTCGCGCGCGGCGACCGCCGGCGGTTTCGCGCCACGCTCCGGCCGATGCTGGGGGAGACGGCCGAGTCCGCCTTCCTGGTCGGGGCCGCCGGTCACCTCGCGGCCCACAAAGGCTTCGAGGTCTTCCTGGCCGCGGTCGCCGCGTCCGCCGCCGAGATGCCCTCGGCGCGCTTCCTGGTGATCGGCCGGGGCGAGGGAGGCGAGCGTTTGAAGGGGGCGGCGGATCGGCTCGGGCTGGGCCACCGCCTCGTCTTCACCGGGTTCCTCGAGGACATGCCCGACGTCTACGCCGGGCTCGATCTCTTCGTCCTGCCCTCGACTTCGGGAGAGGGTTCGCCGGCCGTTCTGAAGGAAGCGATGGCGGCGGGGACGCCGGTCGTCGCCACGGCGCTTGACGGGATCGAGGAGATTGTGGAAGATGCCCGCCACGGCCTCCTCGTCCCGCCCGGGGATGCTCCCGGTCTGGCGCGGGCGATGATCATCCTCGCCCGGGACGCGCAGTTGAGGGCGCGATATTCCGCGGCGGCGCGGCACAGGGTCCTGCAGTTCACCACGGACCGGATGGTCGAGCGGACCCTGGAAGTCTACCGGTCGATCGAAGAGCCTTCCCGGGCAGACTCACACGGGGAACCTGGATGAGCGCCCTGAAGATCAACACCTACTATATGGACCGGCCCGGCGACTCTCCCTGGGTCCGCGTGAAGAACCGCCTGACACGCCGCCCGATTCCCGATTTTCCCAGGACGATCCAGATCCAGACCTTCACCGGCTGCAACGCCGATTGCATCTTCTGCCCTTACGGCGAGACCTACGAATCGCAGCCCAAGGGCAAGATGACGCCCGAGCTGTTCCGGCGGATCATCGACGAGGCTGCCGAGCACCGCGTGCGCCGCATCAGCCCCTACCTGATGAACGAGCCGCTGATGGATCGCGACCTGTTCGACAAGATCCGCTACATCAACAAGACGATCCCCGAGTGCAAGGTCGTGGTCACCTCCAACGGCCACTTCCTGACGCCGCCGGTGGTCGACAAGATTCTCGAGATGGGCGATGGTCTCCACGAGCTGTACGTCTCCTTCCAGGGCATCGACAAGGAGTCCTACGAAAAGACGATGCGGGGGAACATGAACTTCGAGCGCACCCTCGCCAACGTCGATCATTTCGTCGAGACACATCGGAAGCGCGGCCTCGAACGCCCGAAACTGTGGATCACCATGGTCGACACCGCCGTGATCGACGCCCGCAAGGCGGTCGCCTACTGGCGCTCGCGGGGCGTGGCCTCGAAATACACGACGCTGGAGAACCGTGGCGGAAACATCAGCGACGCGGAAAGCTTCAGTCGCACCCGGTCGATGTCGTACTACACGACCTGCACGCGCCTGTTCAAGCAGGCCTACGTCATGTTCAACGGCGATCTGGTGCTGTGCTGCGTCGATTACAGCCGCGAGCAGGTTCTCGGCAATATCGTGGGCCGCAGCGTCTACGAAGTCTGGAACGGCCCCGTTGCGAAAGAGATCCGCCGCCGCTACCTCGGCCACGAATTCGACAAGCTTCCCCTCTGCGGCAACTGTAAGATCGACGAGATCCGCGAGGTCGCCATCGATGTCGACGGGACGGAGACGGTGGGCGAGAGCGACGTCGCGGAAGAGGCGAACGGCTGAGGCGCTCGCCCGCGGCTCTCGCCCGCGGCTCTCAGAACAGACGTCCCTGTGCCGGCGCCGCCTTCCCGCTCGGCACCGGCTCGGCGCAATCCTTCAGCTCGGGAAACGCCGAGACGAGGTCCGCCGGCGCTCGCACGCGACGACCCTCCAGGGCGCTCTTGAGCATCAGCGCGTTGGCCGGTCCCTTGCCCCGGTAATGATTGTTGGCGACGACGAAGACTTCCTCGGCGCGCTCGGCCAGCGAGCGTGCCCGTTCCCCCCACGGCCGGAGTTCCTCCAGACTGTAGAAGTAGTCGTAGCGGACGCTGCCCGGTCGACTCCCGCGCCCCGCGGTTTCTCCCGTCTCTTTGCGGGCGAACCAGCTGGCGGCGTTCCGCCCGTGCAGGCGGACGTACCCGACGGAGGAGGTCAGATGGGCGGTCGGAGGCAGCGTGGCGCCGAGCGACGGCTGGTCGATGTTGCAGAACCCGACACCGAGATCGCGCAGGAAGCCCAGCGCCCCCTCGTTGTCCCAGCTGCGGTGGCGGAATTCCGCGATCAGCGGCAGCCCCGGGAGCAATTCCGCCAGGGTCTGCAGGTGGGTCCGGCTGTCGGGGCGATCATGAAACGACTGCGGGAATTGCATCAGGACGGCGCCGAGCCGTCCGGATTTCAAAAGAGGATCAATACCGGTCCGATAGGCCCGCGCCTGGGATCTCAGGTCGGCTTCGTCCGGCGGGGCTGGCGCGATCGATTCCGTCCGTGTCGTGACGCTGTTCGAAGGCCGCTTCCGACGAACCGGCGCGGACGGCCCCATGTGTGTCAGTGTCTGGCAAAGCTTGGCGGTAAATCGGAACGAACTCATAGAGGATACGTGATTTATCCAGGAGCGAACTCGCGACAAAGGACAGTCGGTCGAATGTGCCGGGGAAAGACGAGGGATACACGATGCCGGCCCAATCCGGATAATCCCAGCCGGCCACACCAATCCGAATCAATTCCATCGCCCCGAAACGACCTCGTTCACCATGTCCTGCATCTGCGATTGATCTAAGGCGCAAATTTTGCTACTATTTGTAGCACATTATCACTTGGCGCCCCATCGGTGCTCCGGGGTTGTTGGAGGCGGACTTTGGAAATCAAGGAATTCAAGATCGGCGACAAGGTGGTCTATCCGAATCACGGCCTCGGCGTCATCGAGCAGATCGAGAAGAGGGCCACCGGGGACAGGATGGAGGAATTTCTCACCCTTCGCATCGTCGCCAACGACAGCACGGTGATGGTGCCGAGGAGCAACACCGCCAACGTCGGCCTGCGTCGAGTGGTGACCAAAGAGGAGGTCGAGGAGGTCTTCGACGTCCTCAAGGACACCAAGATCACGCTCTAGGACGACTGGAAGGGGCGCTTCCAGGAGAAGTCCGACAAGATGCGGACCGGCTCGATCACCGAGGTGGCGCGGGTGTTCAAGAGTCTGAGCCACCTCGCCCTGCAGAAAAACCTCTCCTACCGCGAAAGACGCATGCTCGACAAGGCCAAGTACCTCATCGTCAGCGAGATCGCCGAGGTCGAGAGAATGCCGGTCGATCAGGTGGAAGCGAAGATCGACCGTGCCGTGGCTCGCGGAATCAAGCAGGTCCGAGACCGCTAGCCGGGGCCGGACGTCCCGGCAGGGGCGGCCGGCAGCGGCAGACCGAGTCGGGCGACCGGAACGACCGGTCGCCCTTTCGTTTCAGGGCCCCATCCGGAGACGCCCCGCGCCAGGAGCGGGCCCCGCAGCGCGATGGATCAATTCCTCCTCCACGCCGTCGTCAGGGAGGCCGCGCGCCGCCTCGCGGAGCACGAGGTGCTGCGCGTCTCCAATCTCGGGCACTCCCGCTATCTGCTGCGTTTCGCCACCTCGGGCAAAGACAACCTTCTCCTGTCCGTACGGCCCGACCTGCCGCGCTTCCATCTCCTGGGGGCGACCCGCGTTGCCGAGCTCCCTCACGATCGCTTCGCGGCCTGGCTGGACGGCGAGCTGACGGGGGCGGTGCTGCTCGCCCTGGAGAAGCTTCCCTGGGACCGGGTCATCGAGATGCGGTTCCGCCTGCCGCGCAGGGAAGACGGTGGTGGAGTCGAGCGGAAGCTGATGATCGAGCTCCTCGGCCGCTCTTCGAACCTGATCCTCCTCGGTCCGGGCGATGGCATTCTCGGTCACTGCAGGGAGCTCCGGGCGGAGCTCCGAACGTCGGCCGCCGGGGAGCCGTACCGGCCGCCTCTCGGCCGGGAGGCGTTCGCCCCGGTCCCGGTCGGGCCGGTGGCGTTGCCCATCGTGCGGGACCGGTTCGGCGGCGCAGCCGAATTCCTGGCGCAGGTCAGCCCGATGTTCGCCCGCGATTTGACCGCGTCGGGAGCGCAACCCGGGGACGCCGATCGCCGGCTGGAGCAGATTCTCCGGGCCGCGACGACGGGCGACTGGTCACCGGTAGTCTATTCCGCCCGTCCCCTCGACGATCTGAGGGAGGGGGATCTCCCGGACTCGGACGTTCTCCTGGTCAGCCCGCTGCCGCTTCTCTGTCCGCCGCGGGTCGGGGTCGGAGAGCGGGAACGGGTCCTCGTGGCGACACCGTTTCGGAGCGCCAGCGAGGCGGCGGCCAACGGGCTCGGCCTGTTGGAGCGGCTGCGCGATTTCAGGGACCACAGGGACCACCACGTGGCCATCGTCCGCCGGGAGATCGGGCGTTTGAAGACTCTCCAGGGAAAGCTGGAAAGCGAGATGGAGAAAGCGCGCGGCAGCTTTCGACTGCGACAGGAGGGCGAAGCGCTGCTGGCGGGGCTCAAATCGGCGCGCATTGAAGGGGCGAACGCCGTGGTGCCCGATCCTTATGATCCGGCGGGTCCTCCCATGACCGTGCCGATCGACCCGGCGTTGCCGCTGCACGAAAGCGCCCGCTTGCTGTTCGAGCGCTACAAGAAGGGCAAGCGCGGGATGGCGACGATCGAGAAGCGGCTTCTGGCGGTGCGCTCGCGGCTCGCCGAGTGGGCCGCGCTGCAGAGGCCGGCGGCGGAGGTCGGCACGCCGGACGATCTTGATCGCCTGCGCGAGGAGATGGCGCGTCTTGGGCTCGTCCATGCGGCGCGGCCCGCAAAGCGCGCCGCGCCGGAGCGATCCAGGGAGGTGCCGGCTCGCGTCCGTCGCTACACCAGCCCCGACGGCCTGATCATCCTGGTCGGCAAGAGCGGAGACGAGAACGACGCGCTCACATTCCGGGTGGCTTCGCCCTCGGACTTCTGGCTGCACGCCGCAGGCCGCCCCGGTGCCCACGTCGTCGTGCGCAATCCCAAACGCATGACGATGCTCCCCGAACGGAGTCTGCGCGTGGCGGCGGAGATCGCCGCCTTCCACAGCGGGGCGCGCCAGGAATCGAGGGTCGACGTCCACTATACGCAGCGCAAGCACGTGCGCAAGAAGAAGGGGATGCCGAGCGGTCAGGTCCTGCTGCGCCGCTTCCGGACGATCCAGGTGACGCCGCGGCTGCCGGCCACCAC
Organism: Acidobacteriota bacterium; assembly: GCA_003223145.1. GTDB lineage: Bacteria > Acidobacteriota > Polarisedimenticolia > Gp22-AA2 > Gp22-AA2 > Gp22-AA3. The sequence continues at coordinate 20,757 of QHXY01000319.1, forward strand.
CATCGAAGAGGTCTGAGTCTCGTCATGATAGAAGGCCCTCCCGGGCCAGATCATCGGGCGACAGGATGCCGTCATGCAGGGCCGTCGCCAGGAGAGCTCCCTGGAATGAGGCGTCGCGCAGGAAGCGGAGATCGTCGATCGAGGCAATCCCCCCGCCCGCGAGCAGCTCGAGGTCCGGCGCGGCGCGCCGCAGACGATGCAGGCGCTCGCGCGGCAGACCGGCGGCGCTCCCCACCCGATCGAGAAGAAGCAGAATGGCGGTACGCACACCGCGTCGCCGAGCCTGCCGCAGGATCTCCTCCTCGCTCAACGGCGCGACGAGCGGCGAGCGACTGACCACCCCGCCGGCGTTCAGGTCCAGGCTGAGGACGGGTCTCGGCGCGGTCGCAGGCCGCTGCACGGAACGCAGGCTCTCGATCGATCGCAGCGTCTCCGTTCCGATGACCGGAGCGATACGGCCGTTCCGGCACACGCCGATCCCGGAGGTCGCGCCGGTCAGAACGGTTTCGAGCAGCCGGAACAACAGCGCGTCGTTCTCTCCGCGGCCCTCGATCCGATCGAGGTCGGCGACGTAGACCGTGTCGATGCCCAGGACGTCCCGGTACACCACGAGGAGGTCGAGCGGGTCTGAGAGATCGCCACCACGCGGCCCCGCGAGACGGCTCTGGACCGGGACATACCGGTGGCGCTCGCCCGAGCGCCCGCGAACCGCCCGCCCGCGGCGCAGATCGATCACTGGTATAATCCGCACCCCATCACCTCCTGCCGGTCAGGCCCATCGCGCCGGCGGCGCCGGAGTGTCGCGGAGAGATTGTCCCATGAAGATCGCCGTCATCGAGCATTTCACGTCGCTGCCTCCCGGAGCCGCCCCTGCCGACCTGGTCGCCCAGGGACGCGCCATGCTCGAAGCCTGCGCGGCGGATCTGACTCGGCGCCCCGGCATCGAGGTGGTGATCGCCGGGCGAGACGCGCTTTCGCCGCGGCGCTTCTCGCCGGTCTCTGTCTCGCGGTGGAGCGCCGCGGGTGCCTGCTGATCGGCTCCGCCTCGGCGTCGGTGCGGCTGGCGGCCGACAAGCTGAGGGCCGCCCGCTGCCTTGCCGCGGCGGGCTTGCCGACGCCGCGCACCGAGTCCGTGCCCTTCAAGGATGCGCCGCGGCGTCTGCGTGCCTGGAGGCTCCCCTTCGTCCTCAAGCCGCGGGACGGGTGTGGCGGCCGGGGCGTGGTCATCGTGCGCCGCATCCGGGACATCGATCGAGGTCTCGAGGTCGTGCGCGGGGCGACCCGCCGGGCCGATTTCCTGGCGCAAGATCTCGTCGCGGGTGAAGCCGCGAGCGTTTCGCTCATCGTCGGATCCCGGGTCGTCGACCTGGGGCTCAACAGTCAGAGGATGCGCTGGCGCCCGACGATCGAGTATCTCGGCGGGGAGACTGACTGGGGGCATGTCAGGGCAGGCGAGGGCATCGCCTTCGCCCGAGCGGCGGTCGCCGCCCTCGCGACCGCCGGAGCGCCGCTCTGCGGCTACGTCGGAGTCGATCTGCTCCTCGGGCGGGACGGCGTGAGTGTCATCGAAGTGAACCCGCGCCTCACGACGTCGTACATCGGACTGCGGCTGTCGGTTCGGGAGAATCTCGCCGGGCTGATCCTGGACGCCGCGACGGGCGGCCCGCTGCCTGAGCGCGTCACGCGCGTGGCGCGCTGCCGGTTCCTCGCCGACGGCTCGGCGATCCTCCTTGCGGGGCGGCGGGCGCCCGGGACACGCGCCGCGCGGCGACCACGGGGTCCGGAACGGGACAGATGGCGGACTACTTCGGCTGGGACATCGGCGGCGTCCATCTGAAGGCGGCCCGGCTGAGCGCCGCTTCCGGACGCGCGTCGCTGGCGACGCGCATCCTGGGCTTCGAGATCTGGAGGGACCCGGCCGCCCTCACCTCCAGGCTGCGCTCACTCCGCGATGCGCGGTCCGGCCCGCACGCCGTGACCATGACGGCCGAGCTGTCGGACGTCTTCCCGACACGGGCCGAAGGCGTGCGGACGATCCTGGGCGCCTGCGCCGAGGTGCTGCCGGGTCCCCCCCGGGTCCTCAATCTGCGCGGCCGGCTCGTGACGCTCGATGAGGCGCTCGAGCGACCGCTGGAGGCCGCGGCCGCCAACTGGATGGCGTCAGCCAAGCTGGTCGCCCTGGCCAGGCGGGAGGCCCTCCTCATCGACATCGGCAGCACGACCACGGACATCGTCCCGGTGCGCGACGGGGAGCCGCGACCCGCCGGCCGGACCGACACGGAGCGTCTGATGGCGGGGGAGCTGGTGTACACAGGCGTGCTGCGCACGCCACCGGCCAGTCTGGCGGACACGGTCCCGCTTGCCGGAGGATGGTGCCGTGTCTGTCCCGAGCACTTCACCGTGATGGGTGACGTGTACCGGGTTCTCGGCGCGATCACGGAGGAGGAGTACACGGTGCCGACGCCGGACGGGCGCGGCCGGAGCCGGAACGAATCGATGGCACGCCTGGCGCGGCTGGTGGGCGCCGACCCGGCGACCATCGGCCCCACCGCCGTAGAGACAATGGCCCATTTCCTGCAAGAGCGCCAGGTCGATCAGGTTGCCCGGGCCATCGTCCAGGTGCGAGCCCTCTGGCCCGGCGATCCTCCGTCGGAAGCGATCGTGGCGGGTGCCGGGTCGTTCCTGGCCGACTGCGCAGCGCGGCGCGCGGGTCTGACGCCGATCCGGCTCGATGCTCTGTTCCCCCGGCTCGGCGGAGATGATTGGAGCCGGGCTGCGCCGAGCGCCGCGCTCGCGGTGCTGCTGGCTGCGGAGACCGGGGACTATCGTTTCACAAGTTGAGGTTCGTCTTCCGGCTCCGTCGCTCTGGTTCTTGACACGGTCCCGGTTTCGACGTAGGAAGGGGACAATTCAGCCATCGTCTTTCATGAGGCCGCAACCGGGGGGGTAGCCAATGTCGTCCCTTCGAGATCCTTGTAGCGAATGCGGCAGCGTCGGCCGTTCCGCTGGGACCTCCTGCTCAAGGTCGGCGGGAGCCTGGGCCGGGGCCCCGATCTGCGTCCTCTGATGCAGCGGATCGCCCTTCTGGCGCGCCGCCGGCGCCTGCTTGTCCTGCCCGGCGGCGGCGCGTTCGCCGACCTGGTGCGGGCGCAGACGGCGCGCCAGCGACTCGATGAGAAGACGGCGCACCACATGGCGCTCCTGGCCATGGATCAGTATGGTCTCCTCCTTTCGTCTCTGACGCGCCGCTCGACCGCCGTCGACAACCTGCGGGCGGCCGAACTGGTCGCCGAGTCCGGGCGGGTGCCGGTCCTCCTCGCTTCCTCCTGGATCCAGCGCGAGACCTCCCTTGAGCGTTCCGTCCGGCTGACCTCCGACTCGATCGCGGCGTTCATCGCGGGGCGGCTGATGGCCGCGAACCTGGTTCTGCTCAAGAGCGTGACGCGGGGGGCAGGACGGATTCCGGACCGTGCCGCGGCGGGAGCGCTGGCGAGGCGCGGGGTCGTCGATCCGTTGTTCTCCCGGATGCTCCCCAGCCGGACGGCCGTATGGGTCCTGCGCGGTCACCGTCTTTCCGATCTCGACCGGTTCATGCCGCCGATCCACCGCGCAACCGGGCGGCGCCGGATCGCCGACGAGTGGTCCGGTCCGGCGGCCCGACTCGGCCGCTCAGAGCGTCGAGAAACGATCTGAGCCGGAGCGGATCGAGCCGGCCGTTGCGTCCCCCGGCGCACAGCGCGCCGCGCACGCCGACGACGTCCGGTGCCAGTTCGCGCAACCGGGGGACGTGCACCATGGCGATCGAGCCGGCGAGGCCGCAGATGAGCCTGAGGGCGCGGCACTCGGCGATGAAGCGGGCGAGATCGCGCGCCTCGAGGTGTTCAAACAGGCTCCGGCCGTCCTTGCGGGCGGTGTCGATCAGGCAGCCGTGCGCCCCGGCGAGCGCGGCGACTGCCGGCAGACAACGCGGTGGCAGCGCGCCGATGACCGCGGCGTCGGCGTAAGCGGCGGCGATGACGCGCGCGGCCGGCGCGGTGTCACGCGCCGCCGCCACCACCTCC
>QHXY01000314.1 GCA_003223145.1 Acidobacteriota bacterium
ACCTTCGTGGTGATGACCTGCACGTGCTCCTCGTACGGCGCCGGGACCGGCTTCGGGGCCGACTCGCCCGCCAGCTCCACCCCCGGCGCGAGCGCGGCGCAGAGCGCCAGGGCGCCGCCCGGCAGGCGGCGGGTTCGACACGACGACTCGCGCATGACAACGTCTCCCCTGAGATTGTGCCGGGATTCTAGCACGGCGGCGCGGGGAATTTCAGGGCGGACGGAGGTGTTGCGATCCGCTATGATAGACAGTCCGCAACCGAACGACGACGCTCACGGAGGTCACAGATGGCCACGTTCGAACGAAGCGCTCACATCGATTGGGAAGGGCCCGTCAAGGAAGGGAAGGGGGAGATCAAGGCCGGCACCGGTGCGTTCAGTCTGCCGGTCACGTTCCCCGCGCGCGTCGAGCAGCCCGGCGGCAAGACCAGCCCTGAGGAATTGATCGCGGCGGCGCACGCCGCCTGTTTCGCGATGGCGTTGTCGGCGACGCTCGGGCGCAAGAACGCCCGCGCCCGGAAGCTCCACGTCACCGCGACGGTGACGGCCGATTTCGGCGAGACCGGCCTGAAGATCCAGTCCTCGCGTCTTCAAGTCATGGCCGAGGGCCTCGAAGGCGTCGGGGCCGCGCAATTCCCCGAGGTCGCGAAGGAAGCGGAGGGCCGCTGCCCGGTCTCGAACGCCCTCAGGGGCAGCCTGAAGATCGAACTCGAAGCGCGGGCGAAGTGAGCGGCCGTGTCCGGGCTCTCGCCGCCATCCTCCTGTCGGGGTTCGCGGTCGCGGGCGTCTCCGTGGTCGCGTCGACGCCGCCGCTGAAGCTTGCCGCCGAGCATGCCGCCCTGACGCGCGACGAGGGGACGTGGAACACCACGGTCGAGATCCAGATTGGACCGCCCGGCTCGAAGCCCGAGTCGTCCAAGGGCGTCGAGACCGACAGCCTGTGCTGCGGCGGTCTCTGGCTGGTCAAGGAGTACAAGAGCGACCCGTCGAAATCCCCTTTCGAGGGCCACGGGATCATCGGCTACGACCCCGCGAAGAAGAAGTACGTCTCGGTCTGGGTCGACTCCGAGCTGACTACGCCGATGATCTCCGAGGGCACCTATGAGGCATCGACCAGGACCATGACGATGCGCGGCTCGATGTCCGCGAACGGCAAGGAGCTGCGTTGGCGCGACGTCGAGGTCTGGAAGGACGACGACACCCGGCAGGTCACGACCTACCGCCCGGGTCCGGACGGCCGGGAGTCGCCCAGCATGACCATCACCTGCACACGCCAGAAATAAGACGTCGGCGCCCGCCCTTGACCGGCTTGGTCGCAATCGGGTATAAGGCGCCGATCTGCGCGACACACCACAAACGATCGTCGTGAGCTCTCCTCAGGGAGGAAACGGATGCAGACGCCGTTGATGGATCTGCCACGAGGATTCCGTGTGAGTCTGGCCGGCGTCGCCGTCCTGGTGTTCCTCGCGATGGCGACCCCCGCTCTGGCCGCGGACGAGGAGTACAGGGGCTGGTTCGCGGCGCTCGATTTTGCCAGCACCCAGCCGGAGAGCCTGGACCAGCATTTCGCCAACCACATCGACAAGTCGATCACGCCGATCAACGACGAACGCCTGGTCATCGACAACAAGACGGGCAGCACGTACCGCCTGGGTGTCGGGTACGGGTTCGGCAAGGATCTCGGGAGCCTGAGGGTGTCGTACTGGACCTTCGACCACGACGACAACATGACCGGGGCGGTGGCGGGCTACCTCAGTCCCACGCTCTTCGGATTCGGCTACAACTACGTTTACCTGTACAACGCCGTCGCGGTCGATTTCACCGCCACCTCGAAAGTCAAGGCGCACATGGCCGACCTCGACTACGTCAGGGCCATGGTCACCGGCGAGAAGAATTCGTTGAGCTGGCTCGCCGGCTTGAGGGTTGCCTCGTACGAGGAAGACCGGGGCTTCGAAGGGCTGGACGGGACGCATGACTATGCCCAGACGAAACACTTCAAGTCGAAGGGCGTCGGGCCCAGGGTCGGCGCGGTCGCCAGCTTCGGCTTCACCAAGCACTTCAACCTCGAATCATCGCTGGTCATGTCCTTCCTGCAGGCCGACACCAAGGGAGACGCCAGCCTGGACATCATCTCGTCGGCCACGCGACAGACCCGCGAGGCCAAAGACGACCACATCCGCGGCCAGATCATGGATTTCGACACCCGGGCGGTCTGGTCGTACGGGCCCGTCGACTACTTCCTGGGGTATTCGATGTCGTCCTGGAGCGGTATGGTGACCGATCCGGTGCCCGCGAACGGTGGCCCGTTCTTCTCCATCGGGCCCACCGCCGATCGGAGCAGGGATAACATCTCCTTCAACAACATCGAGGGCGGCATCATCATCAGGTTCCGCAACCGGGGGTTCAGTCCGTAGGCGGGCCGTCCCGGCGGGCGGCCTCGGACAGGAGCCTGCGCACCTCGTCCTGCTTTGGCTCAATCGCCAGGGATTTCCTGAGGACCCGGGCCGCCTCGTTCTTCAAGCCACGCTTGAGATAGAGCTGCCCCAGGCTGCTATAGACGCGTGCCACGCCCGGCTCGAGGCGGGCGGCCGCTTCCAGGTGGGTCTGGGCCTCGGCGAGGTCTCCACGTCGCAGGAGAGTCTCGCCGAGGGCGGTGTGCGCCCGGAAATTGCCCGGGTCGCGGACGAGCACGTCGCGGAACCGGGCGACCGCGCCATCCTGGTCCTGCAGCATCAGCAGGGCAAGCCCGAGCCCGAGACGCGCATCGATCGAATCGGGCTCGATGGTGATCCAGCGCTCGAAGGCGGGCCTGGCCTCGGCGGACCGGCCGGCTTCAAGCAGGAGAGTGGCCAGGTTCCCCTGGGGCACCGGCCAGTCCGGGTCGGCCTTCGCGGCGCGCTCGAACTCGGCGAGAGCCCCCTCCCGGTCTCCCTTCAGCGCCAGCAGCGTCCCCAGGCTGTTGCGCAGCACCGGATTCTCGGGCCGGATCACCAGCGCCTTGTCGTACAGCGCCTTCGCCTCGTCGAGCCGCTCGAGTTCCTGAAGACAGAGCCCCAGGTTGTTGTAAGCGCCGATGTACTGCGCGTCGACGCGCAGCGCCTCGCGATAGGCTTCCATCGCCTGGTCGAGCCGGCGGCGGTCACGGTAGATGTTGCCGATGTCGTTGTATTCGACCGGGCTGATCGGGGCGATCTCGACCACCTTGCGGAACTCGGCGAGCGCCTCGTCGTCCCGGCCCCGCTTGCGCAGCAGCTCGCCGAGCTTGGAGCGCGCCTGGACGA
>QHXY01000317.1 GCA_003223145.1 Acidobacteriota bacterium
CGGCCGCTACGCCCTGGAGGCTCCGGGAGAGTGGTTCACGACCTCCCCGCTCTGGATCGATGACCAGATCGCGGTCGGATACGGGCGCAGTGAGGGCCGGATCCTCGCGCTGAAGGTCTCCAGACAGAAGCCCGAACCCGCCGGCTCGGGGAGCCCGAGCGGCGAGCCGCGGCAGCCGGGATCCTAGGCGCTGACGCGGCGGCGGATCTCCTCACCCATCTCACGCGTCCCCAGGCCGCCCCCCATGTCGCGTGTCGTGAGCCCCTCGCGGATGCAGCCGACGACCGCCTGCTCCACGAGACGCGCCTCGTCGGCCCGCCCGACCTCCTCCAGCATCATGGCGGCCGAAAGGACCGCGCCCATCGGATTCGCGACATTCTTGCCGGCATGCTTGGGCGCGGAGCCATGCACGGGCTCGAAGAGTCCGGTCTTCCCCGGGTGCAGATTGCCGCTCGCTGCGAGCCCCAGCCCGCCCTGGATCTGCGCGCCGAGATCGCTCAGGATGTCCCCGAACATGTTGCAGGTCACGATCACCTCGAATTGCGCGGGGTCCTTCACCATCTGCATGGCGAGGGCGTCGACGTACATGTGGGAGGCCTCGATCCCGTTGTAATCGCGCGCCACGTCCCGGAACGCCCGCTGCCAGAGATCGTGGCCGTAGGTCAGGGCGTTGCTCTTGTCCGACATCAGCACGCGCCGCCGCCCGCGCGCCCGCGCGTGCTCAAAGGCGTGCCGGATGATCCGCTCGACTCCCTTGCGGGTGTTGACGTCCTCCTGGATCGCGATCTCGTCCGGGGTGCCCTTCTTGAAGATCCCCCCCATGCCGACGTACAGACCCTCCGTGTTCTCGCGGAACACCACGAAGTCGATGTCGCGGGTGGTGCGTCCTTTCAGGGGCGTGAGGTGATCGGCCAGGAGGCGGACCGGCCGCTGGTTGATGTACAGATCGAGCTTGAAGCGGATCCCGAGCAGGATATCGGCCGCGTGCCGGTTGTCCGGGACGCGGGGATCCCCCAGCGCGCCCAGCAGGATCGCATCATAGGAGCGCAGGGAATCGAGAGCGGCATCGGGAAGAGTCTCTCCCGTCTTCAGGAAGTGATCGGCGCCGTACGGCAACGTCTCGAGGTAAAGCGGGCGGCCGCTCGCCAGGGCGGCGGCGCGCAGCGTCTCGACGGCTTCACGCGTCACCTCGATTCCGATTCCATCACCGGGGATGACAGCGATCCGCGTCACGGGCAGCGCACCGCCGCCTCAGCTCGGCGTCGTGTTCGAATCACGGCCCAGAGCCCGCCGGATCCACGCCAGCCCGCCGCGGCGGCCCGGGTTGCCGGGCACGGCCCGACCCTCGCCGGCCACGCGGTCACGGCTCAGGCGGGCCGACTCGCGGAACGCGTCATCCACCGCCCGGGCTTCGGCGCCGCCCACGACTGAGCCCCCCCCTGGCAGCAGGAGCACCGGCACCCTGTCTCCGAAGCGGGATCTCAGCGCGGCGTCCGAATCGACGTCGAGAACGACCAGGCGCATCCGGTGACGGCGCGCCGACCGCCGCGCCAGCCTCCGCAGAGCGAAGCACAGGGAGCAGTCCTCCCGGGAATAGAGCACCGCCGCACGCATGTCTGGAGGATCCGCCGTCACGCCGCGCTTCCCCGGTCGAGAAGCCGGCGGCCGAGATGGAGCGCCGCCAGCCCCGCCCCCGCGCCGACGGCGTCGCTCATCACGTCGGTGACGTCGGCGAAGCGGTTCGGGACGAACTTCTGGTGGATCTCGTCACTGATGGCGTATCCCAGGCAAAGCAGGAACGCCAGCAGCAGGGTGCGCCCCGGAATCGACGGGCTCAGGCCGTTGTTCAGGGCGCGGGCCATGAGCACGGCCAGCCCGAGGTACTCCGTCGAGTGCTCGATGTAGTCGGGATAGGCCGCGGCCCAGGGGATTTGCGACAGGCTCGACAGGTAGAAGATGAGGACAACGTACGCGAGAAGCGGCCCCCAGATCCACAGGGCGCGGGCCATCCGGACGAGGGGCATCAGCGTAACGGGAACGGATACATCACGTAGGCGATGATGAGCGACAGGACGACCATCGATCCCCCGAGGATCAGGATAACTCGCACCCGGTCCTTGGGGTCGTTCTGCGTCAGGAACGCGAAGAACACGGCCACCAGCGCCGAGAAGACCAGAAGGTTGAGAAAATGGCTGCGGATCATCGTCCGATCCTCGAGTCAGTCCTTGCGCCAGGTCGCTATATCGAAGGCGTCTAGGATCAGGAGGATGTTCATCAGGCCGGCGGTCAGGAGGAAGGTGTTGCCGTACTCGTAGGTCACGCTGCGCACCCTGGATCGCAGCC
>QHXY01000313.1 GCA_003223145.1 Acidobacteriota bacterium
CATCGAAGTGAACCAGGCGACTCAAACCACGACCAACACGATCACGCTGGTCGCACAGCGCAGCACGGCGGTGCGTGTGACCGTCGGCGTGACCGGGGCTGCCGCGGCCGTCACCGGAGTGACCGGGAGGCTGCACGTCTTCGTCGACGGCTCGGAGATCACGCCGGTCGCGGGGCTCCTGCCGATCAACGCTCCGTTCACCGCGCCACTTGCTCCGCAGCGGGCCAACGAGAACGACACGCTCAATTTCGAGCTCCTTGCCCCGACGGGCATCTCGCTGTCGACGAACGTCGACTTTCACGTGGATATCAACCCGGTGGCGGGCGAGACCGACACGACCAACAACTCGGGGGAGGTCAACGATCTCTCCTTTGAGTGCCGGGCGACGCCGCATCTATTTTTCACGCGGATCAACTTCGCCGGCCACGGCCTGCCGGCCCTGTCCACGGTCCAGGCCGGCACGGGAGACGCGTTCGTTCGCGGCATCCTGCCCGTGAACGACGGCGACCCTCTCCTCTACCGGCAGGGGCTCTTCCCCACGCTTACCTTCAACCAGGACGACAACAGCAACGGCATTCTCGACGGCTGCCCGGGGGCCGAGTCCGACGTCCTGCTGTCCTTGCTCGAGTCGTGCCGGCAGCTCATCGTGAGCAACGGCTTCGGAACCGACGATCGCACGTTTCTTTTCGGTTTCATCAATGGAAACCCGATCAGCGGGAACGGCTGCGCGTCCGTGGGCGGGCGCGTCTCGTACGGCAACACGGAAGCCATCCGCTACCAGCGAAGCTACGCGCACGAGCTCACCCACAACTTCGGCTACAGCCACAACGCCAGCTTCCTGAACCAGGTCGGCTGGGACGTCGGGGCGCGCCTGCCCAACAATCCTGCAGGCAACAACACGAGTGGCCGGGTGAAGCCGACCTCCCTGTTCGACATCCAGGTGCCGGGTCAGTTGACCAACTCCGCCTATATCAAGACGGGTCTTCCCGACGGCTACAACGGCCTGCTCGCCCATCCCACACTCGCCTGCGGCGGGCTCGATTTCTCCTCACAGGTCCTGGTGGTCCAGGGGATCTTCAACAGCCAGGGGACGGGGCTCATCCAGCTCAAACCGGTCTTCCGCTACCCGTGGCCCTCTCGCCCGACGCCTCCGCCGCCGCCCCCTGACCCCCTCGTGCCTCGGGTATTCCCGTTCCAGGTCCAGGTCGTGGACGCCAACCAGAATGTCATCTCGGTGCCGTTCGACCCGACCGTGGCCGACGACGGCATCAACGAAGTTGAAGGGCCCGGAACCTTCGAGGTCATGATCCCCCTGGCGGGGCCGGCGAACTCGCTCGAGATCACCGACGCTTCCGGCGCCACGATGTTCGGCGGGTTCGTCCGTTCCGCCACGCCGCCCACGGTCCGCGTGCGCTCGCCACAGGGTGGCGCCACGCTCGAGGGACCGACGAAGATCATGTGGGACGTGGTCGATCCCGACTCCAGTCCGTCCGAGCTGATGTTCCAGGCCGCTTACAGCCCCGACAAGGGTCAGAGCTTCGTGCCGATCGGCGTCGACCTGACGACCAACGAGCTCGATTTCGACCCGTCTTCTGTGCAGGAGAGCGCGGGGAGCGGTCTGATCCGCATCTTCGCCAGCGACGGCCTCAACACCTCGTTCATCGACGTACCGGGTCTGACGGTGCGCGCCCCGCTGGCACGCCAGATCTGCATCGGCTCGACGCTCGGCGAGGCGGGCCAGCGGGTGACGGTGCCGATCACGCTGGACAACGGTCTCGGCGTGGCCGGCTTCCAGGTCGATGTCGGCTTCGACCCGTCCCTGCTCAATCCGGCCGGCGTGCGCCTCGGGGCCGATACCGCCGCCGCCACCGGCTGGACGATCAACAGCGCCATGGTCGGATTCGGCGTGCTGCGCGTCCTCGGCCACAGCAACCCGCCCGCCGGTTTCGGGGCCGGTCCCAAGGAGGTCGCCCTGGTCGACTTCGACATCGCGGCGACCGCTCCAATCGGCCCCATGACCCCGTTCCGGCTCGGCAATTGCGTCCTGAGCGACGCCAACGGCTTGCAGATCCCCTGCAACTCCTGCCCGCAGCCGGGCCAGGTGGTCGTCCGGCCCGCCGGCAGCTTCAGCTTCCGGCCGATCAACTCGCCGGTCGGCGTGGACCAGTTCGACCCGCTTCCCTTCCCGTCGACGGTCGAGGCGCTGACCTTCACCAACACGCTCGCCACCGGCTACAACGGCACCGCCAGCATGTCGGTCGGTCCCGTCTGTGCCGGCACGCTGCAGCCGGCGAGCCTGCCGTTCTTTTCCGGCGTGGGCAATGGGACATTCACCATTGGCTGCTGTCTCGACCCGCTGCTCCCGATGACCCGCACCCCCCTGAAGCTGCAGGCCACCGACGCGGCCATCGGCATCTCGGGGGTCAGCGCACCGTTCAACGGTGTCGCCAAGGCCGACCTGAACGCCGATAACGCCGTGAACGTCCTGGACGTGCTGCGCGCCATCAATTTCTCTCTCAACCTCCCGGTCAGCAGCCCGCCCCCGGTGACTTTCCAGAGATGGGCCGCCAACATGCTCGACCAGAACTGCTCCGTGGACGCATTGATCAACGTCCTGGACATCGTGCGCATCCGCAACAAGGCGCTCGGGCGACCGCCGCTCTGCCCGTGCAGCGTCGGGGGCGTCGGTACCCTGACCGAGCAGGCGGCGGTCCTCGCGAGCCCGGTCACCCCGTTCTCGATCAGTCTTGAGAAAGCCGGCGCCAGGGACTA
>QHXY01000316.1:0-2001 GCA_003223145.1 Acidobacteriota bacterium
CGCTGGCCTCGATCCCGGGCGTGGTCGAGGGGATCGGATCGGTCCGGCTGGCCCGCGACCTGGCCGCGCGCCACCGTCTTCGCCTGCCGCTCCTGGAGGGGATCGCCGCCGTGGTCGACCAGTCGGCCGATCCCCTCAAGATCATAGGACGTCTGATCGCCTGAAATTGTCCCGGGCCGCCGGCCGGCTACCCATGCCCCGAACCGCCGCCGTCGCCCGTGGGCGGTGATAGAATCTCTCTCCATCGGCGGTACCGGCCGCCCCCCGGATCCATTGCGCGGCAGTGTGTGGAGGTTGAGATGCCGACCTCGATTGCGTCGTTCGCACGGCGTGGTGTCCTCGTTCTGGCCCTCGGGATCATCGTCACAGGGACCCCGGGCGCCTGGTCACGGACGGGCCGGGAAGGCACACCGCCAGCGGCGGCTCCTGCGACTGGGCCAGCGGCCCCGGTCGGCGCGGTCGGCTTCGACTTCGCCGGCAACCGCGAGGACATCTTCAAGGCTTTCTATCAGACCGGTCTCGACACCTCCACCGCCTACTCGGTCACCAACCTGGCGATCAAGAAGGACACCATGACCCTTCTGCTGAAACAGGGAACGATCTTCCTGATGCAGCCGATCGGCGGCGAGGTGACCGGCGCGGCGTTCGTCGGCGACGGCGAGGCGTCCGTAACGCCGCCGAACCGGACGCAGCGGTTCATGCTGAACAAGTACTACGGCGCCGAGACGCTGAAGGAGCCGTTCACCGAGGCGGTGTTCCGATTCTCTGACGGCGCCGACAGGACGATCCGCGCTCTGGGCAAAGGCGGTGCGGCGACGGGTGGCGACGCGGACCACGCGACGCAGATCCTGCGGGATCGCAACGGCTGGCTCGATGGCACCCGCCAAATGCATCTGGAGATGCAGTTCCTGGAGAATCGGATCTCAGGCCTCAAGGGGCAGGACTTCTTTCTGGCCGATTTCCACACGACAAAGCATGACTGGCTGACATATCTGTTCAATCCCCAGGACATTCACGAGAATGTCCTCTACGCCAGCGAGACCCTGGGCGCCAAGGGACGGCGCTACCTGGTAGCGTGGACGCAATGGCACAAGCAGTCCGACCTCGACCCGTCGGGTCACTATGTGTTGCTGCCGGAACACGACGGGCCCCGGGTCATCCGCATCAAGCACCATGACATGACGCTCGATCTGAAGAACACGAAAACGGTGGAGTGGTCCGCGCAGACAACCATCGAGCCCATGATGGATAACATCCGCTGCCTGCGTTTCGATCTGGTGAACAACGCCCATTCCGAGAGCCACTGGTATGAGGACTCATTCTGGCCTTCCAAAGTCCTGTCGGTCGCCGACGAGTCGGGAACGTCCCTGCCTTTCATGCACAAGAAAGACCAGTTGCTCGTCCTGCTGCCCAACCCCGCGGCGGCGGGCTCGAACGTAGTCATCGGCACCAAGGGACGGGCCGACATGATCTACGAGGTCACGGCCGAGTCGTTCGGCTTGATCGAAGCGGCGTGGTACCCACAATACGGACGGTGGGGCGGCCGGGCCACCTTCCACTGGACGGTCCGAGTGCCGCGACCGTACACCGTGACAGGCTCGGGACGGACGATCCGCGAGTTCGAACAGAAGGAGACCAACCAGAACGGCATCGAGACGCAAAGCGATTTGCCGGTGAACTTCCCGTGGGTGATCTTCGGGCAGTTCCGCAAATCGGAGCAGACCTACGTGGGGGAAGAATCGAAGAAGAGCGTGAAAATCTCGATCCACACCGTGGCGATCAATGGCGCGGGAACTCCCGACAAGAAGCTCGAGACTTTTTTCGGGGAAAGCAAGGACATCCTCAAGCTGTACGAGAACATCTACGGGCCGTATCCCTACGAGGAGCTGCACATCGCCCAGATGGCGCCCAAGCTGGGGTTCGGGCAGGGCCCACCATACTTCGTTCAGCTCACCGGCGAGGTGTTCCTGCCGGGATCGTCCACGCTCGGCCAGTACTCCA
>QHXY01000316.1:2178-4266 GCA_003223145.1 Acidobacteriota bacterium
ACAAGGAGGCGCCGATCGCGGCGGCCAGCATGCTCCAGGGCCCGAACGCGGGTGAGTACCGACAGGATCTTCTATACAACAAGGCGCCGTACGTCCTGCACATGCTGCGCGTGCAGCTGGATGACGAGAAATACCGTGAGGTGATGCGAAGCATCCAGGAGACCTACAAGAGCGTCGACATCTCCACCGAGATGCTCCTCAGCGCGGTCAACAAGGCTACCGGAGCAGACTATGGCTACTTCTTCGACCAATGGATCTGGGACGTGGGGATTCCCAGCTTCCGCTACTCCTGGCGGTCGGAGCGCCAGGCCGACGGCAAATACCTGATCACGGTGCACATTGCCCAGGCCGATAAGAACCACGTCAAGCGCGTCCTGATGCCGGTGCACATTCACTTCAAGGACAAGACGATTCCACAGTACAAGCCGGTGGTGCAGCAGGAGCAGGACATCAAGATCCTGTCGCCCACGGAGCCGAAGGACGTCACGCTCGACGACGATCACACCCTGCTCGCCGACATCTCCAAGGCGAGCTGACGCCTGGTGGGCTGGAACGCGTCGGTCTTCTCGCTCGTCCGGACCGTTCTCGCCACAGGCGGCGTGGTTGTCGCGGTCGTCCTGGCGCTCAAGATCGCGGTACTCGTTCTCGAACCGCGCCTGGCCTTTTATCCGGTGCGTCCGTACTTCGAGACTCCGGCCGCGGCCGGCATGCCGTTCGAAGACGTCTTCCTGCGCACCGGGGACGGGGTGCGCATCCACGGTTGGTTCATCCCCGCCGCACAGAAGCCGCGGCCGGACACGGCGTCGCTGCCCGGCCGCGGGGAGACCCCTTCTCCGGGCCCTCGCCGTCCGATCACCCTGTTGTTTTTCCACGGCAACGCCGAGAACATCGGCGGGTGTCTCGACCTCGCGGCCCTCGCCCGGGCGGCGGGGTACGACCTGCTGCTTGTCGACTACCGCGGCTACGGGGAGAGCGACGGCCAGCCGTCCGAGAGCGGTCTGTACCGCGACGGCGAGGCGGCGCTGCAGTACCTGAGATCGCGTCCGGGTGTCGATCCGTCCCGAATCGTGGTGTGGGGGCGATCGGTCGGCTCCGCCGTGGCGGTCTTCCTGGCGTCGGGCGGCGCGGCGTCGGAGCATGGCGGACCGGCGGCCTCGACGAACCCGGCGCCCGCCCCCGCCGGCGTCATCCTGGAATCGGCGTTCACGTCGGCGCCGGATCTCCTGAGAGCGGGCGGGCACTGGGTCTTGTACGCCGCGGCGCGCTTCGGGACCTACCGGTTCGACTCGGCCGCCCGCATGGCCTGGGTGACCGCTCCGCTCCTGGTGATCCACGGGACGGAGGACGAGATCGCGCCGTTCGGCCTGGGACAGCGGCTTTTCGAGTTGGCTCCGGGGAGGAAGGAATTCGTGGCGATCCGCGGCGGCGGGCACAACGATCTTCTGCCGCTGCACGCGGACGAGCTCTGGGGAGCGGCCCGTCGGTTCCTGTCGTCGCTGCGATAAGGTGGGGCCGATGCCGTCAGGCCGGGAAAGGCTCGGCGACGGCGATGGTGGTGCGCGCCCCGCGCGCCTCCAGCTCGCGGAAGAAGGCGGTCGCGTCCACCGCCTGCTCCGGCGGCAGGACGCCGGTCTGCTTGACCTGGCCGCGGGCCAGCCAGCGGGCGACGATGGCGGGTGGCGAAGCGACCAGGAGCGTCCCGCCGGAGATGCCCCAGGTCTTGTGCGGCCAGCAGGTGGTCTCCACCCTGCCGGCCACGGCCTTCCCGGCGCGGCTGCCGCGCACATCGGTGACGATGTCCTTGAAACCGAGGCTGCCGGTCCGCTCGGTCTGCGGGGCCCGCTTCAGCACCTCGACCAGGATGTCGCGCGGGCGGACCCTGGCGCCGCGCACCTCCACCGGCTCGGTCGCGGCCATGCCGATCTGCGCCAGGAACTGCAGCTGGCGCAGGGCCTTCTCCGAGTACCCGAAGAACGAGATCTTGAAGAAGCATTCCTTGATTCCCTTGGGGCCGTAGGTCAGCGGCAGGGTGGCGACCTCGGAGTGCAGGGACAGGTGCACCTTGGAGACGCCGATCGGATCCTGGAA
>QHXY01000321.1 GCA_003223145.1 Acidobacteriota bacterium
ACGATAAGACGCTCGCGCGCTTTGACGACCTCGCCCCGATCCCCGGCGCCGCGCCGTTCGTTTTCTGGTATCGTCAGTCTCCTGGTCCTCTCCTGGCGAAGTTCCCAAGCTTCGTGACGGAGATGAGCGAGCCGCCGTCCGTCGCCCCCGGCTCGGCGACTGTGGTTCTCGATACAAAAGGGCGCCTGCTTCGCCTCGAGGTGATCCCTTCGCAAGACGAACCGCCCGCGGTCGCCGCGGCCGGCTCCGCCGCTCCCGGGGCCGCCGACCCCCTCGCCGCGACTCGCACCCCCGACTGGTCCACGCTCTTCGCCGAGGCGGAGCTCGACCCGGCGTCGTTCACACCGGCGCCGTCCGATCGGCTCCCGCCGGTTTTCTGCGATGCGCGTGCGTCGTGGCACGGCGCCCTTCGGGGCCGTCCCGGTGTGACCCTGGATGTCGATGCGGGCGCCTATGGCGGCAGGCCAGTGTACTTTCGCGTCGCCGGGCCCTGGGACGAACCGGTCGGCGAAGGATCCCCGTCGACCCCGAGGAGCGCTGGCACGAGCTTTCTCACCCTGATCGTGCAGATCCCGGTCCTGGTCGTCGGCGGCCTGCTGGCGCGACGCAATCTCCGTCTGGGCCGCGGCGATCGCGCGGGGGCGTTCAGGATTGCGGTCTATTTCCTGGTGGCGCACATGGGAGTCTGGGCCCTGTGGGCCCACCATGTTCCGTCGCTCATCGACGAGTGGGACCTGTTGGTCCAGGGGCTGTCCTGGACGCTGTACAACGCGGCCATCATCTGGCTCCTGTACATCGCGCTCGAGCCTTTCGTCCGCAGGGTCACACCCGGCTCGATCGTGTCGTGGAGCCGGTTGCTGACCGGCCACCCGCGCGACCCTCTCGTGGGTCGCGACATCCTCGTGGGCTGCCTGGGGGGAGCGCTCATCTGCATGGTCGTGACGCTTGCCGACCTGGTGTTCGGATGGCTCGGTCTGCCGCGGTCTCCGCCCGGCGCGGGCAACGCGATCGTCCTGCTGGGCCCGCGTTACGCGCTCGCCCTCCCCCTCGACATCCAGCTGCACGGCATGCTCGACGTGATGAGCATCTTCGTGCTGTTCCTTCTCTGCCGCATCATGTTCCGGCTGCCATGGCTCGCCACGACCGCGTTCTACCTCACCCTCGCCACCCCCATTGTCATGAGCGCGTCGAATCCCGTGATCGACATCCCGACGATCGGCATCTGCCTGGCTATCGTGACCTTCCTTCTGATTCGCCGCGGTCTTCTCGCCCTGATCGCCAGCTTCTTCGTCGTCCAGATCCTGATGATCGCGACGCCGCTCACGAATCACCTGACCGCCTGGTACGCCCAGCCCACCCTGATCTCGGTGGTCGCCGTCGGCAGCGTGGCGGCATGGTCCTTCCGCGTCGCTCTCGCCGGCCGTCCCATGTTCCGTCCCGGGCTGCTGCAGGATTGAGGCGCCCTTGACGCACCGCGCCGCCCTGTCATAACGTCGGCGCATCGACCGCCGGGTCGGCGCGGCCGTCCGCACCGTCGCTGCCGCGGCGCCGTTCACCGGACCGGAAGCGGTCCCTCGCGGAGGAGAATCCCTGAAGACGACGGGCCCGGCGTGCGCGGTCGTCGCCGCCCTGCTGCTGGCCTATCCGGGCGCCGCCCGGGCGGCCGACGAGCGCGACGACTTCCAATCGTCGATTTACCTGGGGCTCGCCGTCGACACCTTCGCCGCGAGCGACCTCAACCGGTACCTGAATCAGGACGTCTCCGGCGATCCGAAGGAGCGCGGCATCGCCGGCGTCGATTTCGCCTACCGGCTGCTCGGGCAGGCGGCGCGCGCCCGTCAGCTCTGGATCTACGGCGAGACGGTGCACGGCACGCGCAGCGCCGACGTCGACTGCACGCGGGCGCCCGACGTCCCCTCCTGCCAGCCGTTCCAGGGGCAGATCAGCCCGACCGGCCAGTTCGTGTACATGCTCCGGAAC
>QHXY01000322.1 GCA_003223145.1 Acidobacteriota bacterium
CGTACGTCGGTTTCGACTTCACGCCACGCAAGGGGCACGGGCGACCGGGGAAGCCGGGCCCGTCCTGAGAAAGAGGGGTGACCGGTGGCCGACGCTCCGGGTGCGCGGGAGAAACGCGCCGCGATCCTGGTCATTCACGGCATCGGAGAGCAGCGGCCGTACGAGGCGCTCGACGCGTTCGTCCAGGGCGTGGCGCGCTGTCTG
>QHXY01000323.1 GCA_003223145.1 Acidobacteriota bacterium
CCGGGGCGAGCGCCACGCTGGTGACGCGCGCCGCCGCTCTGGAACGCCTCGTACCGGAGACCCTGGCGCTGTCCGCAACCGCGCTCCTGGTCGTCTGGTGGCATGGAGGCGTCGAACGGCAGGACCTGGCGGCCGTGGCGGGAGCGTTCCGCAGAGAGCGCCCGGTCCCCGATGCGGTCGTCCCCGCCGCCGGCAGTGGAAGGGGGCGATCATGAAGGTTCTTCTGTCGGGAACCCTCAACCCGCGCTTCGAGGCGCTCCCCGAGTATCTCGCCGCGGCGCTGCGGCGCCTGGGGAACGAGGTGACCCTGTTCGACCACCGGGACTTTTTCCTGCCTGGACGGCTGCGTTCCCGCGTGGCGGCGCTGGATCGTTTCGACCGCTCTCGACTCAACGCGCGTCTCTTGAAGACCGTGCGCCGCCTGCGCCCCGACCTGCTGATTGTGAACCAGGGGACCGTCCTGACCCGGACCACAATCGGGCAGGCGCGAGCGCTCGGCGCCCGCTGTGTCAACTGGTTCTCCGATTTTCCGGCCGAGTTCGAGACAGGGCTCGAGGTCGCGCCAGCCTACGATGCCTTCTTTCTCGGCTCGTCGTTCGCAGCGGCGCGTCATCGCGAGGCCGGCCTGCGTCGATCCTTCTGGCTGCCCTTTGGTTGCGACCCGGAGCAGCACTATCCCGACCGGGAGCGTGACGCCCGCTCGCCGCGCCACGGCGACGTTCCAGAGGTCGTGTTCGTCGGCTCCCATTATCCCGAGCGCCAGATCCTGCTGCGATTTCTGCGCGGTCTCCCGGTGGGCGTCTGGGGGCCCGGCTGGGAGCGGGCGGCCGACGACCCGCACCTCCGCCCGATGATTCGTGGCGGCGCCCTGCGCCCGGGTGCCTGGCGCCGGCTGTATGCCGGCTGCCGCGTGGCGCTCAACATCCACTATGGATCGTTCGGTCCCCCGGACGCGTCGGGGGGCCTTGCCAACACCCGCGTGTTCGAGATCCTCGGCTGTGGCGCCTACCAGGTGGTCGACCGGCAGGGAGATGTCCTGCGACTGTTCAGGGACGGGGAGCACCTGGTGCTGTACTCCTCGGGCGAGGAGCTGCGGGCGCGTGTCGAGGAGGCCCTGCTCGACGAGGGGCGCCGGCGTGAGGTCGCCCGGCGCGGCCGGGACGAAGCCCTGGCGCGGCATACCTACGCGCACCGCGCCGGCGTCCTCGGCGATCCCTCCGCCGGCGATTTCGCTCCCCACACCGAGGTGCGCTCGTCCGCGCGCGCGTCCGCGTCGCCGTCCGCCATCGTCCCTCCCTACCCGGTCCGTACCGGGTCGGCGCGGGGCCCGCGATGAGACGGGTGCGCGTCGTCCACCTGGTGGAGGCGCTCGGTACGGGCGGGCTGGAGCGGGTCGTGCAGGGTCTCGTGCGGCACGCGGACGGCCGGCTGTTCCGGGTCGAGGTGCTGTGCGCGGTGCGGGGCGGCCCCGTGGCGGAGGAGATCGAGGCGACCGGGACGACGGTGCGCGTGCTCGGCGCCACCGGCTACCGGCCGCGCGACATTCTCAGGGCAGCGCGCCTCCTCAAACAGATCGGCGCCGACATCATCCACTCGCACGGGCACTTCGCCGGGGTCCTCGGGCGCTGCGCGGCCTGGTGGTCCGGCGTGCCGGCGGCTGTGCACCATCTGCACACCATCGACGGCACGTTTCGGGAGAAGCACCGGCGGCTCGAACAGTTCCTGGCGCGTCTCAGCGAGCGGGTCGTGTGCTGCTCGGAGGCCGTCGAAACGCATGCCGCGCGTGATCTCAGGATTCCCGGGCGGCTCCTGGCCGTGGTCCCGAACGGAATCGATCCGCCGCCGCCGGCGGCGCGGGCGGAGGCGCTCGAGATCCTGGGACGGCCGCCAGTCCCGGTCGTCGGCTGCGTCGGCAGTCTGGCGCGCCACAAGGGGCAAGCGGTGCTCCTGCGAGCCATGGCTCGACTCACCGAAGGGAGGGCCGGGCCGACGGTGGTCTTCGTGGGAGACGGGCCGGAGCGTCCGGCACTCGAGGCGGGGGCAGCCGCCCTCGCGGGCCGGGCGCGCGTCCTGTTCACCGGCGAGCGAACGGACGCGCGACGCCTCCTGCCGGCGTTCGACATCGCCGTCGTCCCCTCGCTCGAGCGCGAAGGGTTCGGACTGGCGGCCCTCGAGGCGATGGATGCAGGTCTTCCGGTCGTCGCCAGTCGCGTGGGGGGGCTCCCCGAGGTGGTGCAGGACGGCCGCAGCGGGCTCCTCGTGCCTCCCGGCGACGAGGCGGCCCTGGCGGCGGCGATCGCGCGCCTCCTGGAGCGGCCGGAGGAGCGCGTTCAGTTCGGCGCGGAAGGGAGACGGCGGGTCGAGTCGCGCTTTCGCGCCGCCCCCATGGCCCGGAGGATCGAGACCCTTTACGAGGAGGCCCTGTGTGAGCGGCGCGCGGCCTGAACGGACCATCGCCTTCCTCAGCGAACGCTCCGACTTCTTCGGGGGCGGGCAGAGAAGCCTGTCGGAGCTCCTGCCGGCCCTCCGGGACCGAGGGATCCGACCGCTCGCGATACTCCCGGGTGCGGGCCCCCTGTCCGAAACTCTGACGAGCCAGCGCATCGAATGGGCGGACCTGGCGGTGCCGCCGCTGTCCGCCGCAGGGGGTCTTCGGGCGGGCCGGGCCCTGGCGCGCCTGGTGCGCCTGGTGCGACGACGGGCCGTCGCGCTCCTGCACAGCGATTCTCCGCGCACCGCGCTCTATTCGGGACTGGCGGCGAGGCTGGCGCACCGTCCGCACGTCTGGCACCTGCGCGCCTCCCTGGCGTCCTCCGCTCTGGCCGACCGGCTGCTGGTCTCCCTCAGCGACCGGATCATCGCGGTGTCGAGGGCCGCGGCCGGACGCAGTGCCGCCACCCGCGGCTGTGCGAGGACGCGGATCGTCCCGACCGGTCTGCCACCGATCGATTTCCTGCCGCGCGCGGAGTCGCGCGCCCGGCTGGCCCTGCCCGAGGACGCGTTCGTGTGCGGTGTGATCGGACGTGTTGAGCGGGACAAGGGTCGCGACGACGCTCTGGCGGCTCTGCCCGAGGTGCGCCGCGCTTCTCCCTCGGCGCTCCTCGTCTTCCTTGGTCCCTGCGACCCGCAGGACCGCTGGGCGGACACCTGCTCCCTGCGAGCCGCGGCGGCGGGACTCTCCGGAGCGGTGCGTCTGGCCGGCGAACGCCCGGAGGCCGCCCGGTTGCTGAAGGCTTTCGACGTCGTCCTGCATCCGTCCCGCCACGAGGCACTGCCGCGGGTCCTGATCGAGGCGCTGTTCGCCTCGGTGCCGGTGGTCGCGGCAGGTGTCGGCGGGGTTCCCGAAATCATCGAATCCGGGACGAGCGGTCTCCTGGTCGCTCCATGCGACCCGCTGGCGCTCGGACGGGCCGCCGCGTCGCTGGCGCGGCACCCGGAGAACGCGCGGCGGCTGGCCCAGGCCGGTCTTCAGAGGGCCCGCGAGCTCTTCGGGCTCGGGCGGATGGCGCGGGACATCCTGTCCGTGTACGACGAGCTCCTGCCGCCTGCCCGTGCGGCCTCCGCCCCCGTGCCGGGTCACGGGAGCCCGCACGGCGGCGCCCACGAGGCGACACCATGAACGACCTGGAGCAGCACATGGCTTCCCTGGCGGACTGCGCTCGCCCGTTCTCCCCTCTCCCGCGGGACTGCCCGGCGTGCGGTTCCCGGCAGACCGCCGCCTTCAGGCCCCGGCGGGCGCCGCCACCGGCGCAGATCGCCACGGTGCGCTGCGCGCGCTGCGCGCTGGTGTTCGTCGACCCGGTGCCGTCCGAGGCCATGCAGGGCGAGTCGTACGGCGCCGACTACTACGAGCCGTGGCAGGGCCGCCAGGAGCGCTCCCGGATCCGTCTCTGGAAGCGGCGCCTGGCTCTGATCGAAGCCCGCTCTCCCCGCGGCGCTCTCCTCGACATCGGCTGCGGCGACGGTCTGTTCCTCAAGATCGCGCGGGCGGCCGGCTGGAACGTCGAGGGGGTGGAGTTCTCCCCCGAGGGAGCGCGCCGCGCCTCGCAGCGTCTCGGCCGGCCCGTCGCGGTGGGAGATCTGGCGCACGAGGACCTGCTCAAGGGACCGTTCGACGTCCTGACGTTGTGGCACGTGCTCGAGCACTTGGCGGAGCCCGCACCGATGCTGGATGCGGCGCGCGTCCGCCTGCGCCCGGGCGGTCTGCTGGTGGTGGCGGTGCCCAATCTGGACAATCTGCCGATGCAGATCGCCTACCGCTTGGCGCGCGGGCGCCGGCTGCCTCTGTACGAGAAGGGCGCACGCGAGCCGCACCTCAGCCATTTCAGCCCGTCGGTGCTTGCGGCTTTTCTGGAACGTCGTGGATACGAGAACCTCGAGATCCGGGCGGACCGCTGCGCCCTCGCTCCGGCGAAGCGGGCGATCGACGCCGGCGCCGCCGTCCTGTCCACGCTGGCGCGCCGGCTCCTGACCGACGCCATGGTCGCCTTCGCGCGGAGACCGCGATGATCCCTCCCGAGGGCCGCGTTCGACTGGAGATTCGTCGACCCGCCGACCGGATGCTGCCGGACCGCCTGCGGCGCGCGGCGCGCCTGGTCTACCTTTCCTCCCGGACGTTTCTGCTGCTCACTCTCGGTGTCCTGAGACGGCGCGAACGGCGACCGCCGTCCCCCGCGCGCGTCAGCCGCATCCTGGTCGTCCGCGCCGATCGCATCGGCGACATGGCGCTCACCACTCCCGCCCTGACCGATCTGCGTGATCACTTCCGCAAGGCCGAGATCACCGTGCTGGCGCCGCCGGCCCCGCTGTCGCTGCTCGAGTCACATCCGGCCGTCGACCGGCGGGTCCCCCTGACCGGCCGCCGGCTGCCGGAGGATCTGGCGGGCCGATTCGACCTGGCGATTGATTTCACCCCGGACGAGGACCTGCGCGCCGCCCTTCTAACGAGGGCGTCGGGCGCACGGTTCCGGGGCGGCTTCCGCGCCGCCGGACGGCAGGTCTGCTTCAGCCTGCGCGGCCCCCGGGCCGACCCCCGCCGGCATGTCCTCGACCTCAACCGCGATCTTCTCGAGACGCTCGGGGTCCCCGCGAAGACCGCGCATCCGATTCTCTTCGTGACGGCCGGGGAGCTTGGGGCGGCGCAGGCTCGCCTGGCGGCTCTCGGAGCCGCGACTCCGCGGATCGCCGTGCATCCGGGCGGCCATTACGCGACGCAGCGCTGGTCACCCGAGTGCTTCGCGGAGCTGATCACGCTCCTGACCGGCAGGATGGGCGCCGCCTGTGTGGTGCTCGCCGGTCCGGGCGAGCAGGAACTCTGCCGGCACGTCTGCGCCGCGACGCCCGACGCGCTGTCGCCCGGGCCCACGACCGTCCGCGAGATGATGGCCCTGGTCGCGTCGTGCGACCTGTTCATCGGCAACAATTCAGGTCCGCTGCACATCGCCTCGGCGCTGGGCCTGCCGACCGTCTCGGTCATGGGGCCGACCGATCCACTGCGTTTTGCGCCGCGTGGCGCGGCCGATCGGGTCGTCCGCAGGGATCTCCCCTGCTCGCCGTGCCAACGGGCCCGCTGCTGGCACCACACCTGCCTGCGCTCGATCGAACCGGAGGAGGTGCTGGCCCAGGCGGAGGCGGCGCTCGAGCGACGCCTGCCGCGCGAGGAGGCACGATGAAGAGCGCCGCATCGCTTCCCCGCGTTTCGTCCGTCGTCGCCGCCGTTCCGGCGCCCTCACGCGACGCGCGACCGCAGGGTCGGCCCCTGGTGATCCTGCACACCATTACCCGCCTCGATCGAGGCGGATCGTCCGACTGCACACTGTTGCAGGCGATCGGCGCGGCGCGGCGGGGACACGATGTGACGCTCGCCTCGGGCCCCACGGACGCCCCCAGCCCGCTCCTGGACCAGGCGCGCCGCCAGAGGGGGCTTCGCCTGATCGAGATCGCGGCGCTGCGACGCGACCTCTCTCCGCTGCGTGATCTGCGCGCTCTCCTGGCGCTGGCGCGGCTCCTGAGGGGCCGGCGCATCGACATCGTGCACACCCACACGTCCAAGGCGGGGGCCCTGGGGCGGCTGGCCTCCGCCCTCACGTTCGGCCCGCCGGTGATCCATCAACCGCACGGTCACCTGTTCTATGGCTATCACCGCCGCCTCGGGACCGGTCTGGTGGTTCTGGCCGAGCGGCTCCTGGCGCGACTGGCGCGCAGGCAGATCGCCCTGTCCTGGCGGGGAGCGGAGGAGCACCTGGCCCGCGGTATCGGTCGCCCCGGCGAGTTCTCGGTGGTGCGCTCGGGGATCGACCTGCGTCCGTTCCGGAGAGCGGGCCAGCGGCGCGCCGCCTGCAGGCGGAGCCTCGGCGTGCGTGCGGACGAGTTCGCGGTCGGCAGTCTGTGCCGTCTGGAGCCGATCAAGGGTGTGGAGGAGCTGGTGCAGGGCTTCGCGCGCGCCGCCACCGGCCGTCCGAAGCTGCGTCTCCTGCTGGGCGGCGACGGCCCGCTGAAGGACCGTCTGCTCGACCTGGCGCGGCGCGCCGGAATGGGAGATCGCGTGTCGATCGAGGGTGCGTGGGTGCGCCCGGCGGAGTTCCTCCCCGCGCTCGATCTGTTCGTCCTGGCGTCGCGGAACGAGGGGATGGGGCGCGCTCTGGTCGAGGCGATGGCGAGCGGACTGCCCGTGGTGGCCACGGCGGTCGGCGGGATGCCGGAGGTCCTCGAGGAGGGGCACGCCGGTCTTCTGGTCCCTCCCGGCGATCCCCAGGCGATCGCGGATGCGATCACGCGATTGAGTCACGATCCCCGGCTGGCCGCCGACCTGGCTCGACGGGCGCGCGCCCGCGCGGTGGTTTTCGGAGCGGGACGGATGAACCACGCGTTGCTTCGGCTTTACCGCGAGGTCTTGCGATGACCCGCGCACGCCGTGCGGCACCGCGCGCCCGGAGCGCGGCACGACGGTTGCCGGCGGTCCTCGGCCTCGCGGCGCTGCTCTTCGGCGGGGGCCGGGGCGTCGCCTCCGAAGCCGGTTCGGGCCGGGCCTACTCCGAACTGGTCGCGGTCGTCCACCTGCACACGTCACTGGGCGACGGCCAGGCCACGCCCCTGGAGATGGCGCGCTCCGCGCGCGGCCAGGGGGTCGACGCGCTGGTGATCACGGACCACCTGATCGAACGAGTCGCCTACGCGCCCTGGCCGATCGGCAACGCCCTGGGCGTGTCCGTGTCGCTGCCGTCGGTTGTGTCGACGGGGATCGCGCGGTATTTCGCCGCCCTCGCCCGCGCCGAGAGCGACGCCGGGATCCTGGTGCTTCCCGGGCTCGAGGTCAGCCCGTACGCCCGCTGGACCGGCTCGCTGCTGGACAAGAGCCTCGAGCTCCAGGGATGGCACCGGCATGTCCTGGTGATCGGCATCGAGGACCCGGAGGTCGTGGCGCGACTGCCGGCGTTCGGGAATCGCGCGGGCGGGTGCTACGGCGTCTGGTCGATGCTCTTCCTCCTCCCCGCCGTCGCCCTGCTCTGGTCGGGGACCCGGGTCGCCCGGCCGGTCTATCGTGAGTCGCGTCTCGGGAGATTTCGGCTGCGCCGCCGGCGCGTTCCCTGGGCCGAGGGTTGCGTCGGCGTCGCGTCGCTCGCGCTCCTGGTCGCCGGATTCCCGTTCAAGGTCGAGCGCTTCAGCCCCGTCGGGGGCGATCCGGGGGACGCACCGTTCCTGGGACTGGAGGAGCGCGTGCGCGCGCTGGGCGGGGTGACCTCCTGGGCGCATCCCGAGGCGGCGGCCGAGAGGGCGGCGTTCGGCGTCCGGATGGCGACCGCTCCGTATCCCGAGCTGGTCCCCCGGACCGACGCCGATGCGTTCGGCGCCTTCCCCGAAGGCGTCAAGACCCTCCTCCCCGCGGGCGGTCTCTGGGACACCGCCCTCCGGGAGCACCTCGCGGGGCGGCGGCGGACCTCGCCCTTCGCCCTCGCAGAGCTCGACGAGCACAGCGCGGTCCGCGACATCGACTTCCGTATCCTGCAGACGGTCTTCCTGGCGCGCGAGCGCAGCCACGCGGGTGTCGTGGAGGCGCTCCGAACGGGGCGCATGTACGCCCGCTGGACCCCCGAGGCGAAGGCGCCATTGCGTCTGGTCGCCTGGAGCGCCGGGCTGCCGTCCGGCGCGGCGGCGATCGCAGGCGAGTCGGTGCGGGGCGATGGAACGGTGGCCATTCACCTGTCGGTCGCGGGCGGAGACGGCAGCACGGTCACGGCCCGTCTGGTCCGGACGGGGGAGGTGATCTGGACCACAAGGGCCGCGCCACCGTTCGACGCCACCGTGAACGACGATCCCGCCGGCGCGACGTACTACCGCCTCGACGTGGAGGGCGCCTATCCGTACCGGCTGATCAGCAACCCGATCTTCGTGCTGCGCGGCGGCGCCGCGGGGGATGGGGCATGAGGATCGCGGCGCACCAGCCGCAGTACCTGCCGTGGCTGGGCTTCTTCGACAAGATGGATCGCGTCGACCGTTTCGTCCTCCTCGATGTCGTGCAGTACAAGAAGAACGAGTGGCAGAACCGGAACCGCATCCGCACCGCCGAGGGCTGGCAATGGCTGACGGTGCCGGTGCACTTCAGCTTCCCGATGGCGATCAAGGACGTGACCCTCGATGACCGCGGGTCCTGGCGCCGCAAACACCGCGAAGCGCTGCGCATCCACTATGCGCGATCAGCTCACCGGACCGCCGTCCTGCCGGCTCTCGAGGCCCTCCTGGACGAGCCGTTCGAGAATCTCTCCGCGCTGAACGCGCGCACTGTCCGGCTCCTGGCGGGCCTGCTGGGCGTGCGCGCTCCGATTTCCCTGGCGTCGGAGATCCCGGGTCTCCCGGACGGGGCAGACGAGCGGCTGATCGCGATCTGCCGGCACTTCGGCTGCGCGGAGTACCTGGCCGGCGCCGGTGGGGCGGACTACATGGATCTGCAGGCGTACAGCACGGCCGGGATCCGGGTGCTGTTCCAGGAGTTCCGGCATCCGGTCTACCCTCAGTCTTATGCCGGTTTTGAGCCCAACCTGTCGGCGGTCGACCTCCTTTTGAATTGCGGTCCGGGCAGCCTCGCGAGGATCCGGGAGACCCGCGAGGCGGCGGCATGAATATCCTGGCGATCGGCGCCCACCCGGATGACGTGGAGTTCGGCTGCGGCGGGACCCTCGTCAAATATGCCGGCAAGGGCGCGCACATTGATCTTTTGGTCATGACGGACGGCTCGCGCGGAGGCGCCGCGCGCATCCGCCGTGCCGAGCAGCTGCGGGCGGCGCGCGCCCTGGGCGCGCGGCGGGTCCACTGGGGCGGGTACCGCGACACGCTGCTGCCCTCCGTGCGTCGCCTCATCGACCGCATCGAGAGGACGCTGCGCGTCGTGCGGCCCGATTTCATCTTCGTCAACTATCCGGAGGACACGCATCAGGACCACCGGCAGGTGGCCCGGGCCGCCGTATCGGCGACGCGCTACGCGCGCAACGTCCTGTTCTACGAGGGACCGACGACCGTGGATTTCACACCCACGGTGTTCATCGACATCGCCGATGAGTTCGAGCAGAAGCTCCAGGCCCTGCGTCGTCACCGCAGCCAGGTCCTGAAGACCCGCATCGAGGGCACGGCGATCTGCGAGATCGCGGAAGCCTCGGCCCACTTCAGGGGCGTGCAGGCCCGGGTGCGCTGGGCCGAGGGGTTCACCCCGCTCCGTCTGTTCATCAACATCACCGGAGTCCCGGCCCGCTTTGGCCGCCCCCGCCGCCGACCGGGGCGGAGATGATGCGCCGGGCCGCGGGCCTGCGATCCGCCGGGCGGGCGGGCTTCGCGGCGGCGGAGGTGCCGCACTCGCGTCCCTGCCTCGGCCGGGACGAGGAGGAGGCCGCCCTGAGGGTGCTGCGTTCGGGGAGGCTCGCGGCCGGCGACGAGGCGCGGCGGGGCGCCGCCCATCTGGCGCGGGTCACCGGCAACGCGGGCGCCGTGCTCCTGTCCTCGGGCACGACGGCGCTGACCCTGGCGATGCGCGCGCTCGGAATCGGCCCCCGCGACCGGGTCGCCGTGCCGAGCTATGTCTGCGCCGCCGTCGTGCACGCCATCCGCGATGCCGGTGCCCGGCCCCTGGTGTGCGACATCGATCCCTTGACCCTGGCCCTGGACCCGGAGGATCTGGCGCGCAGAACGACGGCGGATCTGCGCGCGGTCATCGTGGTGCATCCTTTCGGCGTCCCGGTCCGCCTGGAGCCGCTGCGAGGCCACGGTCTTCTGGTGATCGAGGACTGCGCCCAGGCCCTCGGCGCGAGTGACCGGGGAGCGCCGGTGGGATCGCGCGGCGACGTCGCGGTCTTCTCTTTTGCGCCGACCAAGGTCATGACCTGTGGCGGGCCTGGCGGCGGCCTGGCGTCACCCCGGGCGGGGGTGGTGGACGAGGCGCGCGACCTTGCCATGCACGACGAGAAGGAGGACGCCCGGCCGCGCTGGAACGCCTTGATGGGGGACCTGCACGCCGGCATCCTCGCCGTGCAGCTGGCCCGTTTGGAGGAGTTCCGCCACCGGCGCGCCGCGATCGCGCTGCGCTACGACGAGGTCCTGGCGTCCCTGGGTGTGCTGCGTGCGCCCTCGGCGCCGGGGGCCGACCCGATCGCCTACCGCTACGTGGTGCACGTGCGGGACGCCGACCACCTGCTTGAGGCGCTCAACCGCAGGGGGATCGCGGCGCGGCGCCCGGTCTACCGCCCGCTGCACCGCCTCCTGGGTCTGGACGGCCGCTTCCCGGGGTCCGACCAGGCCCAGAAGGAAATGGTCTCCCTGCCCCTCTACCCCGCGCTCACGGACGACGAGGCGGAGCGCGTCATCGGGGAGGTGCGCCGATGCCTGTCGTAGCCCTCCTCGCCGTGGGGCTCTGGTTCCTGGCCAGACCTCCCTCCGGCGGCATCCCCGAGATCACGCTCGTGGCGCTCCTGGCCTCCTTCGGGCTGACGCCTTTCGTGCGCCTGATCGCCCTGCGCGGCGGCGCCGTCGATCACCCCGATGCGCGCAAGCGGCACAACACGCCGACGCCCAAACTGGGGGGCGTGGCGGTGCTCTCCGCCTTCGTCCTCGCTCTTGGCCGGACTGCCACCATCGACCGGGAGATGCTGGCCATCTCCGCCTCCGCCCTCACCCTGATGCTGGCCGGCGCTCTGGACGACACCCGCGGGCTGTCGGCGCGGCTGCGTCTCGGACTCCAGCTCTCTTGCTCGCTCGTGGTGATCGCCGCCGGGGTGCGGCTGAACCTGCTCCCAGGCCCCGTGGGCGTGGCGGGCAACGTGCTCCTGTCGGTGCTCTGGATCGTCGGCATCACCAACGCCTACAACTTCATCGACGGGATGGACGGCCTGGCACCGTCGCTCGGGGCGCTGATCGCCCTGCTGATGGGCCTGGTGGCGAGCCTGTCTGGACAGCCCGGGCTGGCGGTCGCCTGCGCCGCGCTCGCCGGAGCCCTGCTCGGGTTCCTGCCCCATAACCTGCGATCCGGCCGGCCCGCGAGCATCTTCCTGGGAGACTCGGGCAGCGCCAGCGTCGGCTTCCTGCTGGCCGCGCTGGCGATCAAGGAGGACTGGGCTGAGGGCGATCCGCTGGTCTCTCTCGCCACACCGGTTCTTCTCTTCAGCGTCCTGATCTACGACATGATCCAGACCACCGTGTCACGCGTCGTCACGGGGCGGGTGCGCAGCTTCCGGGAGTGGATCGACTTCGTCGGACGCGATCACATCCATCACCGTTTCACCCGTCTCCTGGGCGATCAAAGACGCGCCCTGGTTCTGATTCTCAGCCTGTCGCTGGGTCTTGGTCTCTCGGCCTTCGGCCTGCATCGGGGCGACGGCCCGGAGGCGATCATCTTCCTGGTGCATGGCGCGCTCGTGCTCCTGGTCGTGGCGGTTCTCGAGGGATCGGCGGGACGGGATGATGCGGCCGCCGGGACGGGGCGCGCCGGTCCGAACGGCGGGAAGAAGAGGTGATCGGCGTGATGCTGCTGGCGGTCAACGATTTTCCGCCCGTCGTGGGCGGCGAAGCGACGCTCTATTTCGGCTTGGCCCGGCACCTGGGACCACGGGAGGCGGTGATCCTGGCGCCGCGGGCCGAGGGCGACGCCGAGGTCGATGCGGAGTTGCCGGTGCAGGTGGTGCGCCGCTGGCTGCCGGCGCACGGCGGGGAGCTCCGCCGCGCCGCACGCGCCCTGCTCGGTGGCCTGCACCTCGCAGTCCTCCTGGCGCGGCGCCGATTCGACTATCTGGTGTGTGGGCAGCTGCTGTCGATCGGTGCCCCGATGGCCTTGCTGGGGCGGCTCATCCGGATCCGGTACGCCGTCTTCGTGCACGGGGCCGACCTCGCCGATTACGCGCAGCGACCCCCCTGGGGGCGCCTGGCTCGGTGGGTCGTCGCGGGCGCGCACACCGTGATCGCCAACAGCCGTTTCACGGCATCGCTGATTGACCGGCTGCTGCCCGGCGCGGCGCGGCGGATCGTCGTCCTGCCCATGGGAGTGGATCCCGCACCTCCGGCCGATCCCGGGCAGGTCGAGTCCTTGCGGCGAAGGTACGGCCTCGGTGCCGGCCCCGTGCTCCTCTCGGTATCACGGCTGGTGCCGATGAAAGGGCACGATGTCGTCATCGAGGCCATGCCCCGCCTCCTGGCGCGCTTCCCGGACCTCGCCTACCTCGTGGTCGGCGAGGGTGAGAATCTGTCGGCGCTCAGGACCCTCGCGCGGGAGCGCGGCGTGGCGGGAAGGGTGGTGTTCGCCGGGTCGGTCCCGGCGCGGGAACTCGGCGCGCACTACCGCCTCGCGACCCTGTTCGTACAGCTCAGCCGCGCGACCGGGAGCTACGACGGGCTGGAGGGCTTCGGCCTGAGCTACCTGGAGGCCGCCAGCCACGGTTTGCCCTGCATCGCGGGGCGATCCGGGGGCGTGCCCGAAGCGATCGACGAGGGGGAGAGCGGACTGCTGCTCCCCCCACGGGATTCGGCGGCGTTCGCGGCCGCGGTGGAGCGTCTGTTGGCCGACCGGGCCACGCTCCGGAGGCTGTCCCAGGGGGCCCTGCAGTGGGCGGCGTCCCACCCCTGGGAGGCCTCGGCCCACTGCCTGCGGTCGCTGGCGAACGGAGACTGAGATGTGCGGCATCGCGGGAGCGCTCAGCCTGGATGGATCAGCCATCCGGCACACCTCGATCAGGGCGATGACCCAGGCGCTCGTCCATCGCGGTCCCGACGAGGGATCGGCGATCCTCCTCGGGGCCGACTCGTGCGCCGTGCGACCCGGCTGCGGCACCGGCGAGCGGCGCCCGGCGGCACCCGGCGTCCCGATCATCGGGCTCGGACACCGGCGGCTCAAGGTGAT
Source organism: Acidobacteriota bacterium (assembly GCA_003223145.1). GTDB lineage: Bacteria > Acidobacteriota > Polarisedimenticolia > Gp22-AA2 > Gp22-AA2 > Gp22-AA3. The sequence goes on from QHXY01000323.1 coordinate 13,370, forward strand.
CGATTTGAGCGGCGCGGCGGCGCAGCCGATGCGCGGAGCGGGCGGGGACGGTTGGCTGATCTACAACGGAGAGCTGTACAACGCCGAGGAGCTGCGCCGGGAGCTGCGCGGGCGCGGGGTCCTGTTCCGCTCGCGCTCCGATACCGAGGTCGTCCTGGAGGCGCTGGGCGCCTGGGGCGCCGCCGCGCTGCCCCGATTCAACGGCATGTTCGCCCTGGCCTTCTGGCAGCCGAGCGAGAGACGGCTCATCCTGGCGCGTGACCGGTTCGGCGAGAAGCCCCTCTACTACGCCAAGGCGGGCGGTGTCCTGGTCTTCGCTTCGGAGATCGGCGCCCTGGTGCGTCACGGCGATCTCCCCCTGTCGCTCGATCCCGAGGCTGTCGAGCTGTATCTGACCTTCGGGTTCATCCCGGCTCCCTGGACCATCTACCGTGAAGTGCGCAAGCTGCCGCACGCCTCGTACCTGGAAGCGCGGCCGCGGCAGGAGCCCGCCGTCGCGCGCTACTACCGCCTCGAGGACCGGCTGGGAGCGCCTCCCCCACCCCGACCGGAGGAGGCCGTCCTCGAGGCTCTCGATGCGGCCGTGCGCGGACGTCTCGAGGCCGACGTGCCGCTCGGGGCGTTCCTGTCGGGTGGGTTGGATTCGACCGCGGTCGTGGCCCTGATGCGCCGGGCCCGGGTGATGCCTGCCCGGACCTATTCCATGTCGATCCCGGATCTGGGCTACTTCGACGAATCGCGGCGCGCTCGCAGGACCGTCGCGATCCTCGGAACGCTGCACCGGGAGGTGGCCGTCGACGCCGCCCGCCTGCAGTCCGAGATTCCCTTCGTCCTCGACCGGCTCGACGAGCCGTTCGCGGATTCCTCGGCCCTCGCATCATCGGTGATCGCGGGCGCGGCGCGCCGCGATCTCACCGTGGCGCTGTCGGGTGACGGCGGGGACGAGGTGTTCGGAGGGTACCGCGTCTATGGCGCGTTGCGGGCGCACCGCTTCCTGCGGGCTATTCCGGCGGCGGCCACCTCCCTGCTCGCGAGCCTCCTCGCCTCCGTTCCCTCACGGCATGGTGGGGGACCTGCGGGAGCAGTCCGGCAGGCGCGGCGCCTGCTGGCCGGTCTGTCGTCGGATTTCGCGGCGGCGCACGCGCTGTGGATGTCGGTGTGCGGCCCGGATGCGCGCCGCGCGTTGCGGCCCGGCGTCCATGACGGGGATCTCGGACGATCGCTGATCGAGGATCGCTACCGGCGATTCGGCGGCGGCATTGAAAGCACCCGCGCCGTTGAGATCGATCTGCCCCTCCCCGACGACATGCTCGCGAAAGTCGATCGCACCAGCATGAGCCATTCTCTCGAGGTGCGCGCCCCCTTCCTCGATCCGGCGCTGGTCGAAATGGCCCTGTCGTTGCCCGCCGCGGCGAACTTCTCGATCCTCTCCGGCAAGCGTCTCTTGCGACGCGCCCTTCGCGGGGTCGTGCCGCCCCACGTCCTGAGTGCGCCGAAGCGCGGCTTCGAAGTGCCGGTTGGGCACTGGCTGACCGGACCCCTCGCGACTCTGTACCGCGAGGTGGTTTCGGGGGTCGTCCTTCAAGAGATTGCGGGGATCGAGCCGCGCGCTGCGGAGACCTGGTTCAGCGAGCACCGCGCGCGCCGCGAGGACCGGGGATCGGCGCTGTGGGGGCTGTTCGCGCTCTGCTGGTGGCAGAGGGGCCAGCGTCGAGCGCACGAGCGCGCCGCGGGCAGCGCCGATCGTCAGTTGCGCGCGGTCTCGAGCAGCGAGGCGACCTTCTTGAGGAGCTCGGAAGGTTGAATCGGTTTCGGGATGTACGCGTCGGCGCCGAGGGCCAGGCCGCGCTGGCGGTCTTCTTCGGCCCCTTCGGTGGTCACGATGATGATCGGCAGGGTCTTGGTCCGCGCGTTGCCCCGGATCAGCGCGATCAGCTTGAGCCCATCCATCATCGGCATGTTGATGTCGGTGATCACCAAGTCGACCCGTTCCGTCGTCAGCTTCTTCAGGGCGTCGACGCCGTCCACGGCCTCGATGATGCGGCAATCCTTCAGACGGCGCAGGGAGAACGCCAGCAGCTGGCGCATCGTGGGCGAATCCTCGACGATCAGAAAGGTCGTGGCGCTCATGGCGACGGGGCCGTCAGCAGGTCGAGAAATCCCTGCAGCTCGGAGAGCTTCTTCTCGGATCTCTCGTACAGCTTGGAGCTGAACAGCGCCGTGGACGCGTGCCCGGCGAGCAGGGTGAACAGCTCGAAGTCGAGAGGCTGGAACCTTTCCTTCTGCTGCAACAGCCGGTAAATCGCGATCACGCCGATGACGCGCGTCCCGATCTTCAGCGGCACGCAGGCGATCGGATTCCGGACGTCGACGCTCAGCGGATCGGGAAGCGGGTCGGCGTAAAACGGCTCGCCGGCCGCCGCCCGCTGCAGCGGCCCACGCTCTGTCCGGATCTTCTCGGGCACGGACGACCCCATGCCCTGGATCGCCTCGCGCTTCAGGTCGCCGTTCCTCTCGTCCACCCAGAGGATCGCGAACGCCTCCGCTCCGATCAGGTTGATCAGGATCTCCTTCACCGTGTCCAGAACTTCGCCGAAGTTCAGCGTGGCGTGCAGCTGGTACGAGGCGACGTACAGGTTGGCGAGATGGTTGTTCTGGGCCTCGATTTCCTGGTGGCGCGCCGCGACGTCGCGGTTCATGGCCTCCACCTCCCGGAAGCGTCCCAGAAGGTCGTCCCGCTCCTCCTCCAGCGCGCGCACCCGCGCGCTCAGCTGCGCCACGCTGTCGGAGGCGGCGGCCGGGACCTTGCCGGCGGTCTGTTCCATTTCGCGCGTCAGCCCCGCGACCCGGAATCGCAGCCGCTCGTTCTCCCGTAACAGCTCCTCGGTGAAGGCGCGCGCCCGGTTGAACATGTTGCGCAGTTCTTCGCCGCGCGCCGAGAGGTCGTCGCGCTCCCCGCCCAGGGGCACCCCATCCCGGCTCCGGTTCATCGCTGCGAATATAGGTTCTGCCCCTGGGCGGTGCAATCCTGTAACCGGCCGGATCGGCCCGAGCGTGGCGCCGTCCAGGGTCCTACCGCCGACAGAGACGGGCCATCTCGAGAGCGATCTCGCGGCGTGGCAGGACGCGGTCGGCCAGACCGGCACGGATCGCCCCCCGCGGCATCCCGAACACGGCGGCGGTCGCCTCCGACTCGGCGATCGTTCGGCCGCGCCGTTCCTTGATGGCCCGCAGACCTTCGACCCCGTCCCCGCCCATTCCGGTCATCAGCACCGCGAGGGCGCGCGGTCCGAACAGACCCGCCACGGAAGACATCAGCTGGTCGGCCGAAGGCGCGTAGCGTTCCGAGGAGTCGCGCGGACGTACGCGGAACACGATCCCCGGCGCCAGCCGATCGACCGTCGTCTGCCTGCCCCCCGCGGCGACGTAGATCCGTCCCGGCGCCACCGGGTCGCCGTCCTTCGGCTCGGTCACGGGAAGAGAGCAAAGCCGGTCCAGTCTCTCCGCGAACAGCGCCGTGAACCGCTTGGGCATGTGCTGCGCCACCACCACAGTGGTCAAGGTCCCACGGGGCAGGTGCGGGAGGATCTCCTGCAGGGCCATAGGGCCGCCGGCGGAGCAGCCGATGACGATCAGGTCCGCCGGCCGGTTTTCCGGCAGGAGCCTGGCGTCCTTCCGCTCCGGGCCCGGACCGGGCTCGATCACGACATCGGGCCCGCGCCGTCCCGCGCGGCCGTGCGCTCCTCGATGATCTGCTCCTTGAGCGCCTCGCTGAGGATCGCCATCCTGTCCGACAGCCCGGGAAATCGGCGGCCGATCAGGTCCTTCGCCTGCGCGAGCTCCTCGCGGAAGGTCTCCGAGAAGCGCCGCTCGAGGATCGCCTGCCGGAACCCTTCGGGGTGGTAGATCTTGAGGTCCGACACCATGATGCGCGCCAGGCGGCGGATCTCCGAGCGCGGATCGATCGGCTCGTCGGCGCCGTTGGGGGAGAGCCGCCCCCCACCGGGACCCGCGGACGGCCCCGTTCCCCCGTGTGCCGGCGGCGGCGCGGGAGACGTGACTCCAGTCGGGGAGGCGGGGCGGCCCGGCGCCCGACCGCGCGCCTGTCCCGAGGCGCCGCCGAGGAGAACCTGCAGGCGGGCGCGCAGCTGCGTCTCGGGGATCACGTCCTCGAAATAGTCGTCGGCTCCATACAGGTTTCCCGGGTGGCGGACAAAGCGGTCGGACTTGAACACGGATCCGACCAGGGCCACCTTCGTCCGCCTCAGATCCGGGCTGCCTTTGACCCCCTCGCACACGGCCACGCCGAGGAGTCTCTGGAGATACACGTTGAGAACCATCAGATCCGGGTGACGGGCCACCGCGTAGCGGAACGCAGCCTCACCGTCTTCCGTCACCTCCACTTTGCAGCCGAGCGACTCGAGGGTCCGCCGCACGAGCTGGCGGAACTCCCGGTCCTCGTCGCCCACGAGCGCCAGCGGTGCCGAGCCACCCGCGGCACCGGGCAGGGCCGGGGCGGGTGGCGCCGGGCCGGAGGGTGCCGCAGGGGTCTCATCAGTGGTGAAGACGCGCCGGCACGCGCTGCAGCGTACCCGGCGCCCGGCCCCGGTCTCCGGGAGACGATACCGCCTGCCGCAGCCGGGACAGACGACGATCATTCCAGCCCTCGCAGGATCGCCGGGAGATCGAGCAGGATCATCCGGCCGTCGCCGGACCTCACGGTGCCCTCGAACGGACCGGCGCCATCCAGACCCGCAACGCGTTCCAGCGGCTCGGGAATCGCCGATGTCGTCATGACCCGGGTCACCGTGTCCACCACCAGCCCGAGAAGATCGCCCGATGTTTCGGTCACGATGATCTGCGCGGACGAGCCCGCTTCCCTTTCCGGACGATCCAGGAGCCGTCGCAGATTGAGCAGCGTCACCATCCGTCCGCGCAGGGGGAGGATCCCCTCGATGGCCGGCTCGGGATGCGGGACGGGGGTGACGTGCCCGTGGGCGATGATCTCGACGATCGCGTCGAGAGGCAGGCCGAACTCCTGCGTCTCGAGAGTGAACGCCAGGATGCACCGGGCGCCCGGCGAACCGGTCCCGGACTCGCGCGTCTCAGGAGCGGGCGCGTCCATCGTTCGCTCCCGCAACGAGCGCCTCGGGGTCGAGGACCAGGACTGCGCCGGCGTCCCCCAGGTCGGTCGCGCCGGCGATTCCCGGGCGATCGCGCAGCCAGCGTCCGAGCGGCTTCACAACGACATCCTGTCGCCCGAGGAGATCGTCGACAATGATCCCCGTCCTGCGGGCCCCGCCTCCGGCCACCAGGGCGTAGCGCCCCTCCCCGCCGGGCTCCACGGATGAGCGCCCCGCGAGCAGCCGATCCAGACGCAGCAGGCGCAGCGGGCCCGCGGGATGGTCATAGATTTCGTCCCCGGCCGCGGCACGCAGGCGCGATCCGTCCAGCCGCAGGTTTTCCCGGATCGACCCGACGGGAATGGCGAAGCGCCGCCCCATCGACCGCACGATGATCGCCGGCACCAGCGCCAGGCTGATGGGCACCGTGAGGGTGAAGGTGGTCCCCTGTCCCTCGACCGAGCGTACCTCGATCGCCCCTTTCAAGCGACGCAGGGAACGGCGCACGACATCCAGGCCGACTCCCCGGCCCGACACCACGCTGACGCGCCCGGCCGTGCTGAACCCCGGTCGGAAGATCAGGTCCCAGGCCTCGTCCCGCGTGATCTCCTTCCCCGGCGCGATCAACGCGCGCGTTTCGGCGGCGGCGCGCACGGCCTCGAGCGCAATACCACGGCCATCATCGATGACGTCGATGACGACCGACGGCCCGCGCCGGCAGGCGCTCAACACCACGCGGCCCCGGCGGGCCTTCCCCGCCCGCTGGCGCTCCTCGGGCGGCTCGATGCCGTGGTCGAGGGCGTTGGTCGTCAGGTGCATCAGCGGCGGCGCCAGGGCGTCCATGACGGCCTTGTCGATCTCCGTGTCGGCCCCGAGCGTGTGCAGGTCGGCCTCCTTGCCCGCCGCGCGAGCCGTGCGAGCCACCAGGCGGCCGACCTTGCGGAACACCTGTTCGAGTGGCACCAGGCGGGCGTCGATGACTCCCCGCTGCAGGGCCTTCAGGCGCGTCGCGATCGCCCGTAGCAGGGGATCCACAACCCGCATCAGTCGATCCTCGGGATCACGCTCTGAGATCGCGCGCACACCCCCCTCCAGGGCGGCCACGGCGATCGACAGATCACCCGCGCGGACCAGGACGTCGTCCAGGCGGGAGACCGGGATACGCAGCGTTCCCGACTGCGCCTCCGGCTCCCCCATCGCAGCTACGGGCGGGCCTCCGGACCCCGGCGTCCCCGCTGCCACGTGGCCACCGGGAGCGGCGATCTCGCGGATGCCGCTGACCAGGCCCCGTGGCCAGTCATCCGGGCGAAGCGGCCGTTCGCTTGTCACCAGCAGCTCCAGGGCAACCCCGCCGTCGGGGCCGGCCGCCATCGGCAGGGTCGCGATCACCTCCCCCATCTCGCCCGTCCGTCGGGTCGCCTCCGCGAGATCGTCCTCCAGGCGTTGCGTGTCCACACGCAGCCGGACGAGCGCCAGGCGGCGTCCGCGCCCGCGCAATTCGCGCAGACGCCGTTCCTCGAATTCTGTGAGCGAAGCCAGGACACCGGGCGGCAGATCGACGCCGTCAAGACTGGAGACGGGACTCGGCACGAGGGTGGCGGTGGCACGGCGCAGGCGATCGCTCACCGTCCCCAGATCGCCGCGCGCCGGGGCGCCCGAACGCACGCAGCCGAGCACCTCGAACAGTGCGTCGAGGGACTCATGCACCAGGTCCAGAATCGTCCCGTCGAGCGCGCCGCCGAGACGCAGGCGCGACAGCAGGTCCTCGAGCTCGTGCGCCAGCGAGGCGATGTCGGGGAATCCGAGCAGTCCGGCAAACCCCTTCAGCGAGTGCGTCTCGCGGAAGATCGTGTTGACCGCTTCGAGGTGCGGCGTGCCCGCGGCGAAAACGCGCTCGAGCTCGCGCAGGCCGTCGGACAGCCTCTCGAGGATCTCCTCGGCTTCGGACACGAATTCACGCCGGCTTCCGTCCCGATCGGGAGGCGAACCACCCTCGTCAGGCATTCGGCCCCCTCGTACCGCCCGCCTGCGAGAGCTCCGAGAGCCGGCGCTGCAACGAGACGTTCCTGAGCGCGATGCCCGCCTGCGCCACGAAGATCTCGAGTCCCCGCAGGTCGCCCAGGGGGCGCGCGCTCGACCCGTTGTCACCGTAAAGGATCGCGAACACCTGGCGGCCGGCACAGACCGGAAGGATTGCCGCCTCCTTCGGGAGGGGGGTCCCCAGTTTCTCGATCAGGGGGCCGTTCGGGTCGGTGGCCTCGATGGGCCCGACATAGGGGACGCGGGTGCGGCAGGCGGTCTCCAGGATCGACCCGGCCAGGAGTGACAGTTCGACGCCCCGAACCCGGCCATCCAGACCCTCCGGGTCCGGGTCGCCGGCCTCGCCTCCGAACGCGCCCGTGCCGTGCGCCCGGTTGTCGCGCACGACGAACAGCACGCCACGCTCGAAATACTCCGCGGCCAGTCTCAGCACTAGAAGCGGGATCTCAATCTCCTCTTCCGCATGCAGCTCCCCGACCAGATTGCGCAGCAGGGACAGATGATCGACGGCGCGCACCGGGCGCGCCGGCCCGGCGCCGGCGTCTTCGGGATGCAGCAGGGCCTCGCGTACCTGCGCCCCGAAGCGTGCCAGGATCGGCCCCACGTCCGCGAGCCGCGCCCCGCCGAGATCGGGCGATGCCAGGTAGGCGCAGGCGCCCGCCTCACGCGCCTCGGCCTCCATGTTTGCCTCCCGGATATCTCCGAGGAGCAGTCCCCTGGCCTTGGGCGCGAACGAGCGTATGCTCTGCACCAGGTCCAGGCCTCCCTTCCATCCCTTGCCTCCGGCGTCCGGCAGGACGAGGTCGGTGACCAGCAGAAAGGCCGCCCCCTCCCGCAGGAGCCGCCGCGCCCGTTCCAGGACCAGTCCCGGGGTCTCGCAGGTTTCAACGGCGAAACCGCCCCGCTCCAGTTCTTCCTCGACCGCGCGCCGCAGGACCGATCGCTCGATCAGGAGGAGGGCGCGCTCGCCCGGCACCCTCTCGTCCTCCAGCTCGAAACGGAACTCCCCTTCCTGGGACAGGACCAGGGAACGCAGGCTCGCTTTCAGCTCCTCGCGCACCAGCCTGTCGATCGTCTCCTGCGCCACGCTGCCCATTTCCACCAGAGCGCTGGTCACGCTGGTTCCCGTCCGCGCCGCGCGCGCGCGCGCCCCGGCGACGGCCCGGGCTCCGGCGCTCCCTTGTCGCTGCAGAAGATCTTCCAGCGCCGGGCCGCCCGGTCCGAGCATGGCGTCGCAGATCACCCCGTTCTCGAAACGCACCCGCCGCTCTCCATCCAGCATGTCGAGTCGCAGCGTGCCGGTCCGGCGGCTGGCGCGGACGATCTGCAGGACGTCCGGGAACGAGAGATCTTCCAGGCTGCCGACGACGCTCAGGGGTCCTCCGCTCGGCGCACCACGGCTGCCAGGACGGCGGCGGCAGACGGGCCACCGCCACCGTGACCGCGTGGCACGGGATAAAATGTAGGCCGGATTGCGAATACCGTCACCCGCTCCGCCTCGATCACGGGACCGTAATCGGGTGCGGGGGGGAGGATTCAGCGGTTGAGGGCGCCCGCCGCCTCGAGCTTCTTGCGGACTGCGTCCAGGATGCCGTTGGTGAACTGCCAGGAGTCGTCACCCCCGAACCGGCGCGCCACCTCGATCGCCTCGTCGATGACCACGATGGGGGGCGTCTCGGTCTCGTGCAGGAACTCGTAGACCGCCATCCGGAGAATATTCCGGTCGACGATGGCCAGACGCTCCAGCCTCCAGTTCTCCAGATTCTCGATCAGGAGGGCGTCGATCTCCGTTTGCGCCGCCGCCGCCCCGGTGGCCAGCCGCTCGGCGAAGGCCCGCACCTCGGCCGTCACCTCGCGATCGCCCCAGAACGCGGCGACCACGTCGCCCATCGGCGCCCCGGAGGCCTCCGCCTGGTAGAGCATCTGCAGAGCGAACTCCCGGCCCCTGCGGCGCGATCCCATCGCTACTCCAGACTCCGGAACAACGACACCATCTCGATTGCCGCGAGGGCCGCGTCCCAGCCCTTGTTGGAGCCCTTGGCACCCGCCCGCTCGATCGCCTGATGCAAATTCTCGGTCGTCAGGACGCCAAACGTCACCGGCAGTCCCGCCTCCAGCGCCACCGCCGCCACGCCGCGGGCCACCTCAGCGCAGATCTGATTGTAATGGGAGGTCTCTCCCCGGATGACGCAACCCACGCAGATGACGGCGTCGTACTTCCGGGAGAGCGCCAGCCGACGCGCGGCGACCGGTATCTCGAAGGCCCCCGGAACGCGGGCGACGGCCATGTCCTTCTCCTGCACCCCATGACGGCGCAGGCAGTCAAGGGCCCCCTCGAGCAGACGTTCGGAGATGAAGTCGTTGAAGCGGCTGACGACCAGCCCGATCCTCAGTCCTCGGCCGTCCAGGTTGCCCTCCACCGACCGCACCGTCATCATGCGCGCGACCCCGCGTCACGGAGCTCTTTCCGCCAGGAACGCATCGTAGCGGGGGGTCGGACGGACGTCAAGGAGAGCGTCCGATCCGGCTGACGTCGGCGTGATCTCAGGGGCCGAGACAGGGGCGCAGCAGGGCGGCCCATGTGGGGGCGAGCAGGAATTTCAATCCCGCGTCGGCGGCGAGCAGGAGCCCCGCGGCGAGATACCAAGCACGCCATGGGCGGCGCGCGGGTGGCAGGTGCGGCTCCACGGCGGTCGATCCCGGGGGCGGGCCGGACGCCTCGCGGAACCGGCGGCGGACCGCCATCAGAAGCGGATCGGTCAGGGCGATCCCGAGAAGGACGAAAGCCCCGACCCGCAGGATCGCCCACGGGGGCCAGCCGAGGCACACGGCGATCGCCGGCGCTCCGCCCGACGCCGCCAAGCAGCCGACATAGTACGACATGTAACCGACGAGGATCGCTCCCAGCGCGATTCCCAGGAGCCCGGCGCTGCAGGCCGCGAGGATGCAGAAGACCACGAGGTGCAGGACGTGCTGCGGGAGGAAGCGCCGGGGATCGCTTTCCGTTCCCCATCCGCTCCTGATGAACGCGAACATCTCGTCACGATAGGCGGTGCCGTGCAGCACCACGGCCCCGGTGCCGCCGGGATCGCGGATCGCGCACGCGATGATCGAGGCGGAGAGGCTGGCCGCCCAGAGCAGGGCCGCAACCGCAGCGCTCCGTCGCCGCCCCCGCACGAGCAGGGCCGCCAACATGGGGTAGACGGCCAGGGTCGCGAGGGCGGGAAGCAGGATCGGGCTGCCGGAGACGCGGGCGAGGAGGACGGCGCCGGGGGCGAGCAGCGCCGGGAGGAATATCAGACCGGCGCATGGGGCGCCCCATCCGCTCACCGACCGGGCGCTCATCCTCCCGCCGGCGGGCCGTCGAGGCTGAGGAAGTTGCGCAGCTCGCCCGCGCGCACTTCGATGTCGTCCCGGGACAGCGAGCCGAGACGCCGGAGACTGAAATCTTCGACACAGTACGACGCGAGCACGCTGCCGTAGATCATCGCCTCGCGCAGCCTGCGGTCCGAGGCGTCCCCGCTTCGCGCCAAGTGACCCATGAACCCGCCCGCGAAACTGTCGCCGGCGCCGGTCGGATCGACCGGGCGCTCCACCGGGTACGCCGGGACGGCGAAGTAGTGCCCGCCGGCGAACAGGGCGGCGCCGTACTCGCCCCGCTTGATCACCAGGAACCGCAGACCCAGCGACAGGAGGCGACGCGCCGCCACGACCGTGTTCAGCTCCCCCGCCAGAAGACGCGCCTCGGAATCATTGATGATGAGACCATCCACCTCGGACAGCAGGCGCCTCACCGCGTCGTTCTTGCCCTCGATCCAGAAATTCATCGTGTCGCAGGCGCACAGACGGGGCTTCAGGCGTCGCAGCACCTGCGCCTGCAGGTCGGGATCGATGTTGCCCAGGAAGAGGTTCGGGGCGGCCGCATCCTCGGGCCGCAGCTTCGGCTGGAAGGTCTCGAACACGTTGAGATGGGTGGAGAGTGTCGTGCGCTCGTTCAGGTCCTCGGAGTAAACTCCGGACCAACGAAATGTCCTGCCCCTGCGGACCTCGATACCCGAGACATCGATGCTCCGCCCGCGCAGCAGGTTCATCGGCTCCTCGCCGAAATCCTCGCCGACCACGGCGACCATGCGCACGCCGGTGAAGTAGGAGGCGGCGACCGCGCAATAGGTCGCCGACCCGCCGAGGACCTCTTCGGCCTCCCCGTACGGCGTCCTGAGGAGACGCGGGTCGGATCGGTGAGGATGGCGTTCCGCAGCGCCGTGGCGCACGGGCACGAGCGCGTGGCCGGCAGGCGGCCCAGAACGTGGATCAGGATCGACCGGGCCGTCGCGGCGTTGTCGTTGAGCCGGGCCACCACTTCATCCACGGTGACCGCGTCGGTGCCGGCTCGCCAGCAGTCGTAATCGGTCACCATCGCCAGCGTCGCGTAGCAGATCTCCGCCTCGCGCGCCAGCTTCACCTCCTGCGCGTTGGTCATGCCGATCACGTCGGCCTTGAACGAGCGGTAGAGGTGCGATTCCGCACGGGTCGAGAACTGCGGGCCCTCGATGCACAGGTAGGTCCCGCCGCGCCGGACGCGCGCCCCGCACGCCTGCCCCGCCTCGTGCAGAGCCTCGCCGAGCACCGGACAGACCGGATCGGCGAGCGATACGTGCGCCACCAGACCCGACCCGAAGAAGGTCGACGGCCGCTGACGCGTCCAGTCGATGAATTGATCCGGAAGCACCACGTCGAGCGGGCGGAACTCCTCGCGCAGGCTGCCGACGGCGCTCACCGACACGACGCGCTCCACCCCGAGGGTCTTGAACGCAAACAAGTTCGCCCGGAAATTGATCTCGGTCGGCAGGAGGCGGTGACCGCGGCCGTGGCGCGCCAGAAAGGTGATGTCCAGGCCACCCACACGCCCCAGCACGAAGCTGTCGGACGGCTCGCCGAACGGTGTGGTGATCGTTTCCTCGCGCCGATCATCGAGGCCGGGCATCTGGTACAGACCGCTGCCGCCGATCACCCCGAGCGCGCTCATGCGCCACCCCGCGAGAGGGAGCGCATGCTAGCAGCACACGGGAGGGGTGTCAAGAAAAGCGGCCAGCAGTACGGCTTCCAGCGAGCCCGTCAGGACGCCTGGCGCTGCCACGCCCGCAGGCACCCGAGCGCCTGCTCCACGGCCCTTTCTCCCGCCTCGGACAGCCGTTGCGGATCGGCTCGCCGGGAGAAGATGGTCCCGCAGCCGCGCACGTCCGGACGCAGGACCACCAGACGGTCGCCGCAATCCTCCTGCAGGTGGCGCCAGTAGCTCCGGCGGGCCTGTCTCGGACAGACGAGAAGCGACAGGTCGACGGCGATCACCCGCCTCGCGTGCAGCGGCGGCGCGAAGGCCCTCTCCACCGGCACCGCCGTGAACCACCCCGCGTCGGCCAGATAGCGCCAGCGCCCGCCCATCCGGGCGCGCAGCGGTGGAAAGAGAACCGGGATCGCGGCCGACGCTTTGACAGCGGAGGCGACCGGCAGGGGCGCGGGATGTCCCGGCCCCCCCAGGACGAAGACCTCTTCCCGCCGCAGCAGGTCGAACACCAGAACCCCGAGTCGGCGGACACCGTGGTGCAGACGATCGAAAGAGGCACGATCGAGACGCTCCAGGTAACCGGGGATCGCACCCGCGTGACGCAGGGCCGCCCGGGAGGCAAGAGGCAAACGCCAGCGGGAGACCGCGAACGCGAGCAGAGACAGCGGTGTGAGGCGCCGCGAGGCCTCGAGCATCTCGTCGGGATCCATCCCCGCGGCCGCGTACATCGCTCCGACAATGGCGCCGACACTGCAGCCGACGATGGCGTCGATCGGCACACGCTCTGTGCGCAATCGCCGCAGCACGGCGGCGTGCGCCACGCCCCGCGCCCCGCCGGCGCCCAGGACCAGGGCGATCCCGGCGCGCGAAGGGTTCGGCGGCATCATGCGGGCCGGGTCATCCCTCGGGAGGATCCCTGGCGATCGATCCGGGCCAGGGAGGTCCTGCGCCCTCCCCCCGCCCTGCCGATCACTTCGAGGAACGAGGCACGCGTCTCGAGCAGGAGGACCAGGGTGTGCGCCTGCCGGGACGAGCGCGCCGCGGCGCGCAGGAGCACGCGGAAGCGCTTGACGACCGACCGCGCGCCGCGCCGCGCCGCGGCGGCGCCGATACCGTTCTGCCTGAAGAAGTGGGTGCTCACCAGGCCGGTCAGACACGCCAGGGCCGGGTCGGCGGGCAGGGTGAGGGCCAGGATCTCGCGCTTGCGCGCGCTCACAGGGACAGTCCGGGGCATGTCATCGAGCGCATCGCCCCCCACACGGCCCCGGGCAGGACCGGGAACCCGGCTCCGCGAGGCGCTGTTCAAGTCTTGGCTGAAACTCGGGCAGTTTAGGGGTTGCCGGGAGGGCTGTCAATCTCTCGACTCCGGAAGTCCGTCCCTGACGCCCCCCCCGGGCACGCCTCCTTGCACCTCCCTCGACAGGCACCTAGATTGGCTGTCTCAAGGACTTAGGGGGACGTGTGTCGATCGCGGGAACCTTGATGGTGGCGGAGAAGCTGCAGAAGCAGAAGGCGTCCGAGCAGAAGGAGCGGCGATTCCGGGTCTACGCCTATACGCTCGGCGCCTGCGCCACCGCAGTGGTCGCATGGGACCTGTATTTTGCCCGGGAGCTGGTGCGCGCGGAGCTGCTCCCGGTGATCGTGTTCTCGATGTTCATCGGGTGCGCGTGGTACTTCAGCTTCTCTATTTATCCGCGCGCCAGCCTGTCGATCTCCCTGGACATGGCCTACCTGATGACCGCGCTGTGCGTGCTGCCCCATCCGCTGCCGATGGCGGTCGCCTTCGGGGGCGCGATCCTCGGCTGCCACCTGCGCCTGCGCGAGTCGCGCGTGCACAACCCTTTCCTTCAGGTGTTGAGTCTCAACACCGGCGGGCTGGTGACGACTGCGCTCACCGGCCAGTACCTGTCGATCGTCCTGGCGAGGTACTGGGAGTTCCATACCCTCACCTGGGGCACGGTCCTGTCGGTCGTGGCGCTGTTCCTCGCCTACAACCTGACGAACGTCGCCATCATGGTGGTGGCGATGGTGCTGAAGGGCGAACCGGTGCTGCCCCACTTAAAGACCTACTTCCGCTACCTCACCTCGCTCGAGGTGTTCACCATGCCGCTGACGCTGGGGCTGGCGCTTCTGTACGCGGCCGCCGGCATCTGGGGCTTTCTCCCCCTGGCGACGACTATCCTCCTCGCCAGCGGCCTTCTGAAAAAACTGAACCAGGCACGCAACGAGCTGAGCGAGACCAATGAGCAGCTGCAGGACCGCTCGCGGGAGCTGCGCATCCTCAACACCATCGGCCGGGAGATCAGCACCAGTCTCGACCCGGAGGTCGTCTTCGCCCAGGTGAGCCGGCACGTGCAGCGCATCCTCGACGCCCCGCACCTGTTCCTGTCGCTCTACCACAGGATCCCGCACGAGTCCTACATGGAGTACGTGGCGCGCGATGGCGTCGTGCAGACCCGCCCCGAGCGCGCCCTCGGGCAGGGGTTCACCGCCTGGGTGGTCGAGGCGAGACGCCCTCTGCTCGTGCAGGACCTCGAGGTGGACCGCGATTCGATCCCGTGCGCACCGGTCATCCTGGCCCCGGAGATTCGCTCGATCATGTCCTCACCACTCATCTTCAGCGGCGAGACGATCGGGGTCCTGTGCGTCGAGAGCCCGCGTCGGCGCGCCTACACAGTGGACAACCTGTCCGTGTTCACCACCATCGCGCAGCAGGCGGCGGTGGCCCTGGAGAACGCCCGCAACTTCCAGATGGCGACGGTCGACCAGCTGACGCATCTGTACCTGCGGGACTTCTTCTATCGCAAGCTCTCCGAGGAACAGGCACGCGCCAGGCGCTACGGCAGCACGTTCACCGTGCTGATGCTTGACCTCGACTCGTTCAAGGAGATCAACGATCACATGGGCCATCTCGCGGGCGACCGCTATCTGCAGCGCGTCGGCGAAGTGATCCGGGAGACCATGCGCGCGGCGGACATCCCCTGCCGCTACGGAGGGGAGGAGTTCTGCATTCTCCTGCCGGAAACCGACCTCGACGGGGCCACGCGCATCGCCGAGCGAATTCGCACGCGGGTCAGCAAGCTCGAGGTGCGGGTGGGAGAGGACGTCCTCAGGACGACCATCAGCGTCGGGATCGCCGCCTACCCCACGGACTTCCCCGGGACGATCCAGGGGTTCCTGGAGAAGGCGGACCAGGCGCTCTACCTCGCCAAGCAGATGGGACGCGACCGGGTCATCTCGACCACCGCGCGGCCCGACCCGGCCCGCCCGGCGCGCTAGAGAAGCCCGTCCAGGAATTCCTGCAGCGACCGACCGACGCGTTTTTCAAACTGCATCGCCATCGACGGCACATCACCGCTTTCGGCGTCGAGCAGCAGCTTCTCAACGCGCAGGAGCGGGAAGAACACCGTCGACAGGGACAGTCCCTGTCCCCCCGCCGCCGCCTGCCGCACCCAGTCATCGAACGAGTTGAGATCGATCCCCTCGATGACC
>QHXY01000325.1:0-461 GCA_003223145.1 Acidobacteriota bacterium
GCGCATCGAGCATCACCGGCCCGGGGCGGCGCGACTTCTGATCGATGGCGCTCTGTTCCGCGAGATCCCCGACACCTGCTTCGACCCGCGGCGGCGGCTGGAGGAGTGCGACCGACAGGGTGTCGACGTGCAGGTCCTCTCGACCGTCCCGGTGATGTTCTGCTACTGGGCCAGGGCGAAGGACACGCTGGATCTCGCCCGGATGCTGAACGACCACATCGCCGCGACCGTCCTGGCCCACCCGAAGCGCTTCGTCGGGCTAGGCACCCTGCCGATGCAGGATCCCGTTCTCGCCGTCGCCGAGCTCGACAGGTGCGTCCGTGAGCTGGGCCTGGCCGGGGTGCAGATCGGCACGCACGTCAACGTCTGGAATCTCGATCGCGAGGAGCTCTTCCCGGTCTTCCGGCGGGCCGAGGAGCTTGGCGCCGCGGTCTTCGTCCATCCGTGGGACATGATGGGAT
>QHXY01000325.1:483-3371 GCA_003223145.1 Acidobacteriota bacterium
ATCTTCGGCGACGTCCTCGAGCGTCTGCCGCGGCTCCGGATCGGCTTCGCCCACGGCGGCGGCGCCTTCCCCGGGACGATCGGGCGGATCGAGCAGGGGTTCCGCGTCCGGCCCGATCTCTGCGCGGTCGATAACCGGGCCGGCCCGCGCGCCTACCTCGGGAAGTTTTATGTCGATGCGCTGGTCCACGATCCCGAGGCGCTGCGCTACCTCCTGCGTCTGATCGGCCCGGGCAAGATCGCCCTGGGATCGGACTATCCCTTCCCGCTCGGCGAGGCGATCCCCGGCCGCATGATCGAGATGATGTCAGACCTGACATCCGAGACGCGCGACAGGCTTCTGGCCGCGACGGCTCTGGAGTTCCTCGGCCTGAGGCGCGAGGAGTTCTCGACGTGACGCCGCGGGAGCTCCGGCCGGACGAAGAGTTCGCCCTGGGGCTCGATGCTGCCGATCCCCTGGCCCGGTTTCGCGATCGGTTCGAGGTCCCGGTCGGGGCCGACGGCCGGCCGCTCATCTATTTCTGTGGCCATTCGCTCGGATTGATGCCGAAGTCGGCCCGCGCCCTCGTCGCGCGCGAGATCGACGACTGGGGCCGGCTGGGTGTCGCGGGGCACTTCGAGGCCACGAACCCCTGGTACACCTACCACGAACGGTTCCGGGAGAGCGGCGCCCGCCTCGTCGGGGCGCTTCCGGGCGAAGTGGTGATGATGAACTCGCTGACGGTCAACCTTCATCTGATGATGGCGACCTTCTACCGGCCGACCGCGAGCCGGCACGCGATCCTGATGGAGGCGGACGCCTTCCCCTCCGATCGCTACGCCGTGACCTCGCAGATCCGTCACCACGGCCTGGATCCAGAGACGTCCCTGATCCTGGTCCGGCCCCGGCCCGGCGAGTCGATCCACCGCAGCGAAGACCTCGAGCGCCTCATCGAGGAGCGCGGCGGCGAGATCGCCCTGGTCCTCCTGCCGGGCGTGCAGTACCTGACCGGCCAAGTCTTCGACCTCGAGCGCCTCAGCGCCGCCGCGCGGCGGCAGGGGTGCCTTATCGGCTTCGACCTCGCGCATGCTGCGGGCAATATTGTCCTGCGGCTTCACGACTGCCGGGTCGACTTCGCGGTCTGGTGCTCGTACAAGTACCTGAACGCGGGACCGGGAGCGGTCGGCGGCTGCTTCGTCCACCAGGCTCACGGAGATGACCCGACCCTTCCCCGCCTCGCCGGCTGGTGGGGAAACGATCCGGAGACCCGCTTCGCCATGCGGCCCGAGTTCGTGCCGCGGAAGGGAGCGGACGGCTGGCAGGTGAGCAACCCGCCGATCCTTTCGATGGCGCCCCTCCTCGCCTCCCTGGCGATCTTCGAGGAGGCCGGCCTCGAGGCCCTGCGCGCAAAGTTGGAGCGACTGACCGGCTACCTTCTCTTCTTGATCGACGCGCAGGGGAGCCGGCGGATCGAGGTCATCACCCCCCGCGACCCGGCCCGTCGCGGCTGCCAGCTCTCCCTGCGGGTCCGCCGCGCCCCGCGCGACCTGGCGGCGGCGCTCTCCTCGGCCGGTGTGGTGTGCGACCTCCGCGAGCCGGACGTCATCCGGGTCTCGACGGCACCGCTCTACAATCGCTTTCACGATGTCTGGCGCTTCGCCCAGACCCTGGGGAAGGAAGCGGGATGAACTTCGCCACGGACGCCGGCGCGGGCCGGGGGCAGGGAACGGTCGTTCTCGTCGGCGCTGGGCTGGGCGGGTCACTGATGGCGATTCTCCTGGGAAGGGCGGGCTACACCGTGCGCGGCTTCGAGCTGCGGCCCGACCTGCGGGCGGGTCCGCCAGCGGGCGGCCGCTCGATCAATCTGGCCCTCTCCGCCCGCGGTCTCCACGCCCTCGAGCAGGTCGGTCTAGCCCGGGACGTCCTGGCCATGGCGGTCCCGATGCGCGGCCGGATGATCCACGCGCAGGACGGGCGAATCGCGTTCCAGCCGTACGGCACCAAGGCGGAGCAGGTCAACAACCCGGTCTCCCGACACGAACTGAATGTGATCTTGATGAACGCCGCCGAGCGGCAGTCCGGCGTCCGCTTCGCATTCGGACACAAGTGCCAGGGGGTGGACCTCGACTCGGGCGAAGTGACGGTCGTCGACACCCGGACCGGCGGCAGCCGCAGGCTCACGGGCGATGTCGTCATCGGCGCCGACGGCGCCTTCTCGGTGGTGCGCCGTCAGCTGTTCAGGCAGGAGCGGTTCGATTATCAACAGGCCTTCCTGTCCCACGGCTACAAGGAGCTGACGATTCCCCCCGCTCCCGGGGGAGGCCCTGCCCTGGAAGCGAACGCGCTCCACATCTGGCCGCGGGGCGGCTTCATGATGATCGCCCTCCCCAACCGCGATGGCTCCTTCACCTGCACCCTGTTTCTGCCGTTCGAGGGGGACAACAGCTTCGCGGCGCTGGCGACGGAAGCGAAGGCCCTCCGCTTCTTCGAACGCGTCTTCCCGGACGCCACCCGCCTCATGCCGGATCTCGCCGCGCAGTACGGCACGAACCCGACCGGATCGATGGTGACCATCAGGTGCAGCCCGTGGCGGTCCCGCGGCCGGATCGGCCTGCTCGGCGACGCCTGCCACGCCGTCGTCCCGTTCCACGGGCAGGGCGCCAACGCCGCCTTCGAGGATTGCCTGGTCCTCGACGACTGCATCAGGCGGCACGCACCCGACTGGGAGACGGTCTTCGCTCGCTTCGAGGGCCTGCGCAAGGAGAACACCGACGCCCTGGCCGACTTGTCGATCGCCAACTTCGAGGAGATGAAGCACCACACCGGCTCGCGCCTGTTCAGAACGAAGAAGACGCTGGAGAAGCGGCTGCACCGTCTCTTTCCCACCCGGTTCGTGCCACTCTACATCA
>QHXY01000054.1:0-21403 GCA_003223145.1 Acidobacteriota bacterium
GATCCAGATGCCTGGCTCTCAGCCCCAGGTGGAGAGTCACCCCCAGATCGTCGCTCTTGCGCCAGATGCTCTCCAGGCGCTGGTTTTTCCAGAGCCCCTTGGACAGGGGCGGACGGTTGTAGGGCGGATGCGGCTCGGCCCCGATCAGACCGATCGTGCCGCTGCGATCGATCTCGCGGATCCCGTGGACGGCCGCGTCGGCGGTCATCCCGCCTCCGATGATCAGGTAGGTGTAATTCGGCAAGATTCCCTCCTTCGTCTCCATCGGTTCACGCGGAGACTTAATTCCTGAAGCTGAACGCTGGATCGAGCGGAGGCAGCGGAGCACCGAAGAACAGCCGTCGCTGCACCGCCGGGAACAGGCCCGAGCGGACGGCGAGGGTGAGCGCCTGCGGCACGAGCCACCGCAGCACGGGGCTCCGGCTTCCCGACCCGAGAAGCGCCTTACCGGCGCTGCGCTGGAGACGGTGCAGGGTCCTCACATCCGGCTCACGCAGCTTCTGAACCCGGGCGAGTGCGCTCCCGGGGATCGGCCCCCGGCCGAGCCGGGGATAAATCTCCTGGGCGGCGATCGCCGCGGTCGCCAGCGCCACATTCACCCCAATCGCCCCCTCGGGACTCATGGTGTGCACCGCGTCCCCGATGAGCAACAGCCCGTCCCGCGCCCAGTCACGGACGAGCAGGATGACCGCCGGCAGGGGAAAGAATGGCGTGAAGTCGTGGAGCGCTGAGGTGAACTGGGCGAACAGCGGACTCAGACGGCGCAGCCGGTCTGCCACCGCCGCAACACCTGCCTTGCGCCAGCTGCGCCATTCGTCCACGCGGAGAAGGACGCCGGCCTGCACATGGTTCGGATACTTCGGCAGCAGGAGCAGCGGCGTGCCGCCAAGCGAGAAGTAGATCGTCTTGGACCAGTCCGGCGGGGGATCGACCACGAACCAGATCACATCGAAGTCATGATGCTCGTACTCGGTCGCGAACTTGCCGAGCCTTCGGGTGACCGAATGCCGTCCATCGGCGCCGACCACCACGTCGGCCCGGACCTCAAACGGTTCCTTGCCGTGCCGTAGACCCCGGATACCTACGACCGCCCCGCCCTCCTCGATGAGCTCGGAGACATGGGCTCCCATCCAGCAGTGGAATCCGGCATACGCGCTCGCCTTCCTCGCGAGAGCATCCAGAAAGATCGGCTGCGGCATCCAGATGGCGTAGGGGTAGTCGGGGGCGATCCTCTTGAAGCTGAATCCGGCCGCCGGCTTTCCGGCAAACAGGAGCCTCCCCTCGGTCAGAGTCAGATGCTGCTGTTCGAGGATGTAAGGAAGCAGACCGATCTGATCAAGCAGGCGCGCCGTGCTCGGCTGCAGTACCTCGCCGCGGAATTCCCGGTCGAAGGTCTCGTGTCCCTCGAGGACGATCACCTCCGCCCCGCGCTTGGCCAGGAGCAACCCCAGCAACATGCCGGCCGGGCCGCCGCCCACGATACAGACTCCGGTGCGCGATTTCGTCGCGGTCTCAGGGTGCTTCATCGGGGACACCGCCGTCGCCATGTCGCCGTCTCGAGGAATGCCGGATGCTATCACACACCGAGAATCTGCCTTCGAGAGCAGGTCGTCTATACTGGTGAGCGGAGGGCTTCTTTCGGAGGTGACCATGCACTCAAGGAACCGATGTCTGCTGCTCGCCGCGTTTATCCTCGCACCCTGCCTCGGCCTCGCCATCGAGACGCGGGTCCATGCCGCCAGCAAGGAGAAGATCCCCGAGTCGGATCCGTTCGGGCGGCTCACCGTGGACCAGGTTGAGCGGCGGCTCGGCCGGCCGAACGTCTACGTCTTCGACGGCAATACCTCCGAGACCTACGCCGAGAATCATCTTCCGGACGCCGTGCGCATCAACCACAAGGACATCACGGCGAGCGTCCTGCCACAGGATAAGGACGCCACCTTGATCTTCTACTGCATGAACGAGCTCTGACACGAGTGCCACCAGTCGGCCCGGAGGGCCGTGGAGCTCGGCTATCGCGAGGTGTTCATCATGCCGTCGGGGATCACGGGGTGGGTCGGGGCCGGGAAGCCGACCGTCAAGGGTGCGGCTCCGAGTTGAGCATCGGGCGCTTCGCCGGGAATTCGCGGACAGCCGCTCAGCGCTTCGCGAACAGAGACGGGCCCTTGAGCTGCCGGATCGCGACGCCCTGACCGGGACGCAGCTTCTGTGCGCGCGGGTTGGTCACGCAGTTCCTCGCCGGATCGGGATCGGTTACGCAGGTATCCGACGCCGTGCCCCAGAACACGCCGTCCACGGGCGACACCTGAATGTCCAGGAAATCGAACATGCTGCCGCCGTCCTCGGCGTCACATCGGTCGGGGCCGCAGCTTCCCCGATGGACCGGATCGCTCTTGTCGTTCGCGATGGTCCACGTGAAGACGGGATTGGCAGACAGCGCGTCCACCGACACCACGATGTAGATGTTCCACGGCCGTGTGGCATCGGTACGGTCCTGCGACTCGGTCCCCGGGAAAAGGATGGCGATGCGACCCGCATCCCCGGCGGCGACGGTCGGGAAATTCACTTCATGGACGCCGGGCGGCGCCATCATGATCGGCGTGGACCAGTTGAGGCCGTGATCCGTGGACACGGAGAGAAACGGGAGGCGGAACGGCCCGTCGGCCCAGACGGCGTAGACGTTGTCCGCTGTGTCCACGGCCAGGCTGACTTCATGGTCGGCCATCGGCGTGTTTCCCGCGATGCGCACGCGCGTCCACGTCGACCCCCCGTCCTCACTGACCGCTACCCAGGGAAGGCCGCAGTGCCCCTTCGGCAGAAAGATGCGACCGGTGGCGTCCGCCGCCAGTTGCCCGGTCAAGCCGCCACAAAGACTGCCCGCGTCAGGATCGGAACCGGTGAAGGCGGGCGTCGTCGGCGTGTAGGTCAGGCCGCCATCGTTGCTGCGTTCGCAGGACGAGTCGACCACCCGGTTGAAGCAGTAGTACACCATGCGGGGATAAGGACCCGCCGGCGTGGCAGCCGGTCCCCTTCCGGGCGCTGCGCTGATCACCGTCAGATGATCGTTGACCGGATTGGAGCAGGGAAGGCTGTGCTGCCATGTGACGCCCTCATCGTCGGAGAAGATGCCCTCGGAGCAAACCACATTGAGGTCGAAGGAATAGAGTCGTCCCGTGACAGGGTCCACGTGGAGATACGGATCGAGCGAGAAGTCCGGGTCGGTGGCCGTCGTCTGTCCCAGCAGGAGCGGTGGCGATACCGATTGCCAGGTTACCCCTTTGTCCCGGGAGCGCAGCACGAGCGTCCGCGCCAGGCGGGCAACGCCAGGCACCCCGACGGGGGAATCGAAGGTCGACGCGGCGAAGAAGGCCGAGTTGTACTGGTTGACGCCGATCGTCGGCTCGGCGGCCTGGCGGCCCACGTAGTTGAAACTCACCTTGAGTTGCGAGACCAACGGCGAAGACGGCGCCGGTGTGCTGCTGGGGGCACCTCGGAAGTCCGCCGTGAAGACGGCGCCGTTGTAAGCATTGGATATTTCATCGTGCGACGGGCTACCGATGGCGGCGAACCCGTCGTACGACGGACCGTTGGACGGGACCACAAGGAACGGCTGCACTGTCACGGTGTAGGTGCCGGCAGCTGGGTTGTTCAGCACCACCTCCTCGGAGCCTCCCGGGGTACCGGACATGGCAATCGTGTCTCCGCTCGGATCGCGCACGAACAGATCGATGTCGTCACCGGACCGCCGCCCCGCGATTCGCACGGTGACGACGAATGCCTGCTTCGGTGGCAAAATGGTGAGCGCGAACGAGTCGCAAGTGGCGGCAGCAAGACCGTTGCAACTCGCCGAAGTTGGTACGAGGAAGGCCCCACCCGTCCAGGTGAGGGTCGGTGAAGCCGGGGACAGAGAGCCTCCCGATGGCGTGGCGCCCAATGAGGGCTGCGCGAGGATCATCATCGCGGTCATTGGCAATCCGACCCGGAGATAATTGAACCTCTTGGTGTTCATCCGATCCTCCGACTGAGGCCTCCTTGGGGCGACCGGTCACTGGGAGAGCCACTCGCCCGAAGGCTGACGTGAGAGCCTGCGAACGTCCGAACCTATACGCAGGGGGACCGGTGCCCGCAATCAGGTGAAAGCAGCAAAGGCAGCCGGCGAATCACCTGACGAGACATCCGGAGACGAGCCGATCTCGAAGACCGAGGCTCTGCGGAACTGCGTGCTACGGATGTGGAAGCAGACCTGGCCGCCCCGCGGGCTCTCGCTCCGCACGCCCCTCCGCGACAAGCCGCGGGAGCACCAGCTTGACGAGATCCGAGGGCACGGCGATCCCCATCGACCCGTTACGCGCGGCCCAATCCTGAACCCCGATCACCTCGCCGGCGAGGTTCACGAGGGGCCCGCCGGAATTGCCCGGGTTAATCAGCGCATCCGTGTAGATGAAGTCGAAGTCCTGCGGCCCACCCTCCGGCGGTGGGCCCTTGCAGCTCACGATGCCCAGCGACACGGCCTGCCGGAGGCCGTAAGGATGACCGAGCGCCAGGACGAGCTCGCCGGCGCGCACCCCGTCGGAGTCGCCGAGATGGAGCCCCGGCAGGTTGTCGATCCCCTCGATCCGCACCGCGGCGAGGTCGGTGCGCGTATCCCTGCCGATCACGCTTCCGGGAAGGCGGCGGCCGTCCGATAGCTCCACCTCGACGTGGTCTGTGCCGGAGACAGCGTGAGCGACGCTGAGGACAATGCCGCCCGGATCGACGATGAACCCCGCCGCCGGGTGAGCCTCGTGGCCGGCGTCCGTCCCCGTCCGGATCTGGACGAGACCGGGTCGGAGTCGGTCGACGAGATCGGCGAGCTCTCCACCCAGGCGCTCGATCTCGGCGGCCGGCCGTGGTGCCCCGCTGCCGGTCAGCGAGGAACAGGCAGCGAGACCCACGGCGCTGGCCGCCGCGAGCAGAAGATGACGAACGGACGACCGCGGGGCGTCCACGCCGCCCGCTAACCGTGGCGCTGGATGTTGCCGCCCCTCAGGATCGGACCCTTCCCTTCGGAGAGGGAATTGTAGCCGACGGCGACCTCGATCATGAACTTGTCACGCCCGACCCCGGGCTCGCCGTTGTCGCACACCTCCGCCTGATAGGAGGAGTCGGTCCACGGGCCGTTGTTAATGCTGTAGCGCCCCTGGCCGTTGATCAGAGCGCACTTTCCGCCGAAATCGGCGTCGTCGAACTCGCTCACGATGTCGGCCGAGGTGCCGTGGAACTTGAATCTCATGAAATGGTCCACGTACTCGAGCTGTCCGGCGGGACCCTGGCAGTCCGAGGTGTTCCGCATCGTGGCATTGAATCCGAACGTCGCGAAGTCCTGGTTGCTCTGCGGTGGATCACGGTCGATCCGGCCGCCGCCGGTGTAGAAGACGCAGGTCTGGGGCACTCCCCACGCCGGAATGAAGGCCCCGGTGGTCACGCCGCTCGACGCCGAGCCGACCTTGAAGTCATCCGTGACGCTCCAGGTCCAGGGGTCGCGCAGGATCACGCGGAGAGCGTTGACCCCGATGTCCGACGTACTGGACCCGTCACCACCCAGGGTCTGCTCGTTGACGATGACCGTGCCGCCGGCGATCGGAATGCCGACGTTCGTGCCGCTGACATTCCCCTTGGGCACCCCATCGACGACGAGGTTGACGACCTCCGAACCCGCGGAGTTGCTCGCCGCCGCAGCGCCGTCTCCCGCGCTGCTCGCGATCGCCACGATCAGATCGGCACGGACGCGGCCGTTCAGGAGATTCACGTCCTCGCTGGTCGCCAGGCTCTGCGAGCTGGTGTCGGTCGCCCCGAACGCTCCGTTGCTGATGGCGCTCAGGGCACCGGTGGAGACCACGTCGGGCACGTTGATGGCCGGCGCCTCGGTGAACACCGCGCCTCCACCCCCGGGCAGGACGACCTGCGGCGCCGCGGCCACCTTGGTCTTTCCGGACGCGACGGTGGCGCCGGAGGCCGCTCCCCTCACTCCGTCCGGCGGGGAGCTGTTCGCCTTCACCACCACGCCCAGCAGCAGAGCGAGCATCAGCGGCGGAAGCAACACGCGCGCGGGTCTTCGTTTGACGGGCACGGTTCTCATGATCACACCCCCCTTTTTGGTGCTGTTGCCGGTGCCCCGATTGGCACCGGCGTCTGTGTTGCAGACTCCCTCCCTACATCACGTCGAACGCATCGACGACGATGAACGACCCGGCCGAGGCCGCATTGCTGGTCCCGGTCACCTCGATCACCAGGGTGTGACTGCCGGCGGCGAGACCGGTCGAGCTGAACATCGCGCTGGAGGACGCGGGCCGGGTGGGCGCATACGTATCGACCGTGGCGACCACGGCGCCGTCCAGGTGGACCGTGGCGATTCCGCACCTCTCGCACTTGAATCCGATCCAGCTCACACCCGTTCCCGAGAACGAGAAGGTCGCCGTCGCCCCGGCGTCGGGCGCAATCACCGCGAAGTCGCCGCTCAGGGTCACGCCGGTGCTCGCGCTCGTGACTCCGGACCAGGATGCCGCGGGCGCGAGCGTCGCCGCGCTCTCCTCGGAGCGCGTGGGCGCAGGCCCCGTCCCGTTCGCCACCGTCACCGTCACCGGCGCCGATGTGGTCCGGTTGCCGGCGTCGTCCCGGGCGACGGCCGTGAGGGTGTGAGAGGCGTTGCTGGCGGTGGTGGTGTTCCAGGAGACCGAATAGGGCGATGCCACGTCCTCGGAGCCTAGCGCCGAGCCGTCCACCAGGAACTGCACGCCGGCGACACCGACGTTGTCCGAGGCCGAAGCGCTGACGGTCATCGTCCCGGAGACGGTCGAGCCTGAAGCCGGCGACGTGATGCTGACCGTCGGCGGCGTCGTGTCCGGCGGCGGGGGGGACGAGCCGCCGGTCGTCACGTCGAAGGCGTCGACGACGATCCATGAGGATTTGCCGGACGGGTTCCAGGTGTTCGTGACCTTGATCATCAGCGCATGAGACCCCGCCGCGAGACCGCTCGCCGTGTACACAACTGCCTGCGCCTGCTCCGTCGGGGCGTATGTATCGACCGTCCCCTTCAGGGTTCCGTCGAGGTACACCTGCGCGATTCCGGCCCAGGGGCCCTTGAAGCCGATCCAGCTCACTCCCGGGTACCAGGTTCCGGCGTAGCTCACCGACGGATCGGTCTCCTCAAGGCGCGTCGTGCTGCCGCCACCGCCGGAGGTCGCACCCTCGACGTCGAAGGCGTCCACGATGATGAACGCACCGGTCGAGGAGACGTTGCTGGTCCCGGTCGCCTCGATCGCCAGCGTGTGGCTGCCGGACGCCAGCCCGGTCGTGCTGTACATCGCCCCGGAAGCCGCCGGCCGGCTTGGCGCGTAGGTGTCCACCGTGGCAACGACCGAGCCGTCCAGATGGACGCTGGCGGTCCCGCACTGTTCGCATTGGAAGCCGATCCAGCTCACCCCCGTGCCGCTGAACGTAAAGGTCGCCGTAGCCCCGGCCGCCCCGGCGTACACCGCCTGTCCGCCGCTCAGGGTCACCCCTGTGCTGGCGCTGGTGGTCTGAGACCAGGTCCCCGCGGGCGCCAGTGTCGCCGCGGTCTCCTCGAAGCGCGTCGTGGATGGCGGCGACGTGTTGGACACTGTCACGCCGACCGCGGAGGAGGTGGTGCGGTTGCCGGCGGCGTCCCGGGCGACCGCCGTGAGAGAGTGCGAGCCGTTCGCCACGGCGGTGGTGTTCCAGGAGACCGAGTAGGGCGAAGACGTGTCTTCGGAGCCCAGGTTGGAGCCATCGACCAGGAACTGCACCCCGGCGACCCCGACGTTGTCGGAGGCGGAGGCGCTGACGGTCGTCGTCCCCGACACCGTTGCCCCGGACGCCGGCGCGGTGATGCTGACGGTGGGCGGGGTGGTGTCCGGCGGGGGAGCGTTGGACACGGTGACGGTGACGACAGCCGAAGTAGTCCGGTTACCGGCGGCATCACGTGCCACGGCCGTGAGAGAGTGCGAGCCGTTGCTGGCGGTGGAGGTGTTCCAGGAGACCGAGTAGGGCGAGGCCGTGTCTTCGGAGCCCAGGTTGGAGCCATCGACCAGGAACTGCACCCCGGCGACCCCGACGTTGTCGGAGGCGGAGGCGCTGACGGTGGTTGTCCCGGAGACCGTCGCCCCGTTGCCGGGCGCGGTGATGCTGACGGTGGGCGGAGTGGTGTCCGGCGGGGGAGCGTTGGAGACGGTGACGGTGACCGGGTTGGACCCGTACAGGACGCCCAGCGCGTCCCGTGCGACGGCAGTCAAGGTATGCGATCCATTGCCGGCAGTGGTGGTGTTCCAGGAAACCGAATAGGGCGCCGCCGTGTCCTCAGTACCGAGATTGGCGCCGTCAAGCTTGAACTGAACTCCTCCAACCAGTACTCCGAGAGGACTGACGCTCGCATTGACCGTGATCGTGCCGGCGACAGTGGCCCCGGAAGTCGGGGACGTGATGGTCACCACCAGTCCGCCCAGTTGCGCCAAAGCCTGTTGGGGTGAAGTCAAGGACGCGCCAAGAATCGCTAAGAGGGCTGCCGCGCAGAAGAACGCCCGTCTGGTCTGATGGACTCTCGACTTCATGCCCATTGAACCTCCCCAGTTTCGAGAGAAGATGGAACCAATCGGGGCGCAGATAAATCCGGTGAAAGCCGCAATCTGCCGGTCTGACAATCCCGATGAAATGCCTGGATCTACCCGCCAGGATTCACCGCATGAGCCCCAGGGCCAATGGAGGTGTCCGCGGTCTTCCGGGAGGAGACATCGTGAGGAATCGCGCCGACTGGGCGCTGCAACCCCCGGCCTGAAGGTCCTCTCGCACGATAGAGAAGGGTGGCGCTCGCGGTCCACAGGTTGAGGGCGTCGCCGACTTGACGGATCGCTCACTCCGCGTATGATGAGCGCACCACCGTCGTGGACATCAGGTCGCAGACCCAAGGAGGGCGATTCTCATGAGATTGCAGCGCACGGTCTTCTTGACCGCCGTGAGTGTTCTGACCGGCCTGGTGCTCGGCGCGGCCGCCGCCCAGGAGAACAGGAAGCCGCCGGAGGCGAAGAAGCCGGCCGCTCCGGCTGCCGTCACAGCCGGAGAGCACGCGATGCCGCCGACGCCGAAACCCGGGCCGGAGCACGCCATCCTCGCGCGTGACGAAGGGGTGTGGGACGCCAGCGTCGAGATGCACATGGGCCCTCCGGGGGCGCCACCCCAGGTCTCGACCGGTGTCGAGACGAACACGCTGATCGGGGGACTCTGGCTGGTCAGCGACTTCCTTGGGACGATGGGGGAACAGCCGTTCCATGGGCACGGCACCTTCGGCTATGACAGCTCGAGGAAGAAGTACGTCGGCATCTGGGTCGACTCGATGTCGACGTCGCCCTTCCGCTCCGAGGGCAATTACGACGCCGCCAGCAACACCTTGACGATGACGGGCGAAGGGGTCGGGGGAGACGGCAAGCCGATGAGGTTCAGGGAGGTCGTCAAGTGGACCGACCCGAACAGCAAGATCTTCACCATGTACATGCCGGGACCGGACGGCAAGGAGGTCCCCGGCATGACCATCACCTACAAACGGAAATCGTAACCTCGCTTCCTGCGTGAACCGCCGGGCGGGAGACGTCGCCCCCGCCCGGCGGATCTATAATCCCCGCCCAGGCATGGCTCTCTCCCCAGGCACCAGGCTCGGGCCGTACGAGATCCTGGCGGCGGCAGGTTCCGGCGGGATGGGAGAGGTGTATCGCGCCAGGGACACGCGGCTCGATTGGATCGTCGCGGTCAAAGTCCTGCTTGAGGCAGTCCTTCGGGACCCCGGGCGGCGGCAACGGCTGGAGCGTGAGGCACGCGCGGTCTCGGGCCTCTCCCATCCGAATATCTGCACGCTGCACGACGTCGGCCACCAGGACGGCGTTGATTACCTTGTGATGGAATTCCTGGATGGGGAGACCCTGGCCGATCGCCTGGCAAAGGGACCCCTGCCGCAGGACCAGGCGCTGCGCCACGCGGTCGAGATCGCCGGCGCGCTCGACGCGGCGCACCGGCAGGGGGTCGTCCACCGCGATCTTAAACCGGGCAACATCATGCTGACCCGGACCGGCGCCAAGCTCCTCGACTTCGGGCTGGCGCGGGCGGACCCTGAGGCGGCACCGGGAATCTCCGCGCTCTCGGCCACCCCGACGCGCACGCGACCGCTGACGGCCGAGGGCACGGTTCTCGGGACGGTGCAATACATGGCGCCGGAGCAGCTGGAGGGAAAGCCGGCCGACGCGCGCACCGACCTGTTCGCCTTCGGCGCCGTGCTCTACGAAATGGTCACGGGCCGCAAGGCCTTCCAGGGGAAGAGCCAGGCCAGCCTCATCGCGGCCATCCTCGCGTCGGAACCGCCGCCGCTCACGACCCTGCAGCCGATGACTCCGCCCGCCCTCGAGAGGGTGGTGAGGGGCTGCCTGGCGAAAGATCCGGACGATCGCAGGCAGTCGGCGCACGATCTGATGCTCGATCTGCGATGGATCGCCGAAACGGGCGCGTCGGCGGGTGGCCCCGGGCCGGGCCCGGCGAAACGAAACAACCGCGAACGCGCCTGGAGCGTCCTGGCCCTGGTGCTTGCGGCCGCGACCCTGTCTCTCGCTGTGTCTCTGTTCCGCCGCGGCCCCGCTGGCGATGGCGCGATCCGCAGCTCGATCCTCCCTCCCGAGAAATCGGCTTTCTTCTTCGGCGGCATTTCCTCGGGCCCCATAGCGATTTCGCCGGACGGGCGCCTGCTCGCCTTCGTCGCCCGTACTCCGGATGGGAGGGATGTCCTGTGGGTGCGGCCGCTCGACTCCCTCTCCGCCCGTCCTCTGGATGGCACCGAGGGGGCCTCCTTTCCATTCTGGTCGCCGGACAGCCGCTCCATCGGCTTCTTCGCCGACGCCAAGCTCAAGAAGATCGAGGCGCAGGGAGGGCCGCCGCAGACACTCTGCGAGACCTCCATCGGCCGGGGTGGATCCTGGAGCGAGGACGGGACGATTCTCGTCGCTCCTGACATCAGCGATTCGATCTACCGCGTCCCCGCGTCGGGGGGCGAGCCGGTTCCGGTGACGCTGCTCGACGAGACCCGTCACCAGTTCAATCATCGCTGGCCCTGGTTCCTGCCTGACGGAAGGCATTTCCTGTTCTTCGCGCGCACCTCCTCCGACGAGAGCACGGGCACCTACCTCGGGTCGCTCGACTCCAGGGAGCAGAAATTCATCGTGGCCGGGCGGTCGAACGCGGTGTACGCGCCACCCGGTTACCTGCTCTTCGTCCGGGAAAGGACGCTCATGGCACTGCCGTTCGACGCGCGGCGGCTGGAGGTCACGGGTGATGTCGTTCCGGTGGCCGACCCTGTGTCCGTCAACGGCTCGGTGCAAAAAGCGATTTTTTCCGTTTCTTCGAACGGGGTCCTGGCGTACCAGGGAGGCGTGCTGGCCGGGGACGCTCAACTTCTATGGTTCGACCGCAGCGGCAAACCGGCCGGTGCCGTCGGCGAGCCGACGAACTACCTCTTCCCGCGGTTTTCGCCTGACGGTCAAAGACTCGTGTTCCAGATTGCCGAGCCGCGCACCACCAACTCCGACCTGTGGATCTACGACCTGGCGCGTGGCATCAAGACGCGGTTCACGTTCGAGCCTTCTATCGAGACTTTCCCCGTCTGGTCTCCCGATGGGACGCGGATCGCCTACGCCTCGAACCGGAAGGGACGATTTCACATGTTCGCGAGAGCCTCCAGCGGCGTGGGCGCAGAGGAAGTGCTGGTCCAAGAGCCTGACGCGGATGCCCGGCCTCTCTCCTGGTCACCGGACGGCAAATACATCGCCTTCATGCGCCGTCAGGTGAAGGGGCCGACCCGCGGGGACATCTGGATCCTGCCGCTCTTCGGCGATCGAAAACCGTCTCCCTTCCTGCAGAGCGAGTTCGAGGAGTCGTTCGCAAACTTCTCCCCGGATGGGCACTTCCTCGCCTATGTCTCCAACGAGTCCGGCCGGAACGAGGTCTACATCGCTCCCTTTCCCGGGGCAGGCGGGAAATGGCAGGTGTCAACGGCGGGCGGGATCGCGCCCAGATGGCGGAGCGACGGCGGCGAGCTCGTCTACATGTCTCAGGACAACCGGATCATGTCGGCGGACATTGGGCGGAAAGGCGGCCGTCTGGAGATCGGCGCCGTGCGGCCGCTGTTCCAGACACGCTCGTTCCAGTCCGCGCTGGGATCGTTCGACGTCACGCCGGATGGCAGGCGCTTCCTGGTCGTCTCCGAAAGCGATCAGGCGGCGTCGGAGCCGATCACGCTCGTGGTCAACTGGACCACCGCCCTGCGCAGGTGACCGCCTCGCGGCCAGAGGCGCGGCTGAGAGACATTTCATTCCTTGACGGGCGGAGAGGCTCGCGGTAATTTCATGGCCAGAACCGATGCGGGCCGATTGACCCCCCGTGGGAACGACCTCGGGGGGTAGCTTTGTGTCGCGGTATTGGACAGGAGTGCCTGAGAACGCTGCCACCCCTGCGCTCTCGAGGAGGGAATCATGATGGCGCAGGAGAGGCTCAGGAACCTGGCAGGGCGCGCCGGGCGTGGTGCGCTCGCCCTGGCGCTCGCTCTCGTGCCGCTGGCCGCGGCTCCAACACCCCCCAAGATCCACGCCGACCCGATGCTCCACCGGCTGATGCGCAGACACGGCGTCGGCGTCGACACCTCGGGGCGGCCCACCCCGATCGGCAGGTCCGAGCTGGAGTATTACTCCAAATTCCTCGCCGTCGATCCCCACGGGACCCCCCCGACGGCACGCATCAGGCTGCGTCTGGATGACTCGGGGCGCGCCGCGCTCGAAAAGATGGGATTCAAAGTCTACGGTTGCCTGAAGGGGTTCGCGTCCGCCGTCGTGCCGATCGACCGCCTGCCCGAGCTGGCTGACGTACCGGGGATCGAATGGATGCAGGTCGTGCGGGTCCCCGCTCTCGAGCTGAACATCAGCGCGCCGGCGATCGGCGCCGACCAGGCGGCGGCGATCTACGGGACGCGGGGCGACGGCGTCCTGGTCGGCGACGTCGATAGCGGGGTCGACTGGCACCATGCCGACTTCCGCAACCAGGACGGCACGACACGGATCAGGTACCTGTGGGATCAGACGATCGACTGTTCCGCAGGGGTGGGCAGCGTGCCGCCGGCCCCCTTCGACTTCGGCTGCCAGTACACTGAAGCAGAGATCAACGCCGCCCTGGCCGGAGGTCCCTCCCTCGCGTTCACGGACGTCGATGGTCACGGCACGCACGTGCTCGGCATCGCCGGCGGGAACGGCCGCGGCACCGGCAACGGCCAGCCGTCGGGCGTCTACGTCGGCGTCGCCTCGCGGGCCAACCTGATCATGATCAAGATCTTCCCCGACGTGCAGGGCTCCTGCTCGCGATGCTTCGACGTGGGTCTCGGCCTGGACATGATCGACGCCAAGGCGGCGGAGTTCGGACTGCCATACGTCGTGAACCTCAGCCTGGGCACCCACCTCGGCGGTCATGACGGATCGGACGCCGACGAACAGACGATCGACGCGCTCACCGGACCGGGAAAGCCCGGGAAGGCGGTGGTCAAGGCGGCCGGCAACGAACGGGGTCTCGGCATCCATGTCTCGGGGACGGTCGCGACCGGCGGCACGAACAACCACACCTTCACCATCCCCCAGTACACGCCGGCGCCCGGCACTTTCAACGACGTGCAGGCATGGGAGATGTGGTACAAGGGCGGCGACTCGATGACCGTGTCGCTGCTCGACCCAACCAGCGCGCCGTGCGGCGGCTCGCAGCTCGCGGTGAGCGGCTCAACCGGCACCGGCTTTCACGGGGTCGGCACCAATAGCGGCACGCTGATCGTCGACGACACCGGCTCGCCGTCGATCAACGGGGACCGGTTTTTCGAGGCCGAAGTGGACGACCAGCTGGGCGCCGCCCCCTGCCGGGGAACCTGGACCTTCCGGGTGCATGGCGACAACCGATCGACCTCACGGATCTCGTCAGCATCCCGGGGACCTCGCTCAATGTGACGACGGTTGGCGCCTTCGTGACCAGGCAAGGCTGGACGGACATCGACGGGCAGCCCATCAGCTACACCAGCATGCCGACGATTGGGTCGCTGGCCCCGTTCTCGAGCCCGGGACCGACGCGCGACGGTCGGATGAAGCCGGAGATCACCGCTCCGGGGATGGGGATCGCCTCGACGCTGTCGATCGACGCCGCCCCCGGCATCCTCGCCGATTCCAATCTAAGGTTGCGCATCGTCCAGGACGGAGTCCATTGGGTGATCGAAGGGACCAGCATGGCGGCCCCTCACGTCACCGGTGTCTACGCGCAGATGCTCACCCTCAACCCGACGCTACGCGACGCCTTCACCGGCCCGTCCGCCAACAACGACTGGGGCTTCGGCAAGGTCGACGCGCTCGGAGCGGTCGAGAACCTGATCAAGAACATCCCCGCCCTGCAGGCCGGCTCGGACGGCGTCACCTTCGGCTGGAACGGAACCCCGCTGGCCTCCACGTACAACGTCTACCGGGGAGACATCCGGTTGCTGAACGGCACCTACTATGGCACCTGTTTCCGACAGGGTCTCTCCAGCCCCGCGTTCACCGACACCGACACGCCGATTCCGGGCAGTGGCTTTTTCTACCTCATCACCGGCGTCAAGGACGGCGTCGAAGGGCTGCTCGGCTTCAAATCGGACGGCTCACCCGAGCCAAACGACGCACCCTGCTCTCCGTAGAGTCCCGGTCAGGCTTGGCCCCGGGTGTCACCTTGCCAATTCCGCGTACCAATGAAGCACCAGGGTAAGCGGCGCCGCAGTGGCTTCCTGTCCCGCGTAAATGATGAATTTCTTGCCATCGCGGGACACGTCGTACGGCACGCCCACCGGTGGAAAGTTTGCGGCGAACAGCGGACGCACGGCACCGAATTCAACACCGTCGCCACGGCCCTGGACCGTAACCGCCATCAATTGATTGTCCAGGCCAAGGAAAAACAGCTCTCGACCGTCCCCTCGCCACATTGGAAGCACGCCACCCCGGGAAGAAACCTGCCACTTTCCGACGCTGGCTGGTGACCGCCGGCTGGCCGGCGATGGCGGAGCGAACCGGGTGACATAGACCTGAAAGGGCCCCGCCTCGTCCGAGTTGTAGGCGACCCAGGCACCGTCGGGTGAGAACCGACCACTTACATCAGTGGAGGACCCGGGTATGACAAGGAACGGCTTGCGATCACCGGACATCGGCAAAGCCCACAGCTCGACCCTCTTCTTGCTCGGCTCTCCCAGTTCGTAGAGAATGAACCGGCCATTCGCCGACCAATCGGTGATGCGCTGCGGCTCGTCGCTCTGCTGCAAGAGCTCTTCTTCCGCAC
Organism: Acidobacteriota bacterium; assembly: GCA_003223145.1. Classification (GTDB taxonomy): domain Bacteria; phylum Acidobacteriota; class Polarisedimenticolia; order Gp22-AA2; family Gp22-AA2; genus Gp22-AA3. The sequence continues at coordinate 15,409 of QHXY01000054.1, forward strand.
CCCCGCCGGATTCATTCAGGTAGATTGCGCCCCGTCCGCTGCGGTCGGAAGTAAACGCGACGCGACGTCCATCCGGTGACCACGTGGGCAAAAATTCGTTGGCGCCCTGGTTGAACGTGAAACGTGTGCTCACGCCTCGGATCAAATCATAAATCCAGATGTCGGAGGGATCGCCACGGGTCACTGCCAGCCGCTTTCCATCGGGCGAAATTCGCACATCCCGGTACAGGTCCGGTTCACCCACGACGCCTGTCTGCTTGCCTGTCGGGTCCACCCATCGCAGGGTTGTGCCGGCGCTCCCTCCACCCGGGTGATAGACGAGAATCCCCGTGTCCGACACCGTGAATGTCGCACGCCAGGTGGAGCGATCGTATTCCACATCGCTCGCCACGGTGACGGGCTCACCGCGGAGCTCGCCTCGGGCCGGGTCGAACCGCTGCGTGACGAGGTTGGTGTCACTCAGATACAGCAGGTGTCCCGAGCCGTATATTGCGTTGGCGCCACTGCGCATCAACATCCGGTTCTCGCGTCCGTCGAGGGAGGCCCAATAGAGCGCGTCGTTCTCACTCTTTGAGCGGTCGTGACTGATGCCCAGGTAGAGGAAGTGACTGCCATCCGGCAGTAACTGCGGCCAGCGGTGCGAACTCTGTGTTGTTTCATCCAATCGGGTCACCGGTATCGGCTCTCCCCCCGAAGCGGGCACACGAGACAGCCCGGCCCGAAATTGCGGCGAAAAGAGAATCGTTCCGTCGCCACCCCAGGTTCCGCCACGGCCGTCGCCGGTGCTGCAGATCGCCACCGGCAGACCCCCTGACACCTCGAGCCGCCTAAGTTTCCCGCCGGCAAAGAAGGCGACCGACCGGCTGTCGGGGGACCAGAAAGGATATTTGCCGTCTTCCGTTCCGGAGAGCGGCTGAGCATCACTCTTGTCCAGCCTCTGAAGCCACAGCCTCCGAGCCCCACGCTCGTCCGTCGCTTCGTAGACCAGAGCTAAAGACGAACCGGTTGCCTGGGGGGGCCTCGATCGAAGCGCGGACTAGCTGTTGCTGCCCGACGTCTTCTGCCCGGTAGTAGAGAATCCCCAGCACCATGACGGTTAACCCCAGAACTGCGGACGTGAAGATCCATAGTCTGTTACGCCACGCGCGCAGGGGTCCCACAGGCAATGCAAGACCGGCCTGCGATCCGTCCTGGGCGATCCATTTCAGTCCATTCGCGAGATCGCGCACACTTTGCCAGCGCTCATCCGGGTCCTTCGCCAGGCACGTCTTGACCAGGCGGTCCAGCGCCGCCGGCGTCATCGGCTGCAGGCTCGAGATCGGCGGGGGCTCGGACGTCAGGATCGCCGCGATCAGGCTCGCCTGACTCTTTCCTTTGAAGGCCCGCTGTCCGGTGGCCATCTCGTAGAGCACCGTTCCCAGCGCGAAGATGTCGGTGCGCGCGTCCGCCTCCCTGCCTTCCAGCTGCTCCGGTGCCATGTATTGCAGTGTCCCCACAATCGTTCCTTCAGCGGTCAGGGGGCTCTTGTCCTCCGTGGGGAGGGCCGAAAGTCGGGAGAGCGCCGGAGCCGAATGCGGTCCGTCCAGCTTGGCCAGGCCGAAGTCGAGAAGCTTGACACCGGCTTTCGTGAGCATGATGTTGCCGGGCTTCAGGTCGCGGTGGACCACGCTCTGCTTGTGGGCACGGTCCAGGGCGTCGGCGATCTCGATGGCCGTGCGCAGGAACTGGTCGCGGGGAAGCGGGCCCTTGCGCAGGCGATCGGCGAGCGTCTCGCCCTCCAGGTATTCCATGACCAGGAAATCGACGCCGTCCTGGTGACCTATGTCATGCAGGGTGCAGATGTGGGGATGGTTCAGGCTGGAGACGGCGCGCGCCTCGCGCTCGAAGCGTTGCCGCAGTTCGGCGTTGTCGGAGAGGTGGCCGGGGAGGATCTTGATCGCGACGGTCCGGTCGAGTCGCGTGTCTCTGGCGCGATACGCCTCGCCCATCCCGCCCGCGCCACAGGGCGAGAGGATCTCGTAGGGGCCCAGCCGTGTGCCAGGACTAAGAGGCATTTTGAGCGCATTATAAGCCCGCCCTCACCATGCAACCTCAGCTACTCGCATCCTCCACCCGTCAACACCCTGGGCTTGGCGGCGGACACCGTCCCGAAGCCGCTGTCTCTGCCATCGTCGTAGGCAGCCACATAGAAGAAGGCTTCTCCCGCTGGTGGATTCTCGGCATCGTCATGCCCCTCTGTGCTGGTAGCGGAAGACGGCGGCTGAACGCAGGAACCCGTGCCGAGGTCGATGAAGGCACCGGTCTCCCTCAGACTGCCGACGCGCCCGCGAACCACGCGGTAGGAAAGAGCTCCGGGGACGGGGTCCCAAGTCAGCCTCGTTCCGGCGGGTCCATTCTCGACTGAAAGCAGGAGAGGCTCCGTGACGCCTGCCTCATCGTGGGGAACGAACACGAATGACGTGGTGACGGATCGGTTGCCTGAGCCGTCGACTGCCGAGTAGGTCACCCGGTAGACACGACCCCCGCCCCCTCCGTCCCGCTCGGCGCGTAGAGCGAAGTTGAAATCGTCTGAGCCTGGGACTGGACCCTGAATGTCGTTGACCGTATTGCCATCTCCCGTTCCGGCGGAATTGTCCGGTTCGGTGCTGGCGATTGATACGAGCGACACAGCGGGGGTGCCGCAGGCATCGCTTGCAGCGACCGAAGCCGCGACATCTACCATCCGGTGATTGGGGGGCCACAGAACGGACGGGGTAGTCACGACCGCGATCCCCGGGGGGGTGGTATCACGAACGTTGACCCGCTCCGGGCAGGAAGCTCTGTTGCCGCTGGCGTCCGTTGCCGTCCAGTCGACCACCATCGCGCCGAGGGGCATGATGGGTGAAGCATCATTTGTAATGATCGGCGTCGGGTCGCACGCGTCAGACGCTGTCGCCCGGCCGATGTTGGCAGCCCCGGCGGGGCACTCGAGATTGACATCCGCGGGGCATATGATTGCGGGCGCCGTCAGATCGTGGAGGGTCACCACACCGGTACACTGCGTTCCCGTCCCGTCGGGTTTGCAGGAGAGAGCGCCCACCAACTGATGGCACGAGTCTACGTCGCTGACACAACCTGTCCCCACCGAGAAGTCGTCATCGACCAGGCCATCGCAGTCGTCGTCTCGACCATTGCACAGCTCCACGGCGCCGGGATGAACATCAGGGTTGGCATCGTCGCAATCGCCGGCACACACCGTGTAACCGTCATGGTCGGCGTCGGGTGAGAGGTCGACCCGGTAAGCGCCGCCGGTATCGAGTGGAGAGCCGACTCGATCCCCTCCCCAAACAATCATCTCCTCGCCGGTCCAGACCGCACTGTGATGCGCCCGCCCTGAGGGGGCGCCGCTCGTGCTGACCGGCTTCCACGTATTTGTCGTCGTGGAGTACCTTCCACCACTGTCTGAGCCTTGGTCATTGTTGCCCCAGACGATCATGACAGGATCCGCCCAGACCGCCGTATGTGGGGAAATGAATGGCGGAGGTGCTCCATTCGTATCGATCGTCTCCCAGGCATCCATCTGTGGAACGTAGGCCGCTCCATCGCCGAGGCCCCCGCTCGGACTATCTCCTCCCCAGATCAGCATCTGCTCTCCTGTCCACAGGGCGGTCGCATGCTCTCGCGGCGAAGGTGCTCCGAGATGACTCACGTGAACCCACGAGTCCGTCACGGGATGATAGGCGTAGCCGTCATCCAAATAAGTGTCCGGTCCGAAGAACGGTCGCGTAAAACCTCCCCAGACGAGCATCGCGTCGCCGGTCCAGACTGCGGCATGGTTGGCGCGGGCGACCGGAGCGCCCGTCAGGGGAGTTGGCAGCCACGCATCGGCCGCCGGGTCATATCTGCCTCCGTTACCGAAATAACGGTCACCCGAATCAACGCCGCCCCAGACAATCATCTCAGTCCCCGTCCAAACCACGCTCGCACCTTTTCGGTAGATGTTCCACCCCGGCGCCCCCGCGGTGCTCGTAGGCGACCACGAATCAGCGACAAGATCGTACCGTCCACCCGTACCGCCCCGGTCCTCTCCGGCGACCCCTCCCCACACCACCATGACGGAGCCCGTCCAAATGGCGACATGGTCGCTCCGGCGGGAAGGCGCGTTGAGGGTTGAAATGGCCGTCCAGGACGCGGTCAGAGGATCGTAGCTCGCTCCGGAGTTCAAGAGACTGTACAAGCTGAGACCGCCCCATACGATCATCTTATTCCCGGTCCAGACCGCGGAGTGGCCGATTCGCGGTATCGGCCGGTTGCTTGTTGCGGTCGCGGTCCATGAGTCGTTGAGGGGATCATACCGGCCGCCAGACTCCGAAATCCCCCCCACCGAGTCGACCCCGCCCCAAACGAGAAGCAGCCGGCCGGTCCATACGGCGCTATGACCATAACGAGGCCCCGGCGTGTTCGTCATCGTGATCGGGGTCCAGACATCGGATTTCGGTTCGTACCTGGCTCCGGAATTCAGACTCCCATTTCCGGATCCATTGCCGAGTCCTCCCCAGATCAACATCTCAGAGCCTGTCCAGGTGGCGGCGTGAATGTAGCGTCCGGACGGCGCATTGGAGCCGGAGATCGGGGTCCAGCTGTCTGTCCGCGGATCGTATCTTGCTCCGGTGGCGAAGGGTGCTGACGGGTTCCCATCGTATCCTCCCCACACGAGCATCAGATTGTCCGCCCAGACAGCGGTATGAAAGCCTCTGGGGGAAGGTGCTCCGAGCCCTGAAATCGACCTCCAGGTATCAGTGACCGGATCGTAACGCGCACCGGAGCTCAAGTAATTGACTCCGTCATACCCGCCCCAGACGATCATCTCAGCTGCGAGCCTCCGGTGCCCCGAGAGTGGAAGTCGGCTTCCAGGTATCCGTTGCGGGGTCATAGCGGCCTCCCGTCGTGGTCTGATAGTCGCCCCAGACGATCATCGTCGCGCCGGTCCAGACCAAGGTGTGTCCGCCAGGAGAATTCGGGGCACCGACTGTCGATATCGGCTTCCACGTATCTGATAGAGGATCATATCGGCCTCCCTCCAAACTCCCCGTGCCACGCCAGACGATCATCTCGCTGCCGGTCCAAACCACGGGGGAAGGTGATCCCGCAACAGGCGCATTTTTCGTCGACAATCGGCCCCAGGTGTCCGTCAAAGGGTCGTAGCGAGCGGCGCTGTTCTGGAAAATACCCCCCCAGATCAGCATCTCGTTGCCCGTCCACACGGCCACATGGCCGCTGCCCTGGATTGGTGGATCGTCGAGCCCCTCGTTCACCCACGTGTCGTCCTCGACACAGCTGCCCCCAGTCGGTACTCGCGCTCCAAGATTCTGAACCGCCGGGGTTTCCACCACCTGCGCCACGGCCTCAACCGCAGTCTCGTCGAGGCCCTGGCTCGCACCGTTCCACCAGTCATCCCAGCGCCTCTTTTCGACCGTATAGGCTGCGAGCCGCAGCGAGTCTCGGGACGCCTCGAGCAGCACCTGGATGTCGAAACCCTCCGGGCCCTCGACCAATCGTCCCACTTCCCCCGCGCTTTGCGGGGCGCGCGAGCGAATGCGCTCAAATTCCGCCTTCCCCGCACGCAGCGTGAGGATCCCATTTTCCAAATCGGACTTGAGAGAGCGCTCTTCTCCGCGGATGACATCGACCACGCGCATATCAATTCCCTGGCCAGGGGCCGTCCGTGGATTCCGTAGTAATCTCCTGCGAAGCTCTTCGGCTCGACTCTTCGATTCGCCCTGAAATCTCATGTCGGTCGAGAAGAAGCTCCTCGCCAGACGGTTCACGAGTATCGGCCTGACGAAACACTCATGAATCAGGAACCCATCATGGTCAAGCGCCTCGAAGATTTCCTCCAGCCGTCCGGATATACGACTGGGCCGGGCGATACGCTGAAGCTCGTGCTGCAGAGTCTCCGGCGTCAGGGTGGTCTTCCAGATCGTTTCGAGTGCGACGGTCTGTTTCAGGTAAGTCC
>QHXY01000054.1:21465-21884 GCA_003223145.1 Acidobacteriota bacterium
CCAGCCCTGGGAGGCAAGCAGAAGGCTAGCGTACAGAAGTGCTGTTGAGGCGGGACGGCGGCGCATGTCTGTCGTTTATTTGGCTCTCAGGCTGATCCGAGCTCTGCCTCTGTGACCCTCACTGCTGGTGCGACGGGAGCAAGGGATGGCGAATGTGTACGCCATATCGGCCTTCTTGTCAAGGAGATACGATGGAGGATCTCGCCGCCCGGGATTCGGCTGTATCATGCGCCCAGCGGCGGAGAGGGCAGGGAAGCAGCACAGTCGTTTCGCCTTCAGTCCACTGCAACCCCGGGAAGAGAGCCGCATGACAGCGACTCCAGGCAGCCTGCTGTCCCATTACCGCCTCCAGGAGAAGATCGGTGAGGGCGGGATGGGCCTGGTCTACAGGGCCCACGATGAACGGCTGGGGCGCGATG
>QHXY01000324.1 GCA_003223145.1 Acidobacteriota bacterium
TTGACGATGAGCGGCGACAGAGTTGATAAATTTCTACGGCCGGACGGCGCTCCGGTCAACCAGTTTCGCGAGGCGCCTCTCGACGTTCGCCGCCGAACCGTTGCGGGACCGTGGCTCCGCGACGCGCGTCCGCCGGCGCAGCCGATTTCCACAGCCGCCTCCACAGCCTAAGCGCTTTGATCCTCATCATGTTGTGGGAGAGCTGTGAGTCCCCCCAACATTTTGTGTTCGCCCCTTGACACCCGCATGGCTGGTGGATAACCTGTGAACCAGGATTGAGAGGCGGCTTGAACGGTCGAGATCATGAGCGTTCGGCGAGGCGAGTAGGTCGAGATCGCGCGACCCCCAAAGAGACGGAGGCCGTGACGGAACCGGGAGCGCTGCCCCCGGGGCAGAGGGTCCCCCCGTCGTCGGTTGGGGGAGGAGATGGGTGGCCAGGAGGCTCCAGGGGTGAGGGCAGGCAGACGTCAGGATGGCAGTCCAACGATGGCGGTCGGGCGAACGGGTGGCCCGATCTTTCCGGGAGCGATGAACGATGAAGAAGGAATCCGAGCTCAAGGAGCGCAGAGCCGATTCAGCTTCAGGCGAGAGCCGTAAGACGCAGTCCACCCCGAACAGGTCCAGCGGGTTCTCCGCGCCGCTGACCCTCAGGAAGGCGGCCGAAGGCCTGACCCTCGAGCGCTACTTCACCCGCCCCGGCGTCGACCCGTTCGACGAGGTCGAGTGGGAAATCCGCTCCGCCGTCATCAGCAACGAGAAGGGCGAGATCGTCTTCGAGCAGAAGGACGTCGAGATTCCGAAGTTCTGGTCGCAGACCGCCACCAACGTCGTGGCGTCGAAGTACTTCCGCGGCACGCTCGGCACCCCCGAGCGCGAGCGCAGCGTCAAGCAGCTCATCGGCCGCGTGGTGCGCACCATAGGCGGCTGGGGCCGCGCCCAGGGCTACTTCAATACCGAGGCCGACGCCCAGACCTTCGAGGCCGAGCTGAAGCACCTGCTGGTCTACCAGAAGATGTCGTTCAACTCGCCGGTCTGGTTCAACGTCGGGGTCGAGCCGAAGAGTCAGTGCTCGGCGTGCTTTATCAACTCCGTCGAAGACACGATGGATTCGATCCTGACGCTGGCCAAGACCGAGGGGATGCTGTTCAAGTACGGCTCCGGCACCGGCACCAACCTGTCGCCCCTGCGCTCGTCGAGAGAGCTCCTGGCCGGCGGCGGCACCGCCAGCGGGCCCGTGTCGTTCATGAAGGGATACGACGCCTTCGCCGGCGTCATCAAGAGCGGCGGCAAGACCCGCCGCGCCGCCAAGATGGTCATCCTGAACATCGATCACCCCGACATCGTCGACTTCATCAAGTGCAAGCAGGAGGAGGAGAAGAAGGCCTGGGCCCTCATCGACGCCGGTTACAGCCCGGCGCTGGACGGCCCCGCCTACTCGTCGATCTTCTTCCAGAATTCCAACAACTCGGTGCGTGTCCCCGACGATTTCATGAAAGCGGTGGAAGCGGACGCCGACTGGTCCACGAAGCGGGTGATCGGCGGCGAGCCGTTCGAGTCGTACAAGGCGCGCGACCTGATGAAGATGATCGCCGAGGCCACCTGGGCCTGCGGCGACCCCGGCATGCAGTTCGACACCACGGTCAACGACTGGCACCCCTGCCCGGCGAACGGGCGGATCAACGCCAGCAACCCGTGCGTGACCGGCGACACGCTGGTGGCGACGGAGGAGGGGCTGGTACCGATCAAGGATCTGGTCGGACGGAAGGTCGTGAACATCGTCACCGAGTACGGCGAGCTCGCTCCGGTCACCGAGATCTTCAGCACGGGAGTGAAGCAGACATTTTTGCTGAAGACGAAGCACGGCTTCACGCTCAAGGTGACAAAGGACCATCCGATCTCCACGACCAACCGCGGCGACGTGCCTGCGGGGCAGTTGAACGAGGGGGATCAGCTCATCCTGGTGCCCGGTCACTTCGGCAAGGAGCACCTGCATTCCAAGATGGCGGAATTCATCGGGATGGTGCTAGGGGATGGATGCAAGACCGGCGATCAGGGTCAGGTGTTCCTCACACTCGGTCATGGCGAAGCGCACATCCTCGAGGAGTGCGTCGAATTTCTGAACTCCGTGAAGCCGGACCAGAAGATCAACGGACTCACCCGGACCGACACCGGTGTGCGCGTGGCCACCTCCGCGAAGGAAATCACCGTCGTCGTTGATCGCTATGCCGTGCTCGACGAAGGCGCACCCAAGAAGCGTCTCCTCGATGCAGCGCTCCGCCTCGACCGGGAGAGCTCCGCGGCGCTCCTTCGCGGTCTGTTCACGACTGATGGGACGGTCGGCTTTATCGAGGGTAAGAACGCCTACGTGGCGCTCGACTCGACGAGCCTGCCGCTTTTGAGGCAGGTGCAGCAGATCCTCCTCAATTTCGGCATCAAGGGGAAGATCTACGAGAACCGTCGCAACGGCCACACCACCGAAATGCCGGACGGCAAGGGCGGG
>QHXY01000326.1 GCA_003223145.1 Acidobacteriota bacterium
CGTCGTCGACAGCGACACGGTCTGCTGTCGTCCCAGCTCCGTCCAGGTGACCGTCACGCTCATGCGGATCCCGAGGGCGCTGCCGAAGTTGGGCGTGCCGGGGCCCATGGCCAGGACCGTGACCGAGGCGGAGCCGTTGTCCAGCTTCCGGGTGATCTCCGGCTGCCAGGGACTGACGGCGTTGGTCCCGCTCGAGCTGGTGACCGTCTTGGTCGAGTCGGTGGTCACGGCGCCGAACGTGGTGTAGAGCGCCGTGAACGACAGTTTGTCGAAGGTCTCCATGATGTCGTGCGCGATGGTGGTCGCCTCGGTCATGGTCTTGCCGGTCTTCAGCTGGCGCCCGCCCATGATGAACATCGAGCAGATGGACAGCAGCACGCCGGCCAGGACCCCGATGGCGACGACCACTTCGATCAGGCTGAAGCCCGGTTCGCCATCCCCTCGCGCCGTCATGTCCTTGCGCATCCTCATGCTCGTCTCCTCGTTCCTAGAACGTGCTGTAGGCGCTCGAGATCGTCCCGGTCGGTGTCACGGTGATCGTGTAACGGTCGTTGCGCGAGTCGTTGATCGCGCCGCTGATGGCGACGGTCTGCGTGCCCGCGCCCGTCGAACCGTTGATGTTGAAGGTGATCGACGCGGCGCTGGTGGTTTCGATGTTCGCGTACTCCAGACGGACCGTCATCGCAGTTCCCTTGTAATTGGTGTAGGTGTATTGGTTCGGCGACGCGGCGCCCTGGTTGCTGATCGTGATGCTGCGCTGCGCGCGGTTCGAGACCGCGTTGTAACGCAGGGCGCGCAGATCGGTCACCAGGTCGTTGGCGGCGCTGCGAATCTTGTAGGCCTTGTAGGCCTCGTTGATCGACGGGCCCCCGAAGAGCACGAACAGCCCGATCAGGGCGATGACGATCAGGAGTTCGGGGAGGGAGTATCCCCGCTCCCCGTCGTTCCTGTCCGTCGTCCATCGTTCTCCGCTCATCGCCTGACTCCTGCGCGTCTTTCCTTGCGCACCTGTCATCGAGCAAGCGATGTGCCACGGGCCCGCCCGGGCCGCGCTCGAGCGCCATCTGCGGCAGGCACGTGAGTTGGCTTGCGATGACTCAACGCGTTAGCGGTGACAGAATCGTGATTCGAGGGAAGGGCGTTACAGGATGTAACAGCAGCCGAACTGGTGAGAGCCGTCAGAGCGGCGCCGGAGGGGCCGGGCCTCCGGGGCGCGGCGGCAGGTAGAGAGTGAACACGGTCCCCTCGCCCGGTTGACTCCTCACCTCAATCTGACCGTCGTGCACCACGGCGGTTTTCTGCGCCAGGGCGAGACCGAGCCCGGTGCCGCGCTCCTTGGTCGTGAAGAACGGCGTGAAGACGTGGGGCAGGTCCTCGGCGGCGATACCGGCGCCGTTGTCCTCGATGAAGAGTCTCACTCCACCGGGGGCTCCCGATTCGGGCAGACCACGCAGGACCACCCGGCGCGCCTCCGTGCCGAGCGATTTTCCGGCCGGTCCAGGACCGACGGGGTCGAACGACTCCAGAGCGTTGACCAGCAGGTTGCGCAGCGCCTGCCGGATCAGCGTCTCATCGGCGACGATGCGCGGGAACGTCCCCTGGACCTCGATTTCCGCCCCGACTCCGGCCGCGTCTTCGCTCATCTCGCGCACCAGGGTTTCCACCAAATCCCGGAGGTCCACCTCGGACAGATCGAGACTGACCGGACGGGCGTAGCGCAGAAAATCGGTGACCACCTTCTCGATCCCCTCGACCTCGCGCAGGATCGTCTCGGCATGCTCGCGTGGCGGCTGCGCGGACTGCCCGCCATTGCCGTTCTGTCGCGCGATCAACCGGGCCAGACCGTGGATGGTGGCCAGCGAGTTGCGGAACTCGTGGGCGATGCCGGCGGACATCTCGCCGAGCGCCGCCAGGTTCTCCTTGAGCCCGACCTTTTCCCTGAGCGCCTTGATCTCCGTCAGATCGGCCAGCAGGCAGAGCGCGCCCTCGATGGGGCCCGAGGCGCGCTCCGGCCCGGCCGCGGGCCGGATGGGCGAGATCATCGCCCCCAGGTGAGTGACCTTGCCATCGGCTCCGACCAGGGGCACCACCTCACGCGACAGGCTCTCCCCTGTCCTCAGGCTGCGCTCGATCAAGTCGATCAGGCGTTCGGCGCGACCCAGGATGTCGCCGTACTTCCGGCCGATCGACGCGGCGCGATCGAGACCGAGAAGACGCTCCCCGGCGGGATTGAGCACAGTCAAACGACCGCCCCCGTCGAATACCAGGACGGCGCTCGACATCCCGCCGATCAACTGGTCGCCGGGGGGCGCCATCGGCGCGGCCGCGCCCCCTGCACCCTTCAGGCGCGTCAGCTCCTGCTCCTGGGCGCGCAGTTTGTCGAGCACGCCCTGGAACGCCTGCACCAGATAATCGGGCTCGCCGCGGCCCGCGTCCTGCCCGAACCCCGGAACCTGACCGGGGGCCTGCACCGCCGCCGACACCAGCCGTCGGTAGGGCTGCAGGAGCCAGCGCGCGAACAGGATGACCAGAACGAGGACGAAGACCAGTCCCGCCGCCTGGAATCCTGCGATCAGCGTGAGATTCAGATCGACCGAGCCGAGCGCCGGCACCTCGGTCGACACGCGGATCACCGCGATGGTGGCGCGGCTCTTGTCCTGGATCGGCCGGTACGCCGCCAGCGTGGCGTAGTTCGAACCCCGCGGGCGATCGAGCGGCGCGAGAACGCTGATGCCCGCCTTCAGCCGGACCGCAGCCCCGGGGTTGCCGGCGAGCAGGGCGTCGGCCTGCCCCACCCGGCCGGGATCCGAGGAGGACAGCACCGCCCCCTCGGTCGTGAGAATTTCGATTGCCACCATCCCCTTCTGCCGCGCCATCAGGTTGAGAAACGTGGGCGGGATGTAAGGTGGCGTCCCGGGGGCGGCGCGCAGACCACGCAGCATCTGATCGCGCTCCAGCTCGGCGCGAGGACGATCGCGACCGAGAGGAACAGCACGAGGAGCACCAGGAAGATCTTGATCTGCCCCTCGTAGCTGCGCAGGAGCGGGCGGTTCATCGCGCCATCCCCGCCACATCGAGATACAGACGGATCCACGCCTCGCCCACGAACAGGCCGAGGATCGCGGCGCCACCCAGGAAGACCCCATACGGCAGCTTCGATTTCCAGCCATAGCCGCGCCACAGGATCATGGCTACGCCGAACAGCGCGCCCGAAAGCGCCCCGAAGAACAGCGTGAAGAACAGGAGTCTCACGCCCAGGAACGCCCCGATCATCGCCAGCAGC
>QHXY01000327.1 GCA_003223145.1 Acidobacteriota bacterium
GGAGCCGGCTCCGCCGGGTCATGGAACACCGGACCGGAGACCAGCAGCGCGTACGTCTGACCGCCGAGGTCGAGGAGGGTGTTGCCGTTTGTATCCTCACTCGGGCAGGTGCCGGTCAACACACCCGTGCAGCACGCCAAGGGTGTGGCTGCGGCGGTGCAGACGAGGTTCTGGTTCTCGAGGCGGCGGTCGCCGGTGCAGGTGCCGGCACCCGCTCCGGTGCAGCAGGAGAACGGCGCCCCTGCGGCGGTGCACAGGGTGTTTCTGGTGTCCTCGTTGGGGCCGCCGGTGGTGATCACGCCGGGCGTCGAACCGCCGGTTCCCGGCGGACAGGCGGCCGAAGTCGTGCTCCTCTTCACCGTCACCCGCCAGGTGCCGACGAAAATCTGCGAGTCGTTCGTGGCGTGCCGGTCGTTGCTGTAATCCCACGTCAGATGGATCGCCTCCTGCGGGTTGCGGCAGTCGTGGTCCTCGGGCGCGCCGGAGGTCCTCAGCTTCGACCACTCGTCGCTGTACTGGTTCTGCGTGCCCGAGTAGACGTTGCCGTCGAAGAACTGGTTGTCGGCTGCGGCAGTTCCCGGACAGGTCGATCCGTCGTACTTGATCTCACCTGGGGTCAGGCAGTTGTCCGGTCCCGGGCCTTCGAGGACCAGGTCGAGGTCGTTGACCAGCGGGCCCCCGGCGAAAGGAGAGGGCGGGTCGGTCCAGGTCAGGCCGACGCGCAGCTCACCGACGTCCACGGCCTTGCCGCCGCCGGCGGTGTTGGTCATGAGATCCGGACTGGCCACCTTGAAGGTATGCGTCTGGGAGGTGTGCGTGTTGTCGATCGGCAGCTCGCCGGTGGCGATGTCGTCCCAGATCAGCACGGCGCGCGCCGGATGTTCCTGGACCTCGATGCTGACCCCCGCGGGCTCGTCGAGCTCACCCAGGGTGAACCCCTTCGACCAGTTCGGGATCGGCAGGACATGGGTCAGGACCGGCAGGCCATAGCCCTGCTCGCTGTTCCCCATGACGCCCACGGGCACGCCGGCCGGCGACCCCACATCCATCGCCCGCGTCCTGCGCAGCGGCTTGTTCTGGGCTGCCTCACCCTGCGTCCTGACGTTGGTCCCGAACTTGGCCGAGGCGATCATGGCCGCCTTCACCAGGGCCCCGGAAACGTTCGGGATGCGGTTGGCGGCGACCCGATCGGCCGTCGGATACAGGCCCTGGGCGAAGTAGTCCCGGATGATGGCGGCCGAACCGGTGACGTTCGCCGCGGAGTAGGAGGTCCCGAAGTTGCCCTCGTCGATCTCGGCATCCAGGGGCTTGGAGCCGCCATTGTCCAGGTTGTCGTCGTCCTTGCTGCGGAACACGGCGATCGAGGCGGCCGAGAAGCTCGGGATCAGGTCGCTGCCCGGTGCGAAGACGATGGGCGCCATGCGCAGGGATTCCGGAGTCGCCGGGCCGCGGGACGAGAAGGTGACGTGGTTGGACTGGCGGTCGTTCAGCCCGAAGAACGTGAAGCAGTCGGAGCGGCTGGTCCCGACCGAGATCAGGTTCTTCGCCGTGGAGGGCGGAGCGACCTGGATCGGTGCCGGGAAGTTCGGGTCATCATCGGCCTTGGTGCCGTCGAACAGGTCGGGGATGATACGCAGCCACAGCTCGGGCCGGCTCGATCCGATATTCGCGCCGTTGTTGCCGACCGGCGCGACGACCATGAAGTCCCGGTTGTTGTAGAGGAATTTGTCGACGTCGAGCGCCGGCGTCGGGTAGGTCCCGTTGCTCGGCAGGAACTGGATAGTCTGGAAGTTGTCGGGCAGACCAAACGGAGTGATCGCCAGGTGCACCTCGTTCCCGCCCCCGAAGAAATTCTTGCAGGTCCCGGTCGCCGGCGGACTGGCGATGTTCGGGCAGATCAACTCATTGAGGCGCACTGCCAGGCTGCCCGGATCGACGTTGCCGCCCTTCTCGACCAACGCGTTGGTCGTGCAGCGGCCGCGGCTCGCCGTGTCCGTCACGATGATGCGGGCGCCGCGCGCCACACCGTCCAGATTGGCGCGACGAACCTGGCCCGGGGGTCCCACACCGCTCGCCTCGGTCGCGTAAACGCCCAGCTGGGACGGGTAGGCGGCGATCACGCTGGCCACGGTGTTGCCGTGGCTGCCGGCACCGTCGAGGGTCGCGTCGCAGTCGTTTCCGCCGTCACCGGAGGGGGTATTGATGATCGAATGGACCTTCCTGTGAGACCGGGAGGGGAAAGCGACCGCGGGCAGTACGGTGAACACTTGCGTGGCCGTCTGGGAGAAGCTCGGCGTGTCGGCACTGATGCCATTGTCGATGACACCGACGAGCTGCGGCGGCACGGTATCAGTTCCATCGTTGACTCTCTTGCCGTCGCCGTTGGTGTCGATTCCACCGCCGTCCACGCCGAGATCATCGAACGGGCGGATTTCCAGACCTTCCATCGCCGACCCGGTCTGCATGGTCGAAGCGTTCTTGGCGTTCATCTCCATCATTTCGAGATATTCCTGGATATTCAGGACCTCGGGGATACGCGCGATCTTGTCCAGGGACTTGTGATCCACCCGAGCCAGCAGGCCGCCGTCCATGCTGTAATCGGTCACCTCGACCACACCGGGAGTCTTCGCGACCCGCTCCTTGACGGCAACGGAGTCGATGCCCGGGACCAGGGAGATCTCCACTAGGAAGTTGGGGTCCAGCGCCCTCTCTTTGTTGATCAGAGGTCGTCTTCCGGTCTGCAGCTCGATCTTGTCCGCCGGCTGCATGGCGTAGATGAACTTCACGTCCTCGTTCTGCCGGAGCGCAGCCATCTGGCGCGGCTCGACGTAGACCAGGATCGTCGAGTTCGGCCCGTAGCCGATGATCGACTTGACCTGCTCGCGGATCTTTCCCAACACCCCGTCCAGCGACTTGGCGGCCATCGCTTCCGGTTTCAGCATGAGGTAGTTCACGCCGGCGGCCAGTATCCCCTTGGAGCCGGCCCGGGTGATTTCCGCCTCGCTGAATCTCAGGTTGTCCGGGAGATCGCGCAGCACCGCCTCGGCGTTCGCCGGGTCGATGTCGGCAATGTTCGTGCGCAGCAGCCCCTTCGGATTGTCGGCGCGGCGGGCCGTCTTGAACGCGTCCCCGAAGACCGCGAAGCCCTCGGGACGCTCGGTGGCCGGAGGAAGCTGGAACCGGCTCGACAGCACCGCGTCGGTGTGATCGAACACCTGCCCGATCGCATCATCGCCAGTGCCTTTCGGGGCGATCGATGGTCTGGATGCCCAGAGCAGCATCAGTGGTCCGGCCAGCATCAGACAGAGGCCGAAGGCGACCAGCAAACGGATGCACTTTATCCTTGAAAGTGCGCTCATTCTAATCCTCCTTGGTGGGCTGCAACCGCTTCTTGGGCGGAAAATGAAGGCATTGGGACCCCCGGGCACGACCCGGAAGCCGCAGAGGTACATTGCGTCCTCCGGCCCGCAACGCGACCGGAAGCGCGGTGGGCGATGGGAACCCCCCCCACGACGACCTCGCTGTCCTTTTGTCGGACTAGGCAGTCGGCACTGCTCAAAATTTACGGCGAACTTTGTAATGCGCTGCCCATATACTGTCAAGCCTACGGGCTGTCAAGGAAAAATTAGGGGCCATCAAGCAGGCAGGGAAGGGGGTTTATTCCTTTCGTTGACAGTGATATGGCCGACGCATTAAGATGCGCGCGTGTTGGACGACTCCCGCAGAATCGGATCGATAAAAGGTCGAATCGCGTCGGACGGATTCTCCCTGCGGCTGGCGCGCCGGTACCAGACGGCGCTCCTGGTCCTGGGATTTGCCGGCCTCACCTGGGCGGGCGCCCGGATCTCGGTTCCGCTGCCCTTCACGCCGGTGCCCGGGACGCTGCAGGTCCTGCCGGTGCTTCTCGCCGGTGCGCTGCTCGGGGCGCGCGCCGGAGCCGCAAGCCAGGCCATCTATCTTTTATCCGGGGTCGCCGGCCTGCCGGTCTTCGCGCTTCCGGGTGCCGGACCCGGCTACTTCCTGGGCCCGACGGGGGGGTACCTGATTGGGTTCGTCGGCGCCGCCTACGTCACCGGGTCGGTCCTGGCCGGCTTTCGCCGGCCCGGTCTGCCACGGACGGCGCTGGCCTTCCTGGCCGGCGGGGCGGTGATCTACGCCTGCGGGCTCGCCTGGCTGGCCGTCTACATGGGCGATCCGGGCGCCGCGCTGCGTGCCGGTATCCTGCCCTTTGTCCTCTTCGATCTCGCGAAGATCGTGGTCGCGATCGGGATCTACACAGGGTCCATGCGATGGAAGGCCCGTACCCTGCTCTGAGAGGCATCCTGCGGGACCTCGGTCCATGTCTCGTCGCCTTCTCGGGCGGCGTCGACAGCACCTTCCTGCTGAAAGTGGCGCACGACGTCCTCGGAGACGGGGTCACCGCCGTCACCGCGGTGTCGCCGTCCCTGGCCGCGACCGAGCGACAAGACGCCGAAGACCTGGCGCGGCTCATCGGCGCACGCCATCTCCTGGTCTCGACGGGCGAGCTCGATGATCCGCGCTACGTGCGCAACGACGGGGCGCGCTGCTACTACTGCAAGAGCGAGCTGTTTCGCGTTCTGCGGGCGCTCCTGGCGTCCGCCGGCGGCGGCACGATCATCTACGGGGCGATCACCGACGACCTGGGCGACGATCGCCCGGGGATGCGGGCCGCGGCGGAGTCCGGCGTGCGGGCCCCACTCATCGAGGCCGGCCTCACCAAGGCGATGATCCGGACCCTGTCACGGGGGCTGGGGCTGCCGACCTGGAACAAGCCGGCCATGGCCTGCCTCGCCTCGCGCATCCCCCGCCTGGTGCCGGTGACGCGGGACGACCTGCTGCGGGTCGAGCGCGCCGAGGCCGCGGTGAAGGCGCTGGGATACCGTCAGGTCCGGGTCCGCTTGCAGGGCCGGGACGCGCGCATCGAGCTCGATCACGACGGCCTGCTCCGGTCCACCCTGCCGACCGAGCGGCGGCGGCTGATCCTGGCCGTGCGTGCGGCCGGATTCCTCCAGGTCGTCGTCGACCCGACCGGTTACCGTCCCGGAGGCAGACCGGCGGCGCCCCCCGCACCGATCATGTAAGGACGGTGCAGTCACCGGAGGACGTCCTGGACCAACCCGATCCCGAACCCTCAGGCGTCTCCGACCGCAAGATTCTTGTCTCCTTCATGGAGATCGCCTCCGTCACCGCCGGCGCCGGGGACCTCGATACGGTCCTGGAGGAGATCGCCCGGTCCCTGCGGCGGCTGTTCCCCGTGGACGGTGCCGGTCTCGGGCTCCTCGAGGGCGACAGCGTCATGCTCCGCGAGGTTCTCAAAGGCGGCGCTCCGGAGCCGCGCGAGCCGGAGCGGCTGCCCGCCGACGCCTCGCACCTGATGGGCTGGGTCATCCGGCACGCCAAGCCGCTGTGGCGCAACGACGTCTCGGCCGAGCTGCGCTTCACCGAGAAGCCGGTGCCGGGAGGGCTGCGCAGCGACATGACCATTCCGTTGCGCGCCCGCGGTCAGGTGATCGGCGCCTTCCGGGTCGGCTGCCGGCGAAGACACGCCTTCGATCCGGAGGACTTCGAGGTCCTGAAACGCTGCGCCGACATGACGGCGGTGGCGGTGGAGACCCAGCGCCTGCTGCTGACCACCAAGAGGCTCGCGGAGCTGGACGGAGTGACCGGCGTCTACAACCACCGGCACTTCCGCACGCTTCTGGATCAGGAGGTCGAGCGCGCCCGCGGCGCCGAGCGGCCCGTGGCGCTGGTGATGATCGACATCGATGACTTCAAGCGCTTCAACGACACCTACGGCCACCAGGCGGGCGACGAGGTCCTGCGGCACGTCGCGCAGATGGTGGCCCGCGTCCTGAGGCGTTCGGACTCGGTGGCCCGTTACGGCGGCGAGGAGTTCGTCGTCCTCCTGGCCGATGCGACCACGCAAGAAGCGCTGCCGGTCGCCGAGAAGATCCGTGCCGAGGTGGAGAAGACCGCGCTGACGCCCGCCGGGATG
>QHXY01000328.1 GCA_003223145.1 Acidobacteriota bacterium
CGGGCCGCCACCCACTTTCGTCCGGAGGGGAACAGGAGATCCTTCATCCCCCGGAGGACGATCGGCAGACCCGTTCCGCCTCCCAGGGCGACGACTCGCGGAATGACCCGCCGCCTCGCCGCTGCCGGCCACGGCCCGCGCGGGCCCAAGGTGATCTGTTCCTCGACTTCGGTTTTCAGCATGCGTCGAACTCCCGACAGGCTTCGCCCCCTTCGCTCCCAGTGTCTCTCCCGGAGCGGAACCGCGCGTGCGTCGATCTGTTCGCCCGTGAGGACCGCGGAGTCCGGCCGGGCGGGCCATTCGGATGTTCCGCATTGTTTTTACGCCCGAGCGACTCCCGCATCAATCGGGGGATCCCTCAATCACCGTCAGGGAATATCCGGAGGGTGGATCCCTGCGGGGGATCAACGCAGCGTGTCGTGCGCCGGTGAGCGCGCTCCGGGGCGACGGGCTCGCCCCGGGGGGCGTCCATAGGCGTGGTAGTAGCCGTAGTAGCCGGACCGAGAGCGGCGCTCCCCGTTGAAGACGACGCCGATCGTCTTGGCGGGATCGACGAGATTCAGACCTTCCTCCACCAGCTTGCGTGGGGTCCGGTGTGCCGCCACCACCATGAGAAGACCGTCGACCCACCGCGCGAGCAGCCGGCAGTCGGGAACGGGAACCAGAGGGGGCGTGTCGACCACGATGTAATCGAACAGCCGGCGCGCCTGCTCGAACAGCGCCCCGAGCCGGGGGGATTTGAGCGCCTCGTAGGGCGCCGGCGGCAGCCGGCCCGCGGTCAGGAGGCCCAGGTTCAGCGGGAGACGGCGCAGGATCACGCTTTCGATGGAACGCTCCGGGTCCAGAATAGCGTCGGCCAGCCCGGACCCCCTCGGGTCGTCCAGCCCCAGCTGGAGCGCGACCGAGGGCCTCCTGAGATCGGCATCCACCAGGAGGACCCGCGCCTCGCGCGCCTGCGCCAGCGCCCCGGCCAGATTGATCGCCGTGGTGGTCTTGCCGTCCCCGATCGTGGCGCTGGTGACGGCGATGACCTGCAGAGCCTTGCCTTCCTGACGCGCCTCGATGCGGGCCCGAAGCATCCGGTAGTGCTCGGCTTCGAACGACGCCGGGGCGACCAGGCTGACCAGGTGGCGATCCAGCCCGCGCAGACCGCCCGCGGACTGGGCCGGGCAGGCGCGCTCGCTCCGGTCCGACGTGTGGTCCCGATCCCCGCCGCTGAACGCACTCATATCGACCGTCGATGTCCCATGACCGACCCCGCATCCCCCCCTCGCACGCCGGTCTGCGCCCAGGCGGTTACAGCCGTCCCCCGCTCAGGATGAACACCATCTGCTCGTATTCATGCGCCACGTAGTAGGAGACCGCCGCGGAGGCCGCCAGTCCGGCCGCCAGCAGGACGACCGCCACGCCGACCGTGACGACCTTCCTGAACATGTCGCGCCGCGTCACGATGCGGGGGATCCTCGCCAGCACCGGGACCCTGGTGAACTCGCGCAGGCTCTCGACGCTGTGGAATGAGGTGTCGAGCTGCTCGGCCACGGCCATCGCGCCCACGGCCACGCCGGCCGACAGGATGAGGGTCATCAGCGACAGCCAGAGCCGGTTCGGAGCCGCGGGATCGCGGGGCGGGAGAGCGGCATCCAGGATGCGGAACTGCTCGCCCGTCTGCCCGTGCTCCATGCTCGCCGCGACCAGGGACTCCTCGTAGCGCTTCAGAAGCGAGTCGTACAGCTCCTTGGTGGTGTTGTAGTCCCGCGACAGTGCCTCGAATTCCTGCTGTCTCTGCGGCGCCACGTCGATCCTCTGCTCGTACGCCGCGATGGTCCGGCGCAGTCGCTCCTCCTCGCGCTTCAGCGTCGCGACCTCCGACTCCGCCGGGCGCGACCCTCCCGGGGTCTGCGGCCCCGTGGCGCCCCCGCTTCGGGGGGTCGCAGGGGCCTCGGCCAGCCGCCGCTTCAGGTCGGCGATCTCGCGGTCGAGCCGCGCGACGTCCGGGTAGTTGTCGGTGTAATGCCGGCCCAGCTCGGCGCGCTCCTCCATCAGACGGTCGATCCGGGCCTGCGTGTCCTCCGGGTCGCCGGCCGGCGCGCCCGACCCCGCATCGGCCGCCTGGCCCGACAGCCGGTCGCGGCGATCCATGGCCCGCATCTGCTTCTCGCTGTTGAGCTGGAGCTGGACGTTCAGGCGCTCGAGCACGGCGATGTTGGACTCCACCTGCTGCGGCAGCTCACCGGCATGGCGCTTCTTGAACTGGCCGACCCTGGCCTCCTGCTCCTCCAGCTTCTTCTTCATGTCGTCCATCTGGGTCTTCAGGAAATCCGCCGTGTGGGTCGCCTGCTGCTCGCGGCTCTTCTCGTTCTGCTCGACGTAGAGCGACGCCAGGGCGTTGGTGATCTGGGCCACCTTCCGCGGATCGCGCCCGCGATAGCTGAGTGCGAAGGCGACCGTCGCTCCGCGCTCCCAGGTCCGCTCGACTCCCTTCAGGTCGAGGTTGATGTCGCGCCGCATCCTCTCGATCAGGGCCTCGGGCGAGACTTTTCCCCGCAAGGCGGGATACGGTTCGTATTGCGCGACCAGATCACTGAGCCTCGACCGGCTCAGGACCTCCTCGCTGATCGCGTGCAGTCGCGTCTCCAGCTCGTCCGACACCGCGGGACGGACGAAGGTCTCGGGGATCTGCTGCCGCTCCACCAGAACCGTGGCGGTGGCCTTGTAGATGTCCGGAAGGGACGCCACGAAGCTGAGCGCCGGGACCGACGCAGCGAGGAAAAGAACGATGCCCGTCCACCGCCGCCGCCCCCAGACCTCCAGCGCCTGGTGGATTCCCGAGCCCTGCCGCTCCTGTGCCGCCATCGTATCCCCCTCAGTCGCGGGACGCGTTGCCCCGTGTGACCCTACGACGACGACCAGCCGCCGCCAATCAGGGAAACTACCGAACCGGGGACGGGAAATCCCCGATCCGCCGGTCGCCGTCATGTGGTGTTCCTCCCGCGCTTCCCCGCGCGGCGCCCGGCGGGGGCCAGCTGCCCCGCCGCTTCGGACGGCTGCCCCCGGGAGGTGGAACGACTGCTCCCGGAGACAGCCGCCGAGTCGAGCGGTCCGGATGACCCGCTCCTGCGGCCCGCGGGCGTTGCGACTACACCGGGCAGAAGGAGCCGGTCGCGGGCGGCGTGTTGGAAGCGTTGCCCTTGTGCAGCTGGATGTTGCCGCCCCCGGGATCCGGGCCGCCGAGATCGCCCATGGCCTGATAACCGCTCTGGAGCCTGATCCCGAAGAAATCATCGCGACCGGGCTCGCCGTTGTCGGTCACCCGGACGCGGAAGTAGCCGCTGTCACCGGTGTTCGTGCTGTACGTCCCGCAGATGTCGCGGGTCCGGTCGTCCACGAACACGTATCCCGTGATGCTGGTCGCCTTGACGTGCAGGCCGCTGCCATGGTCGAGGTAATTCAAGTGGCCCCAGAAGGCGCCGTTCTTCACGCCCCCGCCGACGCCGAAGTTGCCCTTGGCGCCCGACGGGGTCCCGACGATCCAGCCTCCAC
>QHXY01000017.1 GCA_003223145.1 Acidobacteriota bacterium
CTATGGACTGCTCGGCGGCCTGATCGTGTCCTCATCGATCGCTTCGATCGTCTTCCTGATCTGGCTGCGCCGGTCCCTGCGGCATCTCGAGCTCGAGGTGTCGCGTCCGGAAAAGACCGCCTCCGATCCCGCCGCCCCGGCCCCATCGCGTCCGATGGCGGAGCCGGGTCGCGAACGCTTCGCCGCTCCCGCGGGTGTCCCCCGTGGCGCAGGTCCGGGCGATCCCTCGA
>QHXY01000018.1:0-22861 GCA_003223145.1 Acidobacteriota bacterium
CGTTTCCACTCCTCCTTCGCCGTCTTCAGCCTGTCGCGGTTCGTGCTCTGCTGCGCCGTCCTCATCGTGCCGACGGCGCTGATGGGCGCCACGCTGCCGATCCTCAGCCGGCTGGCCGGGCCCGAGGACGGCGACGGCGCCGAGACGGGCCGAAGGGTCGGTGCCCTGTACGCCGTCAACACCCTGGGCGCGGTGATTGGCTGCGCCGCGGCCGGTCTGGCGCTCCTTCCGTGGATCGGACTGAGACGGACCGGGTGGCTGGCCGTCGGCCTGAACCTCCTGGCCGCTTCGATCGCCTTCCTGCTGGCGCGGCTCCGGGAAGGCCCGGGGACGATCGATACCCCCGCCGCGCGGCCGCCCGTGGCGCCCCCATCTCCGACCCCCTGCCGCGCGACGGAGGGCCCGGGCCGTACCGGGCGCGTCCTGGTCGGGCTGTACGCCGCGTCGGGCGCCACGGCCATGGTGTACGAGGTCGCCTGGAGCCGGCTCCTCGTCCTGATTCTCGGCTCGTCGACTTACTCGTACACGATCATGCTCACGACGTTCCTCTCCGGCCTGGCCGCTGGAGCGTGGCTCGGCATCCGGCTGATGAGACGACGTGTCGATGCGTTGCTGGCGGCGGCGTTCTGCCAGGCCTTCGTGGCGCTGACGACCTATCTCGGTCTCTATGTCGTGCGCGAGCTGCCGTACCTGTACGTCGTCGCCCACGATCGTCTGCAGCCTTCGCCAGAGGGCCTCCTGGGCGTTCAGCTGGCGCTGGCCGCCGGACTGATGGTCCTGCCGACGCTCGGACTGGGGGCGATGTTCCCGATCACCCTCGGCGGGCTGGGCCCCCGGGGCGATCGGGCCCCCCGCGTGGTCGGTCTGGCCTACGCCGGCAACACGCTCGGCGCGATCACCGGCTCGGTGGCGGCCGGGTTCTGGCTGGTCCCGCGTCTGGGCAGCCGCGGCGCCCTGGCCGCCGGGATCGCGGTCAGCGCCTTCCTGGCGCTCCCGGCCCTGGCGGCCGCCCGCACGCCGCTGCGCCCCCGCTTGCGGGCGCTGTTCGCGTGCGCCGTTCTGGCGCTGGCCGCCGACGTGATCCTCGACACCCCCCGCCTGCCGCCCGAGGTCCTGTCCAGCGGGGTGTTTCGCTACGCCGACCGCTACAGCGGGGCCGACCGCGCGCGGTTCTACGAGGAGGCGCGCGCAAACCACGGCGACATCCTGTTCTTCAAGGAGGGACTGACGTGCACGGTGACCGTCTTCCGCACCACCTCGGCGCTGGCCCTCCTGGTCAACGGCAAACCGGACGCCTCGGTGCCGCCCGGTCTGGCCGAGCCGTTCGGCCGGCGCAGGACGGCGCGTCTCGGCGACCTTCCGACCCAGGTGCTGCTCGCCCAGATCCCGATGCTGCTGGCCCCGCGGATGGACGAGGTTCTGGTGATCGGCCTGGGAAGCGGTGTCACGCTCGGATCCGCGCTGACCCATCCGGTGCGGCGCGTCGAGTGCGCGGAGCTGGAGGATGCCGTCGTCCGCGGCAGCCGGTTCTTCGACAAGGAGAGTGGCGCGCCTCTTGCTGATCCGCGCGTCAGGCTGGTGGTGAACGATGCCCGCAACCACCTGCTGGTGACCAATCGGCTCTACGACGTGATCATCTCGGAGCCGTCGAACCCCTGGGTCGCCGGCGCAGCCGGCCTGTTCACGCGGGACTTCTTCGAGCTGGCGCGCTCGCGGCTGGCCGACGACGGCCTGTTCTGCCAGTGGGTGCAGCTGTACGAGCTGGGCACCGAGGAATTCCGCGCCATTCTCCGCGGCTTCACCTCGATCTTCCCCGAGGTGCACGTCTTCCGCGTCGCCACGGACGTCATCCTGATCGGCTCGAACGGCACGGCGCCGCTGCGGCTACAGCGCATCCTGGAACGCGGCGGACCCCGCATCGAGGCCGACCTCGAGCGTATAGGCATCCACACGCCGGCGGACCTGATCGCCCACTACTGGGTGGGCGGCGCCGAGCTGCGCGGCAGCCTCGGGCCGGGACCGGTCAATACCGACGACAACATGCTCATCGAATTCACCGCCCCTCTGCGCATGCTGGCCCGCAGTCAATCCGATCGGGAGACGCAGGCGCGCGAGCTGGCGGCGATGTTCGCCGGCCACACGACGGGGATCGCCTCGCATCTTGACCTGGCGGAGACGGACCGGCCCGGGCAGAGCGTCTTCTACGCCGGACTGGCCGCGTCCTCGGTGGCGCAGGGCTACGCCGACACCGGTATCCTGTACGCCCGCCGATCGCTCGAGATCGAGCGCAATGCGGTGGCCGCGCGGGCTTACGGCGAGGCGCTGGCGCTCGGTGGACTTCCCGGCGAGGCCTTGAGTTGGCTGCGCGGGGCGGTCCGCGAATTCCCGCGCGACACGGGACTGTGGCGTTCGCTGGTGACGATGGAACGAAGCGCGCAGGACTGGGCCGCGGTCAGGCGCGACGCCCGGACGCTCACGGCGCTCGACCCGCAGGACCGCCCGGCGCGCTACTGGCTGGGGGAGAGTCTGTTCCGAGCCGGCGAGCGCGCCGCGGCGCTCGTGGCCCTCGAGCCCCTGGCCCCCGCCGCCTGGGACGGCGGGGCCGCCCCGACCGCGCGCGCACCCGCGGCGGGATCTGACAACGCGCTGCCGGAAGAGACGCTGGCCGATCTGGGGTTTCTCATCGGATCCCTGCGGCATTCCGCGGGTCGTCCCGAAGAGTCGATCGCGCCACTCCGGATGTACCTCCGGCTGCGCCCGGCCGACCGCATGGCGCGGACGATCCTGGCCGACGCGCTGGAGAAGACCGGCCGGGCGCGCGAGGCGGAAGTCGAGCGCCGCCGCCTCGGCGCTGATGCCGCCGCCCAGGCCGCCCGGCGTCTCGCCGCGGCGAAGGCGGCCTGGGACGCCGATCCGCCCGAGAAGGTCCGCGCCCTGCTGGAAGAGGCCCGCGAGTTCGCGCCCGACAATGACGAGGTCGCCTTCCTGCTGGCGCGCCTCTGCGTTCGCACCGGCGACGCGCCGCGGGCTGCGCGGCTCCTGGAAGAGTTTCTCGACGCGAACCCCGACCATCCGTGGGCCGTCGGCTATCTCGGTCAGATCGACGCCGCGGACGGCCGGGCCGAGCGGTCGCGCCTCCTGACCGAGCGCTACACCGCGCTCACCGGCAGACGTTGGCAGGTCATCGACGACCGGTAGAGGTTGCGGGAGGCGCCGGCCGCGCTACTGCGTGAGGACGAAGAGGACCTTCTGGCCCTTCACGGCAGCCTCGTTCAGCACGGTCACCTCGACCGTCCCGTCCTCGACGAAGTGCACGCCGATGTCGCGCCCTTCCTTCAGGAAATTCGGGACGATGCGCACGTCCCTGATGTGATCGATGCCGAACTGGCTGGGCTTGAGGGTGATCGATTTCGTCTTGGTCAGGTCGATGTTGTTGGCGAATTTCACCTCGCCGATGTTCTCGACCTTGTTGACCGTCTTCAGAACGCCGCGGGCGCGCAGGCGGTCCTCGAGGTCGGCGTCGTACCACACCGAGTTCTGGTGCTCCGCCAGCTTCGCCCCAGTGATGCGCGCCTCTTCCTGGGCCTTGGTCTTCTCCATCTCGAGCTGCGCGACGCTCGATTCGAGCTGTGCTTTCTTGGTCTCGAGCCCCTCGATTTCCTTCTGCAGATTGTCGCGCAGCTCCTCCAGCTGAGCCTTCTCGTCCTCGAGGCCGCTTGCCTTGGCGACGGCCGCGTCCTTCTCCTGGATCAGCTTCATCTCCTTGGCACGGACCAGACCCAGCGGACTGTGCTTGGCGTCACCCTGCGACACCCAGGTTCCGAAGAAATCCTTCGCCGGATCATAGTAGAAGTGGACCTTCATCCCCTTCTCCATGCTGGTCTCCATGATATTCAGGCGGGCGACCAGCTCTTTGGCACGGGTCTCGGGGACGCCCTTCTCCTTGACCAGGTACTGCTCGGCGAGCTTCATGTCAGGTCGCGGATTTTCTTCATGTCCTCGACGACCTGGCCCAGGATGCCGCGATAGGAAGGGTCCTTCTCGTTGCGGACGAGATCGTCCAGGGCCTGCTCCTCTTCGGCGCTCAGGCCCTGCGTGAACACCTGCGAGAAGGAGACCGGTTTGCGGTGCAGGACCTCCATCGTCTTGTTGAACTGCTGGATCCGGCCGTAGACATCGCGGGTCTGGCTGTCGATCTGGTCGCGCGCGGACTTCAGTTCGACCAGGAGCTGCTCCATGTTTCTGGGGATGGGCCGCTCGGTGAGCTTCTTGGGGAACATCGCGTAGTAGCCGAAATATCCCCCGATGCCGAGGCCGGCCGCGAGCACAACGGCGCCAACCGTCATGAGAAGCCACTTCCAGCTCCGCTTTGGCTTCTCCTCGGGAAGCTTGATATCCTCAATTGGATCAAAAAGACTGTGCGCCATTGTCGAGGCCCTCTCCTGTGCGAAAGTCCCTAGATTCTAGCGTGATAGCCCCATCGACGCAACCGGAAATCCAGTGCGCGACGCGGCATTGGAGCAGAGGGCGCCCGTGGTCCGGACGGGGCGGAAGCCCCGTTTCCGGCGGGACTGTGCCGATCGGCCTGCGGCTCGCCGCCGTTGCGCTGACGATCGCGGTGGCGGCGGCGCTCCCGGCTTCCCGGGCGGCTGGCGGAGCCGGGTCGTCCACCATGGTGCTCGGTCCGGACGGGCTTTTGTATTCCTGGAGTCCGGGTGGCGCCGAGCTGCAGCCTCTCCCGCCGGTCCTTGCCGAAATTGACAACCGGGCCGTCAACGATCTGGCGGTCTCGGGCGACGGTCGATTGGAGCTCGTGCTTATCGCGGCGCCTCCCGATACGCACGCTGGACGGCACCCCCGTCAGGAGGGCCTGGCGGCAGTGGTCGCGACCGGCAACGGCCCGCTTCCGGCCCACGTCCTGAAGAAGATCACTTTTGACGGCGATGGCCGGCGGGGCGTGCTCTCCGGGGACGGCCGGCAGGCGTATGTCCTTGCCATGCGGACCCCCGCCGACGCAGCCCGCAATCAACTGCGCTTCTGGATCCACGAGATCGACCTGGAGGCCGGGAGCGTATCGGCCTCGGCGCAGCTCGACCGGCCACCCAGTGCCATCGCCCTCGACCCCCGGGGAGCTCGCCTCTACCTGGCCTATACCGACCGCATCCTCACCTTCACGACCCGGCCCCTGGCCTCGTCCTGGCACTATCGCTCCCCGGGCGCGAACCACGGGCTCTATTTCCGGCCGGGCAGCGAGGTGCTGTACGCCGTGCGCAGGGACCAGATCGTCATGTTCGATCCGAAGCTCCTCGCCGCGATTCCGCCGGAAAGGCACCGGACCATGGAGGACGAGGCCACCACCACCGTTCGGCTGCCCTTCAGCGCCGACTCTCTCCTGTTCTCACAAGATGGTCGGCTGGCGGCGGTGTATGGAGCCGGCATGGATCTCGCCTTCCTCGACCCGGAATCCTCGAAGGTCGACCTGGCCTCGGGGGTCTTCACGCACGCCGACGGAATCAGCGCGGTCCGGCCGTTTCTGTTCGAGGAGGGGCCGGGCGCGTTGCTGATCGGGAGCCCTCCCCGAATCCGCCACCTGCCCCGCCGGTTCCCACGCCCTCGCCGACACCGGCTCCCACGCCAGCGCCTGCGCCGACGCCACGTCCGACGGCGAGCCCCGCACCGACGCCGTCGCCCTCACCGGCGGATGTCCCACCGCACCCGGCGGGCCCGTCGCCGGGCTCCGAGCCACTGGAGGGCAGCGGAACGGCGCTAGCGGAGCGCCTGAGCGGCCGGATCGACCTGGTGAAGACGCTGGTCATTTTCGGTCCTGGAAGCATCGTCCACGAGCAGGGACGGAGCGCGCCCGGGGCGGACGGGGCCTGGCGACTGCCGCTGCCTCCTCCTGGTGTCTACCGCCTCGTGCCGCTGGGAGAAGCCTCGCGGCCGCTGCGCTGCGAACCCAATTTCTACACGGTGGAGGTCAAGGATCGCGGCCGGAACGACCTGGATTTCCGGGTGCTCGGGGGCGCGGACTGAGAGTCCGGCGTCAGGCCTGGCCGACCGGCGTGGAGGGGCGCCGCGCCCCCCGGAAGACCAGGTAGAGCCCGGCGCCAATCAGGAGGAACGGCAGGATCGGCAGCAGCCCGAGGAGCAGCAGGAAGGCGATCCCCCCGGACAGGATCAGGCCTCTCAAGAGCAGCCCGACCATTCCGAAGCCGAGACCGAACAGCGCCCCCAACAGCCGGAAAGGCAGAAACAGGACGAAAAACACCAGCCTCAGGATCGCCCCGACGATGAACAGGGCGAGGACGATCGGGGCGGCGATCAGGACGAGAACCACCGCCAGAATCGTGAACGCCAACGCCACTCCCCCGAGGCTGATCAGCATGGCTTCCTAGTATACGCGCCGGATGCCTGAACGGTTCCCTATCGCAGCACGGGGATGAACGGCATCGAGTCCTCACCGCGGAACACCTGGGAGACGAGACTCTTCGCCTCCGGCATGACGACCAGCTGGGCGCGGCCGTCCGGATCGCAGTCGGCCATCACCAGGGCCCGCCTGATGGCGGTCGTCAGGCCGCCCAGCTCGTCGATCAGGCCGAGCCGGAGCGCGTCCTCGCCCGACCAGATCCTGCCCTGCGCCACGGCGTGGATCTGATCGAAGGTCTTGTTGCGTCCCTTGGCCGCCTTGGTGACGAAGTCCTTGTAGATGCGCTCGAGCCAAGCCTCGAAGATCGCCCGCTCCTCGGGCGTGTATTTCGCGCTGGTCGAGAAGAACGTGGCGTGGGCCCCTCTCTGCACGGCATCGAACGTGATGCCGACCTTGTTCCAGAAACCCGTGGTCACGAGCTTGCCCGCCAGAACGCCGATCGACGCCGTGATCGTCGAGGGCTCGGCGACGATCTTGTCGGCCCCCATGGCGACGAAGTAGCCGCCCGAACCCGCCAGATCGCCCATCGAGACGACCAGCGGCTTCCTGCCCTTGGTCAGCATCACCTCGTGGTAGATGACGTCCGAGGCGATGTACGAGCCGCCGGGGCTGTCGACGCGGAACACGATGGCCCGGATCGACGAGTCCTCGCGCGCCTTCTTGATCGCCGCCGCGATCGTGTCGGAGCCCATGGTGTTCTCGCCGGTCAGGGGGTTGATTTCGCTCTCGCCGCGCGACACCCCACCCAGACCATAGATGAGCGCGATCTTCGGCCCGCGGTCGTAGAAGCGGCCGGATTTGAGATACCTGCCCACCTTGATGAGCGGCAGCGATCCACCGTTTTTCGACTTCAGATGCTCCTCCAGCTCGTCGCGATAGCCAAGCGAGTCCACCAGCTTCGCCCGGAGCGCCGTCGGCCCGATGTGCGGTCCCC
Source organism: Acidobacteriota bacterium (assembly GCA_003223145.1). Taxonomy (GTDB): domain Bacteria; phylum Acidobacteriota; class Polarisedimenticolia; order Gp22-AA2; family Gp22-AA2; genus Gp22-AA3. Next base: position 7,362 of record QHXY01000018.1, read on the forward strand.
CGTCGATGAGCGCCGTCATCTGCTCCCCGCTCATCCGGCGTCCTCCCGCCATGCCCTCCTTCACCTGGCCGTAGACGCTCTTGACCAGCGCATCCAGCGACTCGCGGTACGCGTCGTTCATCGCGGTGTCGGTGATCGTGTTCATGGCGTTCTTGTACTTGCCGATGTGGTCGAAGTCGGGGACGATACCGAGCTTGTCGAGCGTGCCGCGGACGAACGAGACCTCCGCCCGCAGACCGGTCAGGTTGACGTCGCCGGGCGGCGCCAGCCAGATCGAGCCGCAGGCGGTCGCGAGGTAATAGTCCCGGTTCCCCGGGGAGAACTCCCCGGCCGTCTCGAGGTAGGCGACCGCCCACTTCTTGCCGCCGCTCTGGAAATCGACGATCGCGTCCCGCAGCTCCTGCAGGCGCGCCGATCCGACACCGGGGCCGTCGATCGCCACCAGGAGGCCGTTGATGCGGCGGTCGTCGCGCGCCAGGCGAAGCGCCTCGACGTAGACGCGCATCGTCAGCTTCCTGCCGCCCAGGATCTGCGGCAGGCCGTCGATCGGGACGTATTCGGGAATGTCCTCGTTGAGGACCATCTCCAGGACGCTCCCGCGGGACGGCTGATTCGACAGTCTGACCGTGTACGCGATCGCCACCAGCGCCCCGACGATGACCCCCACGATCAGAAGCGCCCTCTTCGTACCCTTGGTCATTGAGTAGTTCCTCCTGCTGCTTCGACGGCGCGTCCACGGCGTGCGCCGGCCGACAGCCACATGCCAGAGTAAAGCACGGTTCCGAGGGCTATACCAGACACGCCCCCGATGATCTCGTCCCTCCTCAGGGCGCACAGAAGCGCTACGATCGCCACCGCCGTGAGCGCCGCCATGATACGCCCGCCGGCGCCGGCCGTTGCCGCTGAACCCGGGCCCGGTTCCTCGGACCACGCACCCCGGCTCTCCCGCAGACAGGCGAGACAGCACGCCAGGTAGACCAGGAGGCGGGTGCCCGAGCTGATCGCCGCCAGGGTGTTGTAGGCGCTGGCGATGGCAAGCGCGGTCCCGATGACTCCCATCAGCAGGGTCGCCCGGACAGGCGTGCGCCAGGCGGCGTGCAGGGACCCCATCCAGCGGGGAATCTGGCGCGCAGACGACATCGCGTACATCAGGCGCGTCCCCCCCACCAGGCTGATGAGCGCGCAGCCGGCCATCGACGTGGCGGCGACCGCGGTCATGGCGTAGCGCCCGGACGATCCGGCCATGATGCCGGCGGCGGTTGCGAGCGGTGCCTGATCCGACGCCAGACCCGGCAGCATTCCGGTGGCGACCGTGTGCACCAGGAGGTAGATCGCGCAGACCGTCAGGATGGTGGCGATGAGCGCGAACGGCATGTCGCGCCGCGGTTGCAGCGATTCCTCGGCGGGCACCGTCAGGATCTCGAAGCCGGAGAACACGAAAATCAGCAGCAGCACGGCGCGCAGGAAGCTCATCGGCGCGACCGGGACCGGCGTGAAGCTCTCCGCCTGCAGGAAGAACAGACCGCCGACCCCCAGCATGACGAGCGGCAGCACCTTGGCGATGGCGAACAGGTTGGTGGCCCCGGAGGTCTGGCGGATGCCGATCAAATTGATCGTGATGATGAGCGCCGAGCAGGCGGCGATCAGCGCGGCCCTCCCCGCCGGGTCGGCGGCCCACGGCAGGAGCGCCCCCAGGTATCTCGCGAAGCCATTGACCAGGCTGGCCATCGCCGTCAGGCGCGCCAGACAGAACAGCCAGCCGACCTGGAATCCGGCGAACTCTCCGAAGGCGCGGTGCACGTAAAGATAGGGCCCGCCCGAGGTCTCGTAGCGCGACGCCAGCGAGGCGAGCGCCAGTCCCACCCCGAGGGCCACCAGGCCGGCGACCACGTAGGCGAAGATGCCGGCGGGGCCAACGAGTTCCGCCACCTCCGCCGGCATGATGAAGATCCCGCCGCCGATGACCGAGGTGATCCCGACCGCCACCAGCCGGAACCGGCCGAGGTGCCGGATCGGCACGATGGCCGGGGGCGCCTGGGCGCTCACCCTCGCGGGGCCGTCAGGCAGGCCGGGCACTCGCACAGGACCCGCAGCCTGTCGAAGGTGTAGATGCCGGTGGAATGTCCGTCGCTCCAGTCGATCTGCAGCCCGTAGCGGCCGACCGGCTTGACGCCGAGGGCGCGGATGCCGGCGGGGATGGAGTCGGCACGCAGGCGTCTCTCACCGGACCACTCGTCCTCGCAGACGGCGCATTTGCATGCCAGGCGCAAGCGGGCGGGCGCATATCCCGCCTGGTGCCCGTCGTCCCACAGGATCGACAGACCGCCGTCCTCCGAGATCTCGACCCTGCGCGGCTGACTCACCGGTGCTCCCGTCCGCCGCCTACTGCCCGCCCTTGACGGCAGGAGCGGGCGCCGGCGCGACTGCGGCGGGCGGAATCGGGACCTTGAGGCGCGTCAGCTCGCCGTTGATCGCCTGGGCGAACTCTTCGAACGGCTGGTTGCCCGACAGGTAGTGCCCGTTGACGAAGAAGGCGGGCGTGCCGGTCGCGCCGAGCGAGTTGGCCTCGGCGACGTCGGCGTCGATCGCCGGCTTGGCCTGCGCCGCGGTGAGCGCCTGCTCGAAGCGCTTCACGTCGAGCCCCACTTCCTTCGCGTACTGCAGCAGCTGGTCCCTCTGGAACTTCGCCTGGTTCGCGAACAGTACGTCGTGGTATTCCCAGAACTTCCCCTGCTCGTACGCCGCCATCGACGCCAGTGCGGCGGGCATGGCGAACGGGTGCATGCCGAGCGGGTTGTTCTTCCAGACGATGCGGACCTTGTCGCCGTAGACCTTGCGAATCTGATCGAGGGTCGGACCGACCCTCTTGCAGAAGGGTCACTGGAAGTCGGAAAACTCGACGATCGTCACGGGAGCGCTCTTCGGCCCCAGGAAGGGCGCGCCGTCGGTCTTCACCGTATAGGCCTTGTTCGGGTCGGGTCCCTGCGGCCGCGCCTGCGCCACCCTGGCCCCGGCGTCGATCTTCGTGCCCAGGGCGGTGACGCGAGTCTCGAGCTGGGTCAGCCTTGCGTTCAGCGCGCTCTTCTGCTCACGGGTCTCGTAGAGATTCATGCCGGTGATGCCGATCAGGATCGCCACGCCCACGAGGGTCGCGGCCCGCATCGTTCCCGCCGACAGGAGGGACGGCGGGCGCTCGATGACCGGGCCCCGGCCATGATAGTTCGGGTTCTGCTTCGCCATCGTCGGTGGATCCTCCCAAAGTTCCTTATGTTAGCATCGTCCCTGCAATCTCGGGTCAATATAGGAGGAGGTCCCATGGCCGACAAGATCCGTCGTGTCGATTAATTCTACGTTCACGTTCCCGACAAGCCGGGTGAGGGTCACCGCATCCTCGCGGCCGTCAAGGAGGCGGGGGTCAACCTTCTGTCGCTGACCGCCTTCCCGGACGGCAAGGACACCACCCAGATCGATTTCGTGACGGACAATACCGACGGGCTGTCCCGGGCCGTGAAGGGGCTCGGCCTGACCCTGAGCCCGAAGCACCAGGCGTTCTTCGTCCAGGGGAGCGACCGCGCCGGCGCCGCCGCGGAGTACTTCAAGAAGCTCGCCGATGCCGGTGTCAACGTCCACGCCGCCAACGCCGCCTGCGGCCCCGGCGACTACGGCATGATCCTCTGGGTCAAGCCGGAGAGCTACCCGAAGGCCGCCAAGGCGCTGGGAGTCTGAGTCAGCCGCCCTCCGGCTAGACGCCCCGTCCGTTCGCCGTCCAGCCGGCGATGCGGCGGACGCCGTCCTCCCAGAGCTGGCGCTGGACGAACAGATCGTGGACCTGCCGGCCGTTCCGGACGGTGGGGTTCTTGAAATACAGGGAGAGCCAGTCCTGGGCGCCGCGCAAGCCCGCGCGGGCGGCGAGATCGATGAGAAGAATCAGATCGAGGGCGAGGGGGGCCGCCAGGATGGAGTCGCGGCACAGGAAGTTGATCTTGATCTGCATGGGATAGCCGAGCCACCCGAAGATGTCGATGTTGTCCCACGCCTCCTTGTTGTCGCGGCGCGGCGGGTAGTAGTCGATGCGCACGCGATGGACCAGACCGCCGTACAGGTCGGGGTAGAGCTCGGGCTCGAGAATCGCCTTCAACGCCGCGAGCTTGCTCTCCTCCTTGCTCTTCAGGCACGCCGGGTCATCGAGGACCTCGCCATCCCGGTTGCCGAGGATGTTCGTGGAATACCATCCGGCGATGCCGAGACCGCGCGCCTTCAGACCGGGCGCCAGGATCGTCTTCAGGAGGGTCTGGCCGGTCTTCAGATCGCGGCCCGTGACCGGGACCTTCATCTCTTCGGACAGCTGCAGCAGGGCGGGCACGTTGACGGCGTGACTCGGGGTACAGTTGACCACCGGGATGCGCTGTTTCAGGGCGGCATAAGCGTATAGCATGGCGGGGCTGATGCGCTCATCGTCGGCGGCCAGGGCCCGCTCGAACATGCCGAGATCCCGGTGGACGTCCTCGACCGACTGGTACACTTCCGTCGAGGCGGCGTTCACCAGGACCATGCGATCGATCCCGGCGGTCTCGCGGAAGGACTTGATGTCCTTGTCGATCCCGGCCACGCTGTCCAGGTGCCCCTGCCGCGGGCGGCAATGCGCCGCCTCGATGCGGTGCACGAAGCGCGGGTCGAAGATGCCGCGCCAGGGACGGATCACATCGAGCTCGGGGCGCAGCTCCTCCAGGAGCTCGCGCTCGAGCACTTGCGCCTTCACGGCGGAGCGGTACACGCTGTCGGGGAGGATGTCCCAGACACCAAAGGCGAGGTCCGGGAGGGCGGTCAGGGGCACGGCCTGGCCGACCGGCACGGGCCCCGGACGCTCCGGGGGCCCGGGCACGACGCCCAGCTGCGTCAGGGCTCCGATCGGCTTCCCCAGCCCGCGGCGCACCGCGAGGATCCCGGCGATCAGCGTCGTCGAGAGCGCTCCCGCTCCCACGACCACGACCCCGACGCGGCCTTTGGCCGGCGCAGGACGACTTGGCTTCTGTCTCATGTAGAATTTCTCATCAGTCTGTGCGCCTCCGGGCGCATGAGGAGGAACGATTGGCCGACTTGGCGATGCGAGGAGGGAAAACGGCGGTTTCCAGGGACATCGCGGTGCGCTGGCCGGTGATCGGGGCGCAGGAGCGTGAAGCCGCGCTCCGGGTCCTCGACAGCGGCGTGCTGTGCGGCGCCAACGCGCCCCAGATCGTCGCCCTGGAGGAGGAGTTCGCGCGTTTCGCCGGGACCCGGTTCTGTCTCGCGACCAACAGCGGCACCGCGGCGCTCCACATGGCGGTGGCCGCAGCCGGCATCGGGCCCGGCGACGAGGTCGTCACCTCCGCCTTCACCTACCCGGCGAGCGCCCTGGCGATTCTGCAGCACAACGCGGTCCCGACGTTCGCCGACATTGATCCCGTCACCTTCAACATGGATCCCGCCGACGTCGAGCGCCGGATCACCCCCAGGACGAGGGCCATCATGCCGGTCCACATCCACGGCCTGCCGTGCGACATGGACGCCCTCAACGCCATCGCGCGCCGTCACGATCTGGTGGTCATCGAGGACGCCGCCCAGGCCCACGGCGCCGCTTACCGTTCCCGGCGCACGGGCGCCCTCGGCGACATGGCCGCGTTCTCCCTCAACGCCACCAAGAACCTCCCGTGCGGCGAGGGCGGTCTTCTCACCACCGGCAACGAGCGCTTCTTCGAGCGCGCCGCCGCTCTGCGCGTCCTCGGTCAGTCTCGGGACGAGGTGCCGCTCGATCCAGTCCATCCGTTGGATTCCGAGGGGGACTCGGAGTTCGCCGGGCTGGGGTGGATGTACCTGACGCAGGAGATCCCGGCCGCCATCGCGCGCGTGCAGCTGAGGCGCCTGCAGGAGTTCAACACCAACGCGGCGGCCAACGCCGCCCTGCTCACCGCGCGGCTCGAGGCGATCCCCGGCGTGCTGCCGCCCCGCTGCCCGGCGGACCGGACCCACGTCTACCACAAGTATCGCGTGCGGCTGGACCGGGACCGGCTCGGTCTTCCCAGCGATCCTCGCCCGATCCGCGACAGGGTGGTGGCGGCCCTGCGTGCCGAAGGCGTCGAGATCCGGCTCTGGCTCGACAGACCGGTCCCGGAAATGCCGCTCTTCCAGACCAGGACGGGCTACGGGCGGGGCTGCCCGTGGACCTGCCACGGGAGCGACGTACGCTACGCCCCGGGCGACCACCCGAAGACCAGCGCGCTGCTCGCGGACTCTTTCGTCGTCGGATCTCAGTCCTACCCCCTGTTCCCGCAGCCGCCTCTGCTGATGCAGCAGTACGCCGACGCCTTCGAGAAGGTGTTCGAGCGCCTCCCGGATCTGCTCGACACCGGCGCCCGCTGAGGCCGGCCGATGACGCTGCGGGTCGGCATCCTGGGGGCGGGTCACATGGGGCGGACGCACGCCGAAGTCCTGGCGCGCGACGGCAGGGTCCGCATCACCGGCGTCGCGGACGCCGACGACGGCCGGGCGCGGCAGCTCGCCGACGGTCTCGGAGCGACCGCGCACCGGGATCTCGAGACGCTTCTGAAGGCCGGTCTCGATCTCCTGGTGGTCACCACGCCGAACCGGTTCCACGCCGAGGCGTCGCTCGCGGCCCTCGAGCGCGGCGTCGCCGTGCTGTGCGAGAAACCGATGGCCACGAGTCTGCCGGACGCCCGAACGGTCTGCGAGGCCGCCGGGCGGCCGGGAGCCAGCTACGTCGTCGCCCACAACCGCCGGCACGCCCCCGTCTACCGGCACGTCCGGGGGCTGCTGCGCGAAGGCTTCGCCCCGCTGCTGGCGAGCTTCCGCATGCACGAAGGGGACTACAGAACCCCGCCCTGGGTCTCTGACCGCGCGGTCTCGGGCGGCTTTCTGTACGAGAACCTGGTCCACTTCTTCGATCTGATGGAGTGGCTGGTCGCGCCGATCTCCGAGGTGACCTGTCTGGCGCGCGGCCCTTTGTACGATGATCTGAACGACTTCGTGATCGCCGCAGCGTTCGCGGATGGCGCCGTCGGCGCTCTCACCGCCACCGGGCACTCCACCTGGACACCGCCCGCCGAGAGCGCCGAGCTGGTCGGCGACCACGCGACGATCATCGTCGAAGGGCTCGACCGGGTGAGACACGCGTCGGGCAACGGCGCCCCGATCCGCGTCAAGGACTGCAGCGGGCTGCCGCGCGAGGAGCGCTGGGGATATCTCGATCAGGACCGCGAGGTGATCGAGGCGCTGTGCGCGGGCGGGAGCCACTGCTTCTCGGCGCGGCGCGCCCTGCGGACGCTCGAGATCGCGGAGGCCTGCGCCCAGGCGGCCCGCGAAGGCCGCGCCGTGCGGCTTGCCGCTCCACCCGTCGATTGAGTCCTGTCCCGCCAACCGTCCTCCCGATGACCGGCCGTTACGCCGGGTGGCCCGACGGGACAGCGGCCTCCGCCCCGAAGAGCGTCTTCCGCAGGTCCACGATCGAACGCAGTTTACGCCCGGTGCGCAGCGTGCCCCGCACCGCTCCCGCGACCTTCATCTCGCACAGTCCCATCGCGAGGTTCCGGGCCATGTCCGGGAAGAGCTCCTGCAGGGACATCCTGATCGCCCGGTCGACGACGTGCTGCGACACTCCGTCGAGGAGCTCGACCCGGATCTCGATGCCGTCGCGCAGGCCGGGGCGCGTCACCAGCACCTGCCAGTCGTGCGCGATGCCGCTCACGCCCTCGAGCACCTTCTCGAACATCCACGGGCTGATGTTCCCCAGGCCGCAATTGACCATCTCGTCGCAGCGGCCGATGATCTTGGAGATGCGCCGCAGCATCTTCAGATCGCAATCGCAGGTGCCTTCCATGAAACGGGCCACGTCCGAGGTCCGATAGCGCAGGAGCGGCATGACCCTGCGGGACAGCGTGGTGAAGACGAGCTCTCCGTGGCCGTGGTCGTCGGGCTCGGGAATCTCGAACCAGAATTTCAGTTCCTGAAGATGATAGCCGTTCTTGCGCGCGCATTCCGTGCCCGCGCTGCCGAACGACTCGGTCTGCCCGTAGGTCAGATAGAGGTCGGTCTTCCAGACCTCCTCCACGTAGCGCCGCGACCGCTCGGACATGTTCTCCCCACCCACCAGCATCAGCTTGACCGGCCACGTTCCGGCGCTCTCGGCGATCGTGGTCAGGCTTACGATCCAGGACGGCTCCACGACCATGACGTTGAAGCGGTAGTCGGCCGCCCGCTCGTAGAACTCCGCCGGCGGGATCTTGCCGGCCTCGACGAGCAGACAGCCCAGGGTCTGCGCAGACGCCCGCAGCGCCGGCCCGGCGTTCCAGAACGGCAGATCGAGCGCGGAGACCATGCGGTCCTCGCGGCGCACGCCGAGGGCCCAAAGACCCGCCGCGCCGTCCCGGCCCATGTCCCTCATCTCGTCGAGCGAGAAGAACACGCGCTTGCTCTTCGGCGAGAGCGTCCCGGTCGTCTCGAACCCGGCTTGAGCGCGGTCGCAGAGAAAGTCCTCCGCAGGATGCGTCAGGAGATCCGTCGAGGTCGTGAAGAGATCCCCCAGGTCGGCGGGACATCGCACCAGCGCGGGATCGATGCGGAGCTCCCGGAACCGACGGCGATAGAAGGCGGAGCGCTGCGCCACCCAGCGCACCGTGGTCTTGAAATCGAGACTCTGGGTCTTGCGGATATAGCCGTCCGGCATCCGGCGGGCGAACCAGAGCCTGCGCGTCGGCGACTCGCCCAGGACGACGCGATCGAGCAGATTGCTCAGGGCATTGCGCATGGCCGACGAACCCCCGCCTCACCCGGAATCGCGGGCGCGCCCGAGAGCCGGCGCGTCGTGCCCCTGTGGCAACTGAGGGCGCCCGCCGCCCGCCACGGCTTCGTGTCCTCTTGTCTCTCCACGGAGCCAGAGCCGCAGCCGCTCGGCTTCGGCGGTGCCCAGGCTTCGACGACCGGACTCGTACCAGGCGCGGGCGCCGAGCGGGCTTCCCCAGAGCGCCAGGGACGGCCGCGGCCTGAGCACCATGAGGCGATCTCCCAGGAGCGCCTGCCAGCGGCCGAGCTCGCTGCGCTGCGCCCGGCGGCGCGACCCCGTCAGGTCGACCGCGATCACGTGCGTCGCCGAGACCGGAGCCGCCACCGCGTGGATCACCGGGGAGGGAGCGGAGAACGCGCCGTCGACCAGCCGGCGTTCGAGGCCCTCGACCTCCTTGCGCAGTGCCGGGAACAGGACCGGCAGGCGGCTGCTGGCGCGCACGGCCTCGGAGAGATTGAATCCACGCTCACGTCCGGTGACGGCGAATATCCGCTCGCCACGCCGCAGATCGTGCATGAGGAACCCGACCATCTGCACGCCGTGGTGCAGCCGGCGGAAGTCCCGGCGATCGAGAAGCTCCAGACGCGCGCGCACCGGACCTGCCCAGCGCCGCAACAGACGCGTCCGCTCCGGCCCCAGCCAGAGCGACAGGGAGTGCGACAGAATTCCGAGGGCGTTGGTCCCCAGCGCGTGCCCGAGAAGGTCGTCGACCGTCAGCCCGACCGCGGCGTAGTAGGCGGCGATCAGGCTGCCGACGCTGCACCCCACCATGGCGTACACCGGGATGCGCAATTCTTGAAGCCGCGACAGGACACCGACGTGCGCGGGGCCGCGGAAGCCGCCCGAGCCGAGCACGAGAGCAATACGCTGCGCGCCGGGCGTCTGCCGATCATTTTGCGTCATGCAGCCTGTCAGCTCCTTACCAGAGCACCGCCAAGGATACACGGACGACCGTCCCCAGGCCAATACTTCTCCACCGCCGCGTCGCCGCCCCGGCGGGAGCCTAGGTCTGTCCTTTCGCTTCCTTGACCGCCCTCGTAAGGGCGGGGACGATTTCGAAGAGGTCACCGACCACGCCGACATCGGCGACGCCGAAAATGGGCGCGTCGGGGTCCTTGTTGATGGCCACGATGTATCCGGAGCCCTTCATGCCGACGATGTGCTGGATGGCGCCGGAGATCCCGCAGGCGATGTACAGCTTCGGGTTGACGGTGACGCCGCTGCTGCCGACCTGGTGCTCGTGTGGCAGCCACCCCATGTCGGTGACCGGGCGCGAGGCGCCGATCTGTCCCCCGAGGGCGGCGGCGAGCTCGCGGACGACACCGAATTTCTCCGCCGCGCCGACCCCGCGGCCGCCGGAGACGATCACCGACGCCTGGGTCAGATCGACGGCCCCCGTCTCGCCCTTCTTGACTCCCGCGAAGGCCGCGCGCAGCTCGCCGGCGGCCACACCGGCGGGCACCACGCGAACGGTCCCCGGGGTGCCGCCCCCGAAGGCGGGCGAGGCGCCCCTCTGGACCGTGGCGACCTTCGGCCGCGCGTCTCCCAGATCGACGACCTGGATGAACTTGCCGTTGAACGCCTTGCGGGTGAACAACGGCCGGCCGTTCTCGAACGCGACGTTCGAGCACTCGGTGGCGATCGGCACGCCGAGGCCGGCCGCGACCACAGGGGCGCAGTCCCATCCGTTCGGCGTGTGACCGATCAGGACGATCTCGGGCGACTCGGCCCCGATCACCGACTCGAGAACGCGCGCGTGGCCGTCGCAGGTGTAATCCCTGACCGCCTCGCCCTCCGCGCAGATGACTTCGGCCGCGCCGCGCGCCGCCACGCTGCTCGCGGGGCCGGCCAGGTCCTGGCCGATCGCGAGCGCCTTGATGTCGGACGCGCTCCAGCCGGCCTCGCCCGCGAGACGATGGGCCAGGCCCAGCAGCTCGAAGGTGGTGTCGCGGATGGCGCCGCTCTCGTGCTCGACCAGGGTCAGGATCTTGCAGGCCATTCAGGCCGCCTCCGCCTTCGCCAGCGCCCGCATCAGATCACCCCAGTCTTCTCGCGGATGCGCCTCACGAGCTCTTTCGCGACCTGGTCGGCCGGGCCGGAGAGGATCTCGGCCCCTTTCGCCTTGGGCGGCGGTGCCAGACGGACCGTCCGGAAGCGCGCCGACGCGGCGGCGATCGCGCCCGCGTCGAGCTTCAGGTCGGACAACGTCAACGTCCTGATCTCCTTCTTCTTGGCCGCCATGATCCCCTTGAGGCTGGCGTAGCGCGGCTCGTTGATGCCGGTCTGCACGGTGATCACCGCGGGCAGCCTGAGGTCGACGATCTGCAGGCGGTTGTTCTCCAGCTCGCGCTCGACGCGCACCGTGGCGCCGTCCCGCAGCTCGAGGCGCATGACCGCCGTGGCGCACGGCCGCCCGAGGAGGCGCGCCACGAACGGGCCGATCTGCATGTAGTTGTCGTCGTCGGCCTGCAGCCCCGCCAGGATCAGGGAGAACCCACCGTCCTTGACGGCGGCGACGATGGCGCGGGCCACCGACAGAGGGTCGGCGGCCGCGAGCGCATCGTCCTTGATGTGCACGGCGCGGTCGGCTCCGGTCGCCAGACATGTCCTGAGCGCGGAGGAGGCGCGCTCCGGACCGACGGTCAGGGCCACGAGCTCGGTGATCGTGCCCGCGTCCTTGAGCCGTAGCAGCTCCTCCAGCGCGTAGCGGTCGTAATCGTTCAGGCCGTAGGTGAGGTTGCCTTCCTCCACCCAGGTGCCGGCGCTGTTGATGCGAAACGGCGAGTCGGTGTTCGGGACCTGCTTGATCAGAACCAGGGCATTCATGCGGCGCATATCATAAACGAGGCAGGGCCCGCGTCAACCGCCGACCTGACCGATGGTTCGCCGGCCCGGGCGGCGCGGGCCGTCTGGCTCTCTGCGTCACACCCTCACTGGAAGGTGACGCTCACCGATGCGCCGAACTGGATGGCGGCGATCGGCGCGAGGCCCGAGTCGACGGCGGCGCCGTTCTCGAAGACCAGCGAGGTCGTTCCGGCGGCGACGGCCGCGAACGGCAGGGTCACGACGGTGGTCTGGGCGGCCGATGCGCCGACGCCGCCCACCGCGCCCTGCCGGGTGACGGCCACCACCAGACGGCCGGGATCATTCGGCTGGGTCGCCGCCTGCAGCACCGTCGGGTTGCCGTCCTTGTTCAGAAATGAGCCATCCATCGCGGGAGAGTCGAAGGTCAGCACCGCCGGATCGAAGACGACGTCGAACTTGATGCCGTAGACGTCCATCGACGAGGTCGGACCGATCACCACCCGGACGGCAATCGGCGAGACGGAATTCGCAGGACAGGCGAACTCGACCTGATCCTGACCGGGGGCGGTGACGCCGCCGCAGGTGATACGCGTGACGACCCCGTGGTGCCCGCCGCCCCCGCCGCCGCAGGCGATGAGCGCCGGCGCGCCCAGGAGCGCGAGGCACAAGGCGGCCGCGACGTGGCTGCCATGCCCGCGGACCCCGCTCGCGCCGACGTCCGTTCTCACGGAAGCACCAGTCCCCAGACGCTCGTCATGAAGGCCAGATCGATGCCGTCCACGCAGCCGTCGGGGTTGAGATCGACGCGCGCGTCGAAGGCCGCGTCGCCCTGGCAGGCCCCGAAGCTGCGAGCCAGGACGAACAGATCCGAGCCGTCGATGCGTCCCTGCGAGCTGCCCGTGTCGTCCACGTTGGCGTCGGCGGGGAAGTTCTGGCAGGCATCCCCCATACCGTTCCCGTCGCTGTCCTGCTGGGCCGGGTTGTAGAACGTCGGGCAGTTGTCGGCCGGGTCGAACACACCGTCGCCATCGCTGTCGAGGGGCGGCGTCACGCTGGTGCAGTTGACCCGGTCCCGCTTGTCGTTCAGGTAGATATTGCTGCGGTTCTTATCGTAGCCGCTCCAGCAGATGTACGCCACGCGCTGGCCTGCGACGAATCCCGCCTGGATCTGCTGGTAGTCGCCGATGAGGTAGTAATCCTGCGCCGACAGGTCCGCGGGCGGATCCGAATAATCGAGCGCGTCGGCAGGGTCGTTGACGCGCGTGTGCGGCGCCCAGGTCTGTCCGCCGTCGCTCGACACGGTGTAGTAGACGTTCGCCGTATCGGCGTTCAGGACGCCGCCGTTCGTGCTGCCGGTCTCGTTCTGATAGTAGGCGACGTGGATCCACCCGTTGTCGTCGACATCGATCATCGAGAAGAACTGCGTCTTTCCGGACGCCAGTCCCGGCAGGGTGGCCATGCTCCAGGTCGTTCCGCCGTCGGGGGAAAGCCTCAGGACCACGTCCCCCTGATCGAGGGTCGGGTCGGCCGGGTTGGGGTTCTCGTCCGCGATGACGTACAGCGTGCCCCGGCGCCGGCCGGTCGAGCGATCGATGTCCATCGAGGGACCGCCGATGCGATGGCCGTTCAGACCGAACCGGATGGTCGAGCCGAGATGCTGTCCTGCCGGCACGTAGTTCCAGCTCGCCTTGTCGTGGAGCAATGAGCTCCCGCCCCCGTTCATCTCGTGGATCAGCACGTACGCCGTGCTGCCGTCCAGCGAGGGAGCGTTCGCCATGAGGTAGACCTGGCCGTCCGCGACGCCCGCCACCGGCTGGAACTCGAACCCGTGGAACCCCGCCTGTGTGGTGTCGGAGAGCTGCACCTCGCTCAGCCCTGCGCCGGCGGCAGAGACGGGCTGGAAGAACGACCCGACGTAGGATCCGCCCGCGTCGAAGATGTCGTAGCAAAGGTAGATCGTGCCGTCATGGGCCACATCTGGCGGTCGTGCATGCCGCTCCGGGCCGGGGTGAACAACCGCGGCCACGACGCGCCACCGTCGGTCGAGCGCGCGACGACGACCCGGGACTCCGCGGAGTTCTGCACCGAATCGGTGCGAATCAGGCCCGTGAAGAGAACACCGTTGCCGTTTCCAGACACCGCCCACGGGTCGTAGGCAAAGCCGGAAAATGGTCCCGACCCGTTCGGAAACGTTCGCGTGGTCCAGGTCAGGTTCCCGTCCGCCGACGTCTTCATGCTCGAGGTGTTCAGGTACCCCTGGTTGTAGACCGTCGCGAGGTTGTGGCCGTTGAAAGGATTGACCGCGACGGCGGTCTCCGACCCGTCGGCCAGGAACACGTCGCCCGCCGTGGTGGTGACGGGGACACCGGCGGTGGACACCGTCTGCGCCAGGGTGCCGGCCGGCTGCCAGGCGCCACCGGGGCCGCGCCGCAGCGCCTTGCCGTGGAAGGACGGCGGTCCGGGAGCGGTCCGCGCCGCGACCGGCGCGGGCGCCACCGGCGAGAATCGGGCGCGCAGGATCGGACGCGCGGCATCCGCGGACCCCGACGTCCCCGCGGCGCAGAGGAACGCGGCGGCTGTCAGGGCGCATGCTGCGCCGGCGAGGCCCGTCCGTGACAGCTCCGTCATGAAGTACCCCGCCCGCGCGCTGGCGATGAGGGACGAACCGATTTCCCGGGGCCAACATACTCATCCAGCCCAGGCGACGCAAGACCGATACAGATGACTCCGGCGCCGGCTGTCGCGCGCCGGCGCCGGAGTCGGGAGGCCCGGGGGACGGGGCGCTCGTGGCCGTCCCTGGGCGAGAGGCGGGTCAGGGCTCGGATTCGCCCGGCAGGGTCGGGTCCTCCCTCTTGTCGATTCGCGTCGTGCGTCTGCGGAACTTCGTCGGGGGCGGGAGGTAATCGCGGGGACCATCGTAGAGGAGGCGGTAGCGCCCATACTCCACGCGCTCGACGAGGACCTGGCTGGCGGCCAGGTTCCCCATGCAGTAGCGCACCAGAAAACTGTGCACGCGTGTCAGCGGCCACTCGGAGCTGGAGATCGCCCTCGCGGCCTCGCGCGCGCTGAACGGCTCGCGCAGCCGTCCGCTCGCTATCGCCTCTCGGATGAGATCGGGCAGATCCATGGCTTGGCCCTGCCTTGTCTGCGGCGCGTGCTGTACGAGTTGGCGGCGAAGCGCTCCGCGGCGATGCGGCGGCGATGGACTGCGTGGTGCGGAGAACCGTGCTTTGCGAGGGGGTCTCTGCGGCTGAGTCCCCGGCCCTTCTCCTCGTCGGGCTGCCGGGAATGTACCGTGAGAAGTCGATTCGTGCAATGCTATTTTGACATTTCAGTCTCTCAGGCCGACGCGGCGTTCAGCGCCGCGAGCCGCGGGCTCAGGACGGGGACCACGTGAGTGAACGCGGCGTGGGCCTCGATGCCCAGAAGGCGGAACTCCGCCGCCGCCGTGCGCACGATCTGCCGCTGCGCCTCGCTGGCCAAGAGCGCCTCGGGCGAGCGTGGCCGGCGGCGCGACACCGCGAAGAAGCCGCCGGCGGCGAGCGCGCGCGCCGCCTGTCGCGCGACGACGAGGCCCGCCGTCACCTGGCGCTCGAGGAACAGGGACAGGGCGCGCTGGTGATCGCGGTAGCGCGCCTCGACCGCCTCCGCGCCGAGACCGCGGAGCGCCGGATCGGCGGGGAACAGGACGAACCGCTCCCCCGCGTCCGGGTCGCCCGGTACGTGAAACACGCCGGCGACGCTTCCGAGAACGGAAAAGAACTCGGCCAACGCCGCGGCCGACACCGAATCGAGGCCACGGATCTCCAGACGGCCGTCCGACTCCGGCGCGATCGGCAGGTTCCACCACGAGGAGTCGGAG
>QHXY01000018.1:22969-24453 GCA_003223145.1 Acidobacteriota bacterium
ACCGTCCGCCGCGGGCGCCGTGGCGCGACGCCCCCGGCGGCGGCGCGCGGCGATCGGGGCAGGGTCGAGACGGCGATCTCCTGTCCCGTGCCCGTGAGCCCGCGGATCTGACGCGGCAGCCCGTTTTTTGCGCACTTTTCCGCACGGCGGAACGGAGCCGTGGGGTCTTTCCGTGGGTTGGTGAGGTTAGGGACTTGACCAGAAACGCGGGTTCGCGCTACCTATCGCACCGCCGCAGGCGCAGGCCGACTTTCCCGCGTGCCTGATTCAGATCCACTGTCCGATTCGGTGTCGGTGTCCGCCTTGCGGTTAGACCTGTCACCTGCGCTCTCTCCAGAGACGTCTCTGACACCCTTGTCGCCCTTTCTGCCGTTCCCCCCGATCCAGCGGTACACCCACGGCAGCAGCGCATAGGCCGGAATGGCGAGAAGAAAGGTCAGCGCGAAGAAGGTGGGATAGCCCCACACGTCGGCGACCTTGCCGCCGATGGGAGCCATGATCGATCGCGGCAGGGCGTAGAGCGCGGTGAGCAGGGCGTACTGGGTCGCGGCCTGGCGCTTGTCGCTGATGCGCATCAGGAACGACAGGAAGGCGGCTGTCACCAGTCCGGCGCCGAACGACTCCGCCATCGACACGGCGTAAAGGTACGGACGCCCGAGGCTGAACTGGGCGACGGCGGCGTAGCCAAGATTCGGCAGCGCCTGGGCGATGCCGAGGATCCAGAGTCCCTTGAAGATCCCGAAGCGGGAGGTGAACAGGCCGCCAAGAAGGGCGCCGACGATGCCGAGGGCCATGCCCACGCCGGTCGAGATGGTGCCGATCTCCTGAGGACTCATGCCGCGGTCGATCCAGAACGGCTTGATCATCGGGCCGACCGCGACGTAATCCATCCTGTAAATGAGGACGAACGCGAAGATGGCGATCGAACCGGGGCGGTTGAGGAACGCCAGGAACCCCTGGGCCCACTCGCGTGGCCGCTGGTGCACGACCTGGACGCTGGGCGCGGCGAGCGCCGCGACGGCCATCGCCACGAAGGCCAGCGCCAGGGCGAGAAAGACCCAGGTCCAGCCGAAGGGAGCGACGAGATACATGGTTGCGCCGCCGCCGGCCAGCACGCCGAGACGGTACAGACCGGCGCGCAGGCTGTTGATCGTCCCCTCTTCGCCCTTGGCGGCGATCCCGACGCTGAAGGCGTCGATGGCGATGTCCTGCGTGGCGGAGGAGACGGTGAAGGCGATGAGAAGGATCCAGAGAATTGCGCCCGGGCGCCCGGCGTCGAACAGCGGCACGCAGAACATGGCGAGGGCCATCGCGAAGCAGCAGATGGTCACCCAGATGCGGCGCTCTCCGAACCGGTCGAGGAGCGGCGACCAGAACACCTTGATGGTCCACGGCAGGGTGAGCGCGCCCATCATGCCGATCTCGGTGAGCGAGACGTTGTTCTGGCGGAAGTAGACCGGCAGGACGTCGAGGACGACGCCGAA
>QHXY01000329.1 GCA_003223145.1 Acidobacteriota bacterium
CGTGCTGGCGGCCCTCGTCAGCACGACGGTGAGCGCCACCTGCGGTGTGATCACTCTCTCGCTGGCTGGCTTCGCGCCGTGGGCCGACTACGGCTCAATCTGGCTCGTCTGGTGGCTCGGCGACGCCACGGGCGATCTTATCGTCGCGCCGCTGTTGCTCCTCTGGAGCGTGCGCCCGCGCGGCGCATGGTCCCGGGGCCGGATAGCCGAGGCGGCGCTGCTCTTCTCCAGTGTGCTGTTCGCCGGCCTGATCGTCTTCGACCAGCTGTTCCAGCCGACGAACCGGCACTATCCCCTCGAATACGCTTGCGTCCCGCTGCTGGTCTGGGCCGCCTTCCGTTTCGGATCCCGCGAGGCCGCGTCATGCATCGCGCTGCTGTCCGGAATCGCCATCTATGGGACGCTCCGGGGATTCGGCCCCTTCGCCCGGGCGACGCAAAACGAATCACTCCTCCTGCTGCAGGCGTTCATGGGGATCACCGCCATCATGATTCTGGCGCTCGCGGCCGTCGTGGCCGAGCGGAACCGCATCGAAGCGGAGCTGCGACATCTGGCGGTGACCGACCCGCTGACGGGCTTGGCGAATTATCGCCGGCTGGTGGGCGTGCTCGAGGGGGAGATTCGAAGATCGCAGCGGACGGAGCGCCCCTTCTCCGTTCTGCTCTTGGACGTGGACGGTCTGAAGACGATCAACGACCGGCATGGCCACCTGGTGGGTAGCCGGGCGCTTTGCCGTCTGGCCAGGGCCCTGCGGCGGTCCTGCCGGACCGTGGACACCGCGGCCCGCTATGGGGGAGATGAATTCGCCGTGGTGCTGCCGGAAACGGGGGAGGCGGCGGCGCGGCAGGTGGCCGGACGGATCCCGGACCGTCTCGCCTCGGACCGGGAGCACCCGCCGGTTTCGGTGAGCGTGGGAATGGCGGTCTATCCGCGGGACGGCGATACCGCCGAGACGCTTCTGAGCGCGGCCGATCGTGCCATGTATGCCGTCAAGGGCCGCCGCGACACTCGCCCCCCTTCCCACTGAGGCGCCGCTCGCTTCCCGTTGCACCGTCCCCCGGGAAGCGGCGGGAACAGGCGAGCGACGGTTTCACTTCCATCGCCAGGTGACGCCCGCGTTCCCTACCACGCCGTCGAACTTGGCGTCGGTGTCGAAGGAGCTGAGGCTGATGGTGGTGTCCATCTTCCTCCACATCACCTCCGCGAAGAAGCGGGCGTTCTTGCCGCCGATGTCCAGCCCCGCCTCACCGTACCAGCCGGTCTGGTTGTCGATGCTCCCCTGATTGGAGTCCAGGAAATAGTAGGAGGCGCCGGCGCCCACGTAGGGGTTGAAGGGCGCCGTGGGGAGGAAATTGAAGCGCAGACCCCCGTCCACGGGGAGCGCCTTCACATCGATGTTTTGCAAACCCACTTCCGATTTGAACCTCGGGTACTCGGTCCCGTGAAATTCCAGCTCCAAGAACTTCACGAAACTGAACCCCATTCTGGCACCCCCGCCCCAGCTGCTGTCCGCCTGGTCGGAGTCCCAATAGGACCCGTAGAAGCCGAAGCTGCCGGCGGAGGCAGGGACGGAGAAGCATGCGAGAGCGGCCAGTCCAAGGATTGCCCGCTTCAAGCTCATGGAGACCTCCCTTCGAGGAATGGCGCACCGGGGGCGCGGTGTCACCCTACAACAGGAGGTTGGGCTTTTCCAGGGAAAGCTCCGCCGCCACGGTCAGGGGCGCCTGAAGACGCGCCCTTCCTTCATGACGAAGTCCACCTTCGACACGACTTGAATGTCGTGGAGGGGATCGCCGGGCAGGGCGATGATGTCGGCGGTCCGGCCGGCTGCCAGCCCGCCGAGGTCGGGACGCTCCAGCAGGTCCGCTGCCTCGCTGGTGGCGGCGCGCAGGGCCCTCAGAGGAGGGATTCCGGACTTGACCAGCGAAATGAATTCGCGCCACGCCTCACCTTGCGGATAGACACCCACATCGGTGCCGTAGGCGATCCGGACCCGGCTCTTCACCACCGCGGCACGGCGATTGAGCAGCTGCGGCCGGTAGCGCTCCAGCTTCTCGAGGGCGTAGTCCGGGAAGCCCGCCTGCTTCGCGTGGTCCAGGAGCCAGTCCAGGGCGCCCCACGTGGGGACCAGAAACGTTCCCTTCTGCTCCATGAGTCGCAGACCCTCGTCGTCGATGAAGGTCCCGTGCTCGATGGACCGGACCCCCGCCCGGACCGCCCGCTTGATCCCCTCGGCGCCGTGGGCGTGCGCACAGACGTGGTGCCCCAGCGCCTCGGTTTCTTCCACCGCGGCCCGCAACTCTGCCTCCCGGTACGTGGCGGTGCCGGGCTCATCGCCGGCCGAGAGAAACCCGCCGGTGGCCATGATCTTGATCCAGTCGGAGCCGTTGCGCAGCTCGGTGCGAACCATCTTGCGGATCTCCCCCGTGGAAGACAGGGCATGCGATGCGACGAACATGCGGGGGCCCTCCACGAGACCCGAGTCGACCGCATGCTTGAGATCCGCCGCGCCCCACTGGAGATCCATGTCTCCGGGGACCCGGATGGTCGTGAAGCCGGCCATCAGCATGGCGCGCGCGTTGGCGAATCCGCGCAGTGTCTTGGCGGCAGAGGACTGACTCACCATCTGCTTGTCCACGTCTCCCGGCTCGAACATCAGATGGGCGTGGACGTCGGCGAAGCCGGGCAGGCAGGTCCGCTCCGACAGGTCCACGACCTCGGCCCCCAGAGGCCGTCCCACCGATTTCGACATCCAGACGATCTTTCCCTTGTCCACCAGGATCTCCTGAGGGCCCAAGAGGGACGCCGATTTTCCATCGAATACTTTGCCGCACTGCAGCACGATGACGCCGGGGGAAGGA
>QHXY01000330.1 GCA_003223145.1 Acidobacteriota bacterium
GGACGCTGCTCGGGGGCGCCGCCGCCGACCCGGACCGGCGCATCGCCGAGCTGCCGCTCCTGCAGCCGGAGGAGAGGCGGGAGCTCCTGGCGGTCTCGGGAGACGCGTCCCCCGGGCCGGCCGGGACGCTCTGCCTGCACCAGAGGTTCGAGCGTCAGGCCCTGCTTGCGCCGGCCGCCACGGCGCTTACCTTCGAGGACCAGGCGCTCACCTACTCGGAGCTGAACGCGCGGGCCGAGCGTGTCGCGCGGATCCTGCGACGCCATGGAGTCGGTCCGGATTCGATGGTCGGGGTCTGCCTGGATCGATCACCGGAGTTGATCGTGGCGATCCTGGGGGTCCTCAAGGCGGGCGGCGCCTACGTGCCTCTCGATCCGGCCTACCCGCGGGAGCGGCTGCGATTCATCCTGGAGGATACGAAGGCGCGCGTGGTCCTGACACGCGTGCGTCTTCTGGGCGCGCTGCCGGAGCCCGCTGCGGGGGCCCAGGCGATCTGTGTCGACGCCGACGGGGGAGAGGGCGATCGAGAGGACGGTGCGGCGTTCGCGGCCGGCGTCTGCCCGGACCACGCGGCGTACGTCATCTATACCTCCGGCTCGACCGGCCGGCCCAAGGGAGTCGTGGTCACGCACCGGAACGTCGCCCGGCTGTTCGAGACGACGCGCCCGTGGTTCGACTTCGGGACCGCCGATGTCTGGACACTGTTCCACTCCTGCGCCTTCGACTTCTCGGTGTGGGAGATGTGGGGAGCCCTGCTGCACGGAGGCCGGCTGGTCATCGTCCCGTACCTGGTCAGCCGATCGCCCGAGGCGTTCCTCGATCTCCTGCGCCGGGAGCGCGTCACGGTCCTCAACCAGACCCCGTCCGCCTTTCTTCCGTTGATGCGGGCCGAGCGGAGCGCGGGTCCGGGCCGGGTCCTGGCTCTCCGCCTGGTGATCTTCGGCGGCGAGGCGCTGGAGCCGGCGGCGCTGCGCCCCTGGTTCGAGCGCCACGGGGACGACCTGCCCGCGCTCTTCAACATGTACGGGATCACCGAGACGACGGTGCACGTCACCTGCCGGCGTCTGCGCGCCGAGGACGCGGACCGAAGGGGAAGCCCGATCGGTCGCCCGATCCCGGATCTGCGTCTGCACGTCCTCGATCGGAGCATGGAGCCCGCGCCGTACGGTGTGGTCGGCGAGATCCATGTCGGGGGCGCCGGCCTGGCGCGCGGCTACCTGAACCGCCCGGACCTCACGGCGGAGCGCTTCGTCGCCGATCCGTTCGCCGTCGGCCGGAGTTCACAGACACGACTCTACAGGACCGGCGACCTCGCCCGGCGGCGGGCCGGCGGTGAGCTGGAATACCTGGGGCGCGCCGACGACCAGGTGAAGATCCGCGGCTTCCGGATCGAGCCGGGGGAGATCGAGGCCGCGCTCGCCCTCTGCCCCGGCGTGCGGCAGGCAGCCGTCGTCGCGCGCGCGGAGTCGTCGGGAGAGAGGCGGCTGGTGGCCTACGTGGTGCCGGAGACCGGCGCCTTGCGTACCCTGGATGTCGTGCGCGGCTTCCTGATGCAGCGGCTGCCCGACCACATGGTCCCCTCGACGTTCATGTTCCTCGAGACGCTGCCGGTGACGCCGACCGGCAAGCTCGACCGGCGCGCTCTGCCGGCGCCCGAGCGCGCCCGGCCGGACCTCGGCGAAGGGTACGTCGCGCCCAGGACCCCGGTCGAGACCACGATCGCGGACATCTGGTCGGACGTGCTCGGGCTGCAGACGATCGGCATCGATGACAACTTTTTCGCGCTGGGCGGCGACTCGATACGCAGCATCCAGGTGCGGGCGAAGGCCGGGGAGGCGGGCATCGACCTCACCCTGCAACAGATGTTCGCCCATCAGACGATCCGCGGCCTGGCCGCCGAGCTGGCGCGCGCTCTCCCGGCCGACTCCCCGGGCGTCCGCCCGGGGGCGTTCGACCTCGTGTCGCCCGAGGATCGCGTCCGGCTGCCCGGGGACGTGGAGGATGCCTACCCGTTGTCGCGGCTGCAGCAGGGATTCGTCTTCCACAGCGAGTTCAGCCCCGACTACATCATCTACGTCAGCAGCATCGAGATCGGCGCTCCCTTCCTGCGCGACCGGCTGCAGGCCGCGGTGCGGCGTGTGGTCGAGCGTCAGCCGATCCTGAGGACCTCGTTCGACCTGAGCGGCTTCAGTGAGCCGCTCCAGCTGGTGCATCGCCAGGCCGATCTCCCGATTGAAGTCCTGGATCTGACCCGCCTGTCGCCCCCGGAACAGGACGCCACGCTCACGTCGTGGGTCGAACAGGAGATGCGCATCCGGTTCGACTGGACCCGCCGGCCCCTCATGCGACTGCACGTGCATCTTTTGGGGGAGGCGAGGTTCCAGCTCACGGTGAGCGAGCCGTTCTTCGACGGCTGGAGCGTGGCGACGCTGATGACCGACCTGCTCGACACCTATACCAGCCTCCTGCGCGGGGAGGATCCGGTGCCCGAGCCGCCGCTGCGCTCGACATACCGCGACTTCGTGGCGCTGGAGCGCGAGGCGCTTCGATCGGAGGCGTGCCGGGATTTCTGGGCGGGTCAGGTGACGGACGCGACCGCCACGCGGATTTCGCGTCTCGACACGGCCCCCCGGGACAAGGGGGCCCTGCCGGTCTGCCGCGTGGAGGTCCCGATCTCTCCCGAGATGTCGGGTGCGCTGCAGCGCCTGGCGTGGTCCGCCGGCGTTCCCCTGAAGAGCGTCCTCCTGGCGGCGCACCTGAAGGTCGTGAGCCTGCGCACCGGCCGCAGCGACGTGGTGACCGGTCTCATCGCCAACGGCCGCCCGGAGGAGCAGGACGGCGAGAGGATCCTCGGGATCTTCCTCAACACCCTGCCATTCCGCATGCGCCTCGCGGGCGGGACCTGGACCGACCTGGCGCGGCGCGTCTTCGAGTCCGAGCGCGACCTGCTGCCGTACAGGCGCTTCCCGATGTCCGAGCTGCAGCGCATGACCGGGGGCCAGTTTCTCTCCGACACGGCGTTCAACTACACGAACTTCCACGTCTACCGGAAGCTCGATCGCGAAGGAGGTCCCGATCTGTGGGGCGGATACGGCTTCGAGCAGACCTACTTCGCCCTGACGGCCCAGTTCAACCTGGACGAGTTCACCTCCCAGGTCTACCTCGCCCTCGACTACCGCTCCCATGAGCTGGCACGCACGCAGGTGGAGGAGATGGCGGCGCAGTACGCCCGTGTGCTGGCGTCGATGGCGGGCGACCCGGAGGGCCGGCCCGATCGGTTCAGCGCGCTGACGGACCCCGAGCGCCGGCGGGTCCTGGTCGACTGGAACGACACAAGCAAGGTCTACCCGCTCGATCGTTGCGTGCACGACCTGTTCGAGGCCCAAGTCGAGCGCACCCCGGGGGCCGTCGCCCTCGTGGACGGATCCAGGGTCCTGACCTACCGGGATCTCAGCCGGAGATCCAGCCAGGTGGCGCGCCGGCTCATGGCGCTCGGCGCCGGGCCCGAGGCGCTGGTGGCCGTGTGCCTGCGACGATCGCTCGATCTCGCGACCCGGCCTATCCCGGGGAGCGCCTGGCGTTCATGCTGCAGGACGCGCGGGCGCACGCGCTGATCACCGAGGAGACCCTGCTCGCTGCCTTTCCGCCACACCGGGCGCGCGTCCTCTGCCTGGACCGCGATCGGGATTCGCTGGACAAAGAAGCGTGCGACCCCCCGCGCACCGCGGTCCTGCCGGGGAATCTCGCGTACGTCATCTACACCTCGGGCTCGACCGGGCGGCCGAAGGGGGCGGCCATCGAGCACGGGAGCACCGTGGCGCTCCTTCACTGGGCGCGCCAGGCGTTCGGGGATGAGGACCTTGCGGGCGTTCTCGCCAGCAGCTCGATCTGCTTCGACTCGTCGGTCCTGGAGATCTTCGCGCCGCTGTCGTGGGGCGGCACCGTCATCCTCGCCGAGAACGCCCTGGAGCTCTCGACGCTCAAGGCGCGACAACAGGTCCGCCTCGTCAACACGGTGCCGTCGGCGATCGCCGAGCTGGCGAGGACCGGCGGGATTCCCCCCTCGGTCAGGACCGTCAGCCTGGCCGGCGAGGCGCTCCAGAACCCGCTGGTCCAGAGAATCTACGAGCAGAAGACGATCGACAGAGTGATCAACCTGTACGGTCTGTCGGAGGCGACGGTGTACACCACGATGGCGCGGCCCCTGCGGGGCTCGACCGACGCGACGCCGATCGGCCGGCCGGTCTCCAACGCCCGTGTCTACCTCCTCGACGGGAACCTGGACCCCGTGTCCCCCGGCGTGCCGGGGGAGATCTGCGTCGGCGGCATCGGTCCCGGGCGCGGCTATCTGAACCGGCCCGACCTCACGGCGGAACGCTTCATCCCGGACCCCTTCGGAGACCTTCCCGGGGCCCGGCTGTACCGCACCGGCGACCTGGGACGCTTCCGACCCGACGGGACGATCGATTTCCTCGGGCGCATCGATCAGCAGGTCAAGATCCGCGGCTTCCGGATCGAGCCCGGGGAGATCGAATCGGTGCTGGCCTCCCATCCGGCGATCGGCGAGACCGTCGTCCAGGTGCGGGAGGAGAGGGACGGCGACAGGCGTCTGGTGGCGTACGTCGTCCCGAAGTCGGGGCCGGCCCCCTTGTCGGTGCGCGAGCTGCGGCGTTACCTGGCGGCGCGGCTCCCGGAGCACATGGTGCCGCCGGCGTTCGTCGTCCTGGCGGCGCTGCCGCGGACGCCGAACGGCAAGCTGGACCGCAGGGCGCTGCCGGCGCCGGGTCCATCGAAGCTGACGGCGGACGAGGCGCATGTCGCTCCGCTCACCCCCGAGGAGAAGAAGCTGGCGCGTCTGTGGGGACACGTCCTGAAAACCGATCGGGTCGGCCTCAACGACAACTTCTTCGAGGCGGGCGGCCACTCGCTCCTGGCGACGCAGCTCATGTCGCGCCTCCGTGAGGCGTTCAAGATCGACCTGTCGCTGCGCGCCCTGTTCGACGCGCCGACGGTGGCGGGGCTCCTCCGGGCGATCGACAGCGCCCGCGCCGTGAGCGGGGAGCAGGCGGTCCAGGAACTGCGAACCGCGCCGCGGGGCGGCGACCTGCCGCTATCGTTCGCGCAGCAGCGTCTGTGGTTCCTCGATCGTCTGGAGCCCGGCTGCGCCTTCTACAACATTCCCGCCGCGTTGCGTCTTGTGGGCGCGCTCGATGCGGAGGCGCTGCGGCGGAGCCTCTCGGAAATCGTCCGGCGCCACGAGGCGCTGCGCACGACGTTCAAGGAGCGCCTGGGCGAGCCGGTGCAGGACATCGCCGCCGCCACGGACCTCGTTCTGCCGGTCGTCGATCTGGGCCATGTTCCGGCCGGTGGGCGCGAAGCCGAGGTCCTGAGACTGGCGCGGGACGAAGCGCGCGCCCCCTTCGATCTTGCGAACGGACCCCTGCTGCGCGCCGGCCTGGTGCGGCTGGCGGACGACGACCACGTCCTCTTCCTGACGACCCATCACGCCGTCAGCGACGGCTGGTCGATGCACGTGTTCCTGCGCGAGCTGGCGCACATCTACGGCGCCTTCCACGGCGGCCGGCCGTCGCCCCTGGCGGAACCCGCGTTCCAGTACGCCGACTTCGCCGTGTGGCAGAGGCAGTGGCTGCAGGGGGACGTCCTGCGCGAGCAGCTCCAGTACTGGAAGGAACGGCTGGCGGGGGCGCCGCTGGTCCTGGACCTGCCGGCCGACCACCCCCGTCCGGCGGTCCAGAGCTACCGCGGCGCGCGCTTTTCGT
>QHXY01000331.1:0-4038 GCA_003223145.1 Acidobacteriota bacterium
CGAGCGCTGGATCGGATTCCACCCTGCGAGCGACAAGGCCTCGAAACTGCGGGATCTCAATGCGTCCGTCGCTGCCTACTGGGATCCGCCGAGCGACGGCTTCGAATCACTTAGACCTCTCGGTGAGGAAGAGGTCTTCGACCTGATGGAACCCCGCGATCATCATTTTGTCGCCGGCGGCCTGCTCGTCCACAATTGCTCCGAGTACATGTTCCTCGACGACACCGCCTGCAACCTGGCGTCGCTGAACCTCATGAAGCTGCGCAACGAGGCGGGTGAGCTGGACGTGCCGGCGTACAAGAAGGCGATCGAGACGACCATCCTGGCGCAGGAGATCATCGTCGACAACGCCGCGTATCCGACCCAGAGGATCGCCGACAACTCGCACAACTTCCGGCCGCTCGGGCTGGGATACGCCAACATCGGGGCGCTCCTGATGAGCCGCGGCCTGGCGTACGACTCGGACGCCGGGCGCGACTACGCCGGCGCCATCACCGCGGTTCTGACCGGCCAGGCGTACGTCGAGTCGGCCCGCATCGCCGCGGTCATGGGGTCGTTCAACGGCTACGAGAAGAATCGCGAGCCGTTCCTCAGGATCATCAAGAAGCATGGCTCGCACGTCGCCAAGATCGACTCGGCGCACGTGCCGCTCGACCTGTACAACGCCGCGCGCGAGTGCTGGGACCAGGCGTACGACCTGGGCGCGAAGAACGGCATCCGCAACGCCCAGGCGACCGTCATCGCCCCGACCGGCACCATCGCCTTCATGATGGATTGCGACACCACCGGCATCGAGCCGGACATCGCGCTCATCAAGTACAAGAAGCTGGTCGGCGGCGGCATGCTCAAGATCGTCAACCAGACCGTGCCGAAGGCGCTCAAGCGCCTCGGGTACTCCGAGCAGCAGGTCAAAGAGATCATGGAGTACGTCGACGAGAACGAGACGATCGAGGGCGCGCCGCACCTCAGGGATCA
This sequence comes from Acidobacteriota bacterium, assembly GCA_003223145.1. Classification (GTDB taxonomy): domain Bacteria; phylum Acidobacteriota; class Polarisedimenticolia; order Gp22-AA2; family Gp22-AA2; genus Gp22-AA3. Next base: position 976 of record QHXY01000331.1, read on the forward strand.
GCACATGCCGGTGTTCGACTGCGCCTTCCGGCCGCTGCGCGGCAGCCGCAGCATCCAGTACATGGGCCACGTCAAGATGATGGGCGCCGTGCAGCCGTTCATCTCCGGCGCCATCTCCAAGACAGTCAATGTCCCGTCCGACGTCACCGTGGACGAGATCACCGAGGCCTATCTCCAATCGTGGCGCCTCGGCCTCAAGGCCGTCGCCATCTACCGCGACGGCTGCAAGCGCAGCCAGCCGCTCTCGACCAGCAAGGATCAGACCAGGGTCAAGGTCGAGGCCGCCCCCGGCGTCGGTGTCACCGTCGAGGGGCAGCCGCGCGCCGTCCGCCGCCGCCTCCCCGACGAGCGCCGTGCCATCACCCACAAGTTCTCCATCGCCGGCCACGACGGCTACGTCACCGTCGGCATGTACGAGGACAGCCAGCCCGGCGAGATCTTCCTGGTGATGGCCAAGGAAGGCAGCGTCGTCTCCGGTCTGATGGACTGCTTCGCCACCGCCGTATCGATGGCGCTGCAGTACGGCGTCCCGCTGCAGGTCCTGGTGGACAAGTTCAGCCACGTCCGCTTCGAGCCCTCGGGCTTCACCAACAATCCCGAGATCCCGATCGCCAAGTCGATCGTCGACTACATCTTCCGCTGGCTGGCGTCCAAGTTCCTGGCCAAGGACCAGCAGCGGGCGATCGGCGTGCACGTGAAGGAGGAGGGGACGACCCCGGCGGCCGACCCCGGCGCACGCGCCGTCGGCCCGGTGCCGATCAGCCTCGTCTCCGGCCCCACCGCCACCAGCCGCGTCGTCACCACCGGCCCGTCCACCACGACCCCGGGCCCGCGCGGCGCCACCCCGGGCAACCCGGGCCCCGGCTCCGTCGGAGCCGCCGGCTCCGACCCGTCCCGCTCCATGTTCGCCTTCCGCCCCGACGAGGACGCCCCCCCATGCCCCGACTGCGGCAGCATCATGGTGAGGAACGGGGCGTGCTACAAGTGTCTGAACTGCGGCGCGACGAGCGGGTGTTCCTGAGATCGGCTCGATCGAGATTCGGCAGTGCGGCGGAACATGGCGTGAGCGGCCTTCCTGCGCGGACAACCCGGTCGATGCAAGGCTCCCTCAGGCCCTCCCGCCCCCTGCTGATCCTCGCTGCCGAGCACGCCTCATCCTCTTGTTGAGTCGGAGGCGCGCCTCGACGACGCCTGCGACGCCGGCTGACCCTTATCGATGCGCCTGCAGCGGCGCCGTCTGCTTCTGCCGGAGCAATCGGCCCAGGCAGGCGCGATACGTGAGGTGCAGGAGGAACGGGAACGGAAGAACGGCGAACGCCAGGAGCACGCCGAGGTCCCTCACGGCCAGGAAGACCGCGGCCGCCGCCAGGGAGCCGGCCACATAGGCAGCGGCGGCCCACGGGGAGGCCTCCAGCCAGGTCGCCAGGAAGGAGGCGTGGTCCTTCAGCGCCACCGCCGTCGCCACCAGGGCGGTGTTGAGCACGTATTGCGAGAGCGCCAGCGCCGTGACCGGCAGCAGCAGGTCGGCGGGCGACAGGCCGTGACCCGACGACGCGCCGTCCGGGAGCAGACGCGCGAACACCCAGGCCGACAGGTGCACCGACAGGGCCATTCCGGCCGTGTTGAACGCCTTCTTGTGAGCGGTCCCGTTCTGCCGGGTGGACGAAGCGAAGCCGTCCAGTGCGGCGGTCAGCGTGCCGAAGTCGCCTCCATAGACCAGAACGGACAGGAAGATCAACGCGTCCGAGAACGACACCCGGCAGTTGGGGAACGGCAGCTTCACCGAGAGACGCCCGATCAGGAGAGTCAGGGCTGCGATGCCGAGCCACGCCAGGTGCCGCGCCTCCAGGCCGTCGGTGAAGATGTGGCGCAGGCTCGAAGCGACGACCGCGACTCCGCTCACCACGACGACACCGATGAACAGGTCGGCTTTCAAATCGCTTCTGCCGCGTTCCATCATCTGGGCGCTCATCTCAGTACATCCCCCAGATCAGGCCGGCGCCGTTGATGCTCCAGATCAGGCCCGCGTCGTACCGCCCGTACCCGTTGATGCCCCAGATGAGGCTCGAACTCGAGCAGTCGAAGAAATCGCTCGAGATGATCCGATTGCCCCAGATGAGGCCCGACGCATAGAGCTCCCGCGTCCAGATAAGACCCGACGCCGTCGGCGTGCCCGAATCCCAGGTGATGTAGTTCCACTGGTTGTTCCCGCCGAACGCGACATACGAGGAGGAGTAGAGTCCGTCGTAGTACGTGACGCCTGCCCCCCAGGCATCGAGCCGGCCGATGCCCCAGATGAGCGATTGCGTGTACGCCGTCTGCTGGGTCGTCAGGACCGCCTGCCCCCGGAGAGCCCCGAAGCCCCAGATGAGGCTCTGGCTCCAGGCTACGGTTTCTCCGGCGATGACGCTCTGCGGCGCGGGAAGACCCTGCCCGGTCACCAGTTTCTGCCCGACCACGGCCGTGGCAGCTTTCGAGCTCATTGCGGCCGCGACCCGGACGGCGCCGTCGACGTTCAGCAACCCGGCGCCCTGTTCGAATAGATCCGGCCCGTTCATGATCTGGGCGGTGTACATCAGGATCGCCTTGACCTGGTTGGGCGTCAGTGAGGGGTTCGCCTGCAGCATCAGCGCCGCGGCGCCGGACACCACGCCGGCCGACATGGAGGTGCCGCTCAACATCATGTACCGGCTGTTGGTCTTCGTGCCATCAACGTGGATCGCAGGGTAGGTGGTGACCAGGTAATTGTTGTCGCGCTCGAGTGACACGATCCGCGCGCCGGGAGCGACCAGATCGGGCTTCGCCAGATTGTCGTAGACCACGGTGCCGGTGATCGGATTGGTCGAGTGCGACAACGTCGGCCCGCGCGAGGAGAAGGGCGCGACCAAGTCGTCCGACCTGGCGTTGGTGCCGCGCGTGTAAACTGCGCCGACCGTGATGGCCGCCGGGGAGATTCCCGGAGACGTGATGCTGCCGTATGTCTTGTTGCCGTAAGGATCCTGTCCGAAGTTGCCGGCCGACGCGACCACGACGATGCCCGCCTGAACGGCGCGCCCGACCGCC
>QHXY01000331.1:4096-8849 GCA_003223145.1 Acidobacteriota bacterium
TATTCATCGAGCACCCTGAGGTTCAGCAGGCTGGCCGCCGCAGCCATCCCGGTGTAATTCTTCCCGAGAGTGTAAGAGGAGCTGCCGTCGCCGACGATGATTCCCGCGACGTGGCTGCCGTGCCCGAACAGGTCGTCGATCTTCCCCTTCGCCGTAAAGTCGACGCTCTGGACCACCCGGCGCTTCTTCGTCACGTCGTCGAGGAGGTCGATGAGCCCGGGATTGATGCCGGAATCGATGACCGCTACTGTGACGCCGCTCCCATCAAAGCCGGTCGGCGACAGCGCGCCCGGGTAGATCAGGTTCGCTCCTGTGGTGACATCGATGTGGCTCGCCAGACTCGTGACCTCGCGATCGGGGGCGACGTACCTGACGCCGTCCGTCTCCGCCAGGGCCTCGACAGCCTCCAGGGGCAGCTCCAGCGCCATGACGCCGACATTCGGGAAGTGTCCGTGGACCTTGCCCCCCAGCTCAGTGACCCGTGCGGCCACCTGGACGGGGTCGGCCCCCTCCAGCGTGACCACGAGGCGGGCGCTCCGGCCCGGCGAGCCCTTGCGCGTCTCCTCCTGGAGATCCGGCGCCACACCGGCCTGACCGTGGGCGGCAGCCCAGGCGGGAGAGAAGAGGGCGAGGCTGATGACGAAGAGGATGATGAACGACAGGCAGGTCAGCCGGCGGGACGTTCCCCAGATGAAGAAGTCCGTGTCGTCTCTCTGGTCTGTCCCCGGGTCGCTCGCCATCGCCTCACCTTTCTCATCAATGAGAGGGCTACGGCCATCAGCGTCGGCAACCCGGCTGTCTCTCGACCGAGAGATCCGCGGCTTTCCGTCCCACCCTCGCGGGTGGTTTGGCTCCTTCGACTGCCGGTACTAGAGCAACCCCCGTGCCGCCTGCGCGACCCCTCCACGACCAACGCTTGACGGCGGCCGCAACAACCGGCGACTCCAGAGGTTGAGGGCGCCGGACCATTCGTTGGATCGGATATTCGCTGCGCTGGAGCGCATATATCCCGCGACCCCGGTGCGCGGAGACTGGACAGGACCTGACCGGGAATCGCGCATTCTTCCGGCCGTCCGCTCCTTAACGCTCGCCGATCAGGTGTTTGAGTCAGTGTCCAGAACGGATCCAGCGGGTGTTGACACGGTGTACGCCTTCCGACCCCCATCCATTTCACGTATCGTCATCGTCGGTCTTCCACCGACGTAACGACCGCCGCCCACGGGCAGTACGACCCCACCGTCCCGAGCCAGTACGCCTTGTTCGCCTCGATGTAAGACGGCAGCCCGTCGCACAGCTCGATGGCGGCGTCGGCGAAGGAGACGTTCTGGGGGTCGACGTGCCAGGTCCACTGGGGGTCGCAGGCCCGGCCGTCGAGGAGGGTATCGAAGATCGGGATCTGTCTCGTGCCGGTGGCGAGGAGCTGCTTGGCCCGGTCGATGAACGGTCCATTCGTCACCCAGACGGTGAGCGACTCGTTCACAATCCGGAAGCTGATCAGGGCGCCTCCGGCGAGGGCGCTGCACGGGCAGCCGGGTGGCAGGGTCGCGTCGAGAGCCGCTTCTCCGAACGTGCCGTTGCCACAGGTGTTCTCGGCACGAACCAGGTAGTAGTACCCCGAGCCTGCCGGCGGGTCGGGGCGCGCCTCGGTCAGTGACGTCGCGGCGGAACCCTGCGCAAGGGTGCAGGCCGACGGAAAGCCGTGATCCGTCCTCAGGGAGACGAGGTCGCCCGTCACCGTGGTGTAGGCGGTGGCGGTTCCGGCGGCGGCCGCCTGCGAGTCCCAGCCGATCGTCGTCGGCGCAGCGCCAGCGACGCGCAGGCGCGGTACCTCGACGGGCGCGCCGAAGGCCCCGGCGTCCGAGGGGGCGCAGTCGCACGCGTCGCCGGCTCCGTCGCCGTCGGAGTCCGGGAACGCGCCCGGCTTGGGACCGATGCGATAGACGGTCCCCTTGCTGAGCGACACGACGTACAGCTTCCCGTCCGGCCCATTCTCGAGATCGGTGATCACGCCAAAGCCTGCGCCGAACAGGATCTCCGACATCTCCGCCGAGCAGATCCCCGCCGAGTTGTCGGCCACCCGGTCCTGCAGGGCCATCGACGTGAAGGTCAGGGCGTCGCGCGCGGCGTTCGGCACGAAGCGGTACATCTGGCCGCAGTTGTTGTCGCCCACCAGCAGGTTGTGCAGCTGGCCGCAGCCCACCAGAGGGCTCGCCGGGAAGACCAGCGCGGTCGGGGCGACCGGAACCTGCCAGGAGAATTCCGGATCGCGGTAGACCGACCCTGGAGCCACCCACAGATCGCCCTGACCCTGCGGGTCGCGCGCGTCCGGTCCCATGGGTCGAAGGTCAGCCCGAACGAGTTCCGGACGCCGTAGGCGTAGTACCGGTTCATCGGGTCGGTGGGAAGGAGCGGGTTGAAGAAGGGATTGTCGGGCAGCCCCGCTCCGCTGGTGTCGACGCGGAAGATGACACCGGTGTTGTCGGGGGCGGCGCCGTTGGGAAGATTCTGCAGCTTGCCGCCCCGGTTCTGGTCGCCGATGACGGCGTACAGGGCGCCGTCCGGTCCGAAGGCGAGGACGCCGCCGTTGTGGTTGGGGCCGGGAGTGACCGGCAGGTCGAGGATCAGGGTCGGGTTGACGAGCGTCGTCCCGTCCCAGGTGCCGCGGTACACACGGTTCCCCACCGGCCCGGGGACGCCGACCGTGTCGGCGCCTGTCGAGCTCTCCGTCAAATAAAGATAGACGTGCCGGTTGACGGGGAAGTCCGGGTCCAGAGCGATACCGAGCAACCCCCGCTCGCTCAGCGAGCCGACGCCGACGTCCAAGACCGGGGCCGGCTGCAGGACCCCACCGATGATCCGGCGCACCTGCCCGTTCGCCTTCTGCAGCACCAGGATGTCGCCGTCCCCGATGAACGCCATCGTCGTCGGCTGCGACAGGCCGCCGGCGACGACCTCAACTTGAAGTCCGGGGTCGTTGACCGTCTGCGCCGCGGCGGGGAGCGCCGCGAGCAGCAGGAACGCGACGCCGACGCACGACCTCCGTCCGGTGGCGACGAGGAGTCCTTGAAGCATGCGAGTCCTTCTGACTAATCCGTCGTTCGCGTGCCCCGGGGCTGCCGGCCCGGGCGCGGTCTCAGCGTGACATCGCCACTCGTCGTTGCCAGGAAGGACTCGCCGGTATCCGGGTCGAACGCGTTGGCGCTCGCCGTCACTCGCGCCGGTCCCGCGTGGAGCAGACCCGCGATCGGCGAGACGACGGCGCTCCAGCGCGTCTCGGCGGCGCAGGACACATGGACCGTGGCCACTCCGCCCACGCCCCGCCCGACCAGCTGTTCCAGGAGAACGGAGAGATCGAAGGCGATCGGCCGCGAGCAGGTGACGCTGCCGCCGATCGTGGCGATGCCACGTGGGCGATTCACGGACCCGCCCGGATCCAGCCCGATCGTGATCTGGAGCGGCGGCAGCCCCTGGACATTGAAAACCAGATTCCCTCCCGGGAAGAACTGGTTCAGGGAGCCGATCATGAAGTAATAGGTCGTCCCTGCGAAGGCGGTGAAGGAGATGCGAGGTTGATGGCCGTCGAGCGAGTTGTCGCAGGCGACGCTCTGCAAAGAGCCGCGGACGCCGGTAAAGGCGGCGAGGGTCGGACGGAAGTCGCTGCCGATGGTGTCCGCCACGATACGCACATCGGTCGCAGGCGTGAAGGCGTACCAGACGGTATAGGCGGCGTCGGTGCAGGAATAGGACGCGAAGCGCGGATCATCGGCGGCCGTGGTGGCATGCAGCGTATTCACGCTGTCGCTGAACGGCAGATCTCCGATGACCGTGGCCGAGTCGAAGTCGTCGTTGCGGGCCAGGGGTGGCGAGACGTGGACCGAGACGACGAGAGACACTCCCGTCAAGGAAGTTCCTGCCATCAGGTAATAGGTCACGCCGGCGCTCGCCTGAAAGCTGATCAGCCCCTGCGAGCGGCACGCCACAGGGGACAGGGCCCCGCGCGCGCCGGTGAAGGCCCCCAGGGTGGTATAGGGGGTGCCGCTGCCGAGCGTGTCCACGTCGACCGTCAGGTCCCTGGACGGCGTGAAGGCATACCAGACGGTCGCCTCCCCGGCGTATCCGCAGTCGGGATCGTCGGGCGCCCGGGTCGCCCAGAAGTGATCGATCTTCGTGCTGAACGGCAATTCTCCGACGGCGGCCGCCTGGCCGAAGTCGTCGTTCGCGGCATACACCGTGATGTCGGTCGCCATCGCATCGGTTCGAGCCAGGGCATCCTCCGCGACGAAGGTGACCCGGACGGGGCCGAGCTGCGCGGACCCGGGCGTCCACTCGAACTGACCCGTCCCATCCCCGCGGTCGGCGAAGGCGGCGCCCTGCGGGAGATCTTCGGCGCGCAGGTTGACCCGACCTCCGCCGGCCGAGAAGCCTGCCACTCCCAGCACCAGTGGCCGGCCCGCCGATGCCTCGCTCCGTCCCGGAGCCTTCATCCAGACCGGCGGGTCCGCGTTGAGCCGAACCTCTCCGCGCAGGGCGGACGCGCCCCCCTCACAATGCTGCTCGAAGGTGGCCCAGAAGGACTTGATGTAGCCGAACGGCCCGTAGTCCGCCTGCAGCACCACGAAGCGACCGGTCACGTTGTTGCATCCCCGGCCTGGCCCCGTGACGTTGAGCCCCGCCTGCCCGGGTGCTTGCCGCCCGACGGCGGCGACGTTCTCGTAGATGCCGGGAGCCGGAAGCTGTCCATCGGGCCCCGCGA
>QHXY01000331.1:8869-9246 GCA_003223145.1 Acidobacteriota bacterium
TGCCGCCCGACGGCGGCGACGTTCTCGTAGATGCCGGGAGCCGGAAGCTGTCCATCGGGCCCCGCGATCTCCATCTGCCAGCCGATGCGGTTCGATCGGAAGGACAGCCGCGCGATGGCCAGAGTGACGTTGCTAAAGACGATGCTTCTGCCGATCAGATCGGCGTCCGTCGTGCTCAAGGCGTATCGGCTGCCGCCCGTGATGTAGTCGCCCGCGTCGCCTTCCACGACCATGGAGGTGACGCCTCCGACGCGAATCCGCGTGGTGGTCGTGGCGGCGGATCCCGCGCCATCGTCGGCTCGGAACGTCACGTCCTGATCGGCGGTCTGGTCGAAACCGGGCGTCCAGGAGAGATCGGCGGTTCCGCCGCCCTGGTC
>QHXY01000333.1 GCA_003223145.1 Acidobacteriota bacterium
CTCCCGATCAGTTGGACGATGTCTTGGCCCGTGGGCACCGGTTTCACCTCCCGCTCAGGCAGCGCGTCTCGGGTGGGGGAATGTGATGTATCTCTTTGGTAGGCCATGCGTTCCTCAATTTCAAAAGACCTATCCGTAATATAAGGCGCAGTCAAGGAATTGTCAAAATCTTTTCCCCCCGCCGCTGCAGGGCCTCGGATCCGACGGATTACGCCCCACTGGCGCGGTGACCGGGCTACCCGGGCCCGCCGTTTGTTGACACCACGGGAGCGAGTCATTAACATCGCCGGGATACGCGCAGAGGGGGACAGTGGGCCCGCGGGACCTGAGACGCGCCGTCCAGGACGACATCCGGGAGGTCCTCGGCGACCCCGCCGCGCGCGGCGATCGTCTGGCCGAGTCGATCGCGGCCCTCGGGGCGCGTCATTCCCTCGAGGCGTTCCGGGCCGTCCTCAGTGTCTCCGCGGACATCGACTGCGCCGAACCCCAGGCCCGTGAGATCGTCCTGGCGATCGACGGCCGCCGCAGGCTCCTGGCTGATCTTCTCGGGAGGGACCCGGGTTTTGCGGTCGCATCATGCGATCTGCTGCACGAGGCGGGGGGGAGGCTGCGCGAGCCGGTCTTCCGCCAGGAGGGGAGCGTCCCGCCCGAACCGGAGGGGCCGGGGGATGGGGTCGCCGCGCCCACCCTTCAGGAGGCGCAGCGGCTCGAGACCCGGCGCGCCGAGCGCTCGGGGCGGCCGCTGGCGGTCGTAGTGCTCTCTACGGATCTCCCGGGCGGTCTTTCGACTGAGACGCTCGGCCCGGCCCTCGCCGCGCTGCGCGCCGGCACGCGCGACGTGGATTACGTGGCGGGCGCCCCGCCCGCGGATCTCATCGTCCTTCTGCCGTGCACCGGAGGGAGGGAAGGGCTGCGGGCGGCCGAACGGTTCCGCGCCACGCTCGTGAAGGCCACCGGTTGCGGGTGGCGGGCGGGGGTGGCGGTGGGCCAAGGCTCGGGCGCGAACGCTCGCCTCCTCGAAGACAGCGCCAGGCGTTCGGTGGAAGAGGCCCGGCGCGCCGGCACCGGAGCGGCGCTGCACCGGCCGGAGCGCCGGCGGCATCCCCGATCACCCGTGGGACCCGCGATCGCAGCCGGGCTGCGGCGGGACGGGGTCGAATCCGAGACTGTGGTGGAGGATATGTCGCTGGGGGGCGCGCTCCTCAGCCTCAAAGAGAGACTCGATCCCGGAGCGGAGATTGTCCTCGCGCTGCGGCCGCCGGTCGCGCGCCCCGCCGTCCTGATCATCCCGGCCCGCGTCTACCGGGTCAGCGACGGGCCGGTGCCGGGTGCGGCGCCTTGGAAAGCGGCGGTCGTCTTCGAGCCGGAGGTCCGGCTGCGCGTCGCCGGGCTCCTGGCGGGCCTCATTGCTCCCCGGGGCGGGAACCTGACGGCATGATCACGCTCGAGGAGGCGGCGCGCTACCGTGAGGAGCTGACCGAAATCCTGCGCGAGGACGCCCACAACGAAGAGCGCATTCTGCGGCGACTGGAGCAGATCCGAACCCAGAGCGGGATCCAGGTGTACGCGGCGCTCCTGCTCATCCTCACGGGCCTGGCGTTCGAAGAGTCGGAGGCGCGGCGCCACTGGGAGGAGATCCTCAAGCACAGGCGCGCGCTCGGCCAGTCGTTGCAGCGCGACCTCGGCTTGCGTGTGGCGGTGCTCGACTATTTCGTCAACGTCAACCGGCAGCTCACCAGCCCGCGCCTCATCGACCTGTCGCTCGCGGACCGGCCCGACCCGTCCTCGCCGATCGACGCGCGCACCGGTCTCTGGAACGGGCGGCAGTTCCTGTCGGCCCTGCAGAAGGAGATCCGGCGGGCCAAGCGTTACCGCCTCGACCTGACGGTGCTGTACCTGGACATCGATGACTTCCGCGAGATCAACGAGAGGCACGGTGAGCTGGTCGGAGACGTCCTGCTGCGCGAGGTGGCGATCCTGATCAAGAACAAGATCCGCGACATCGACATGGCCGCGCGGCTGGCCGGCGAAGAGTTCGCGCTGATCCTGCCGGAGACCGAGCGCATGGGAGCATTCCTGGTCGCGGAAAGAGTTCGTAAAGAGATGGAGCGGCACTTCCTGCGCCGGGACATCGACGGGCGCCCGATCGCCATGACGGTCACCATCGGCATGGCCAAGTACCCGGAGGACGCCGCCATCGCCGATCGCCTGGTGCGCCGCGCCGAGGAGGCGATGCATCAGGCGAAGGCGCGCGGCGGCAACGCCGTCGGGGTCTACTACCGCGAGCGCCGGAACTACATCCGGTTCGACGTGTCGCGGCAGCAGGTGAGGATCCGGGTGACGCCGGCCGATCCGTCGGCGCAGGCGCCGCAGGAGGATCGCCATGAGCCGCTGAATATCAGCCGCAGCGGCCTGCTGTTCGAGAGCGACACGCCGTACGCCATCGGCGATGAGGTGATCATCGTCTGCCAGGACGGGCGCGATCAGGCGCGGGTGACGCTGCGCGCGCGCATCGTGCGGATCGAGGAGATCGAGGGCCAGACGAGGCGCTATGAGGTGGGGGCCGTCTTTCTCCTCGAGTGGGATCATCAGGAAACGCAGGTCACGGAATTCCTGCGCCGGGGCGGTCTTGCCGCCGGATGAGCCATCATGAGCTCAGTCTGTGTCCTGGGGATCGACACCGCGACCAGCCCGGGCAGCACGGCGCTGGCGTGCCCGGGGGAGGTGATCGCCCGGGCGCGCCTCGACGAGCGGGGGTGGCATGCGCGCGACCTTCTGTCCCGCGTCGATTCGATGCTCGCCGGCGCAGGCGTCGCTCTCCAGGACCTGTCCGGGATCGCCGTGACCGTGGGTCCCGGATCCTTCACCGGGGTCCGGATCGGCATGGCGACCGCCAAGGGGCTGGCTTATTCCCTGAACGTGGGGTTGGGCGGGCTGTCCACGCTCGAAGCGCTGGCCCGCGCCGTCCTGGTCGGCGGACAGCCGGAGCCGCAGAGGCTGTGCGTCTCCATCACCGCCGGACGGGGTGAGGTCTACGCCGCGCTGTTCCGGTTCGAGGACGGGGAACCGCTGCGCGAAGGACCCGAGCGCTCGCTGCGACCGGCGGGCCTCCTGCCCGACCTGTCCCCGGGGACGGTCGTGGCGGGAGACGGTGCCGCGGCGGTGCTGGAAGCCGCCCGTGAGGCGGGGCTGGACATCCGGGAGCGCGAGTGCGAGCCGCTCCTGGCCGCGCCGGTCGCTCTCTGGGGATGCCGGACCCTCCGCGCAGGGGAATCCTACCGACCCGGCACGCTGCGCCCCAGCTACGTGCGTCCATCGGACGCGGAGGCGGCCAGGCCATGATCGCCAAGAGTCGCAGGGGGCGGGAGCGCCTGGGAGCCTTCTCGATCATGTCGATGTCCCTCGAGGACATCCCGGGTGTCGTCGAGATCGAGAACCTGTCGTTTCCGACGCCTTGGAGCGAGTCCTCGTTTCGCTACGAGCTCCAGGAGAACCCGTATGCCAGTCTGTTCGTCGCCCGGACGCGTGAGCTGACCACGGTCATCGCGTTCGCCTGCCTCTGGATCGTCGACCAGGAAGTGAAAATCAACAACATCGCCGTCCACCCCGTGTACCGCGCGCGGGGGGTGGGGACCCGATTCCTGAGATTCCTGATTGACCACGCCGCCTCGCAGGGATGCCGTGAGGTGACGCTCGAGGTCCGGCCGAGCAACCAGGCCGCCCTGTCCCTGTACCGCAAGGCGGGGTTCGTCCCGATCGGACGCCGCAAGCAGTACTACACCGATACCCACGAGGACGCGATTGTCATGTGGCTGCGCGTCGAGCCGCGCGCGGCTCCATGAGCCCCATTGCCCGGCATCTGCATTTCCACCGGATTCCTCCTTGCGCGGAGGGATCGGGGATGGTAGACTTACCCCTAAAATGTGGACGCGTGAGCCTTTTCCACCTTCGCTCGAACGCCCTTTAAAATCAGGAGGTCTAGGCAGATGGTGCATATCCAGGAGGACCTGAAACGGACGCTTTCGGAGAGCCATGAGGAATATCGAAAGCTGCTGGCCGAGCATGCCAGCTGTGAGAACCGGCTTCAGGAACTTCAGGGCAAGGCCATCCTCAACGACTCCGAGCGGCTGGAAAGCATCAACATCAAGAAGCAAAAGCTGTTCCTCAAGGACCGCATGGAGGCCATCCTGCGGCATCACATGGAGCGCACGAGCAGCGCCGGCGTCAGGTCCTAGGCTCGCCCGGGTCGGCTCCAACGTGGCGGAGGGGGGCGCCCGGAGCGGCGCCCTTTTTTCAAGGAGGGACAGGCGTGCCGGTGGCGGTGCAGGCGGTCCCGTTCCTGGTGGCCCTGATGATCGCGGGCCTCGTTCTCGGATTCACCCTCGGTTCCTGGGGTGTCGTGCCGATCGTTCTCCTCGCCCTATTCGTCATGTTCTTCTTTCGTGATCCCGAGCGCCTTCCTCCCGAGGAGGAGGGCCTGGTGGTGTCGCCGGCCGACGGCCGCGTGACCGAGATCCGGCGCGCTCCTGAAGGGACGCGCGTGTCCGTCTTTCTCTCCCTGCTGGACTGCCACATCAACCGGGCGCCGGTCTCCGGCGTGGTGCGCGAGGCGCGCCATACGCCGGGGCGTTTCCACCCGGCCTGGCAGGTGCGCGCGAGCTCTGAGAACGAGCGCAACCACCTCATCATCCGAGCGGAGGCAGGCGATTACGGGGTGACGCAGGTGGCGGGAGTGCTGGCCCGGCGCATCGTCTGCACGGTGAGGCCGGGCGATGTGGTGCGGCGCGGCGAGAGGATCGGCCTCATCCGCTTCGGCTCGCGCACCGACCTGCTGCTGCCGCCTGGTCTCGAGCCCCTGGTCACGACGGGCGACCGGGTCAGGGGTGGCGTGACCGTCATGGCGCGCGAGGCCGCGGTCGAGGCGGCGGGCCCCGCGAGCCGGGCCGGCGCAAGGGTCCCGGCATGAGGGGGCGTGGCGGGTTCAAGGACCGGGCGCGCTTCCGGCGCGGCGCCTATCTCATCCCGAGCCTGTTCACCACGGGAAATCTTCTCTGCGGCTACATCGCCGTCGTCCGCAGCATCCAGGGCGAGTTCGAGTGGGCGGCGATCGCGCTGTTCATCGCGGCCCTCCTGGACCGGCTGGATGGTTGGGTGGCGCGCCTGACCGGGACGACCAGCGATTTCGGCGTGCAATTCGACTCGCTCGCCGACGTGATCTCGTTCGGCATCGCGCCGGCGCTCCTGGCCTACGTCTGGGCCCTCTCGGCGCTTCCGAAGCCCTTCTCGCTGGCGCCGTTCCTGTACCTGGCAACGAGCGCGGCGCGGCTGGCGCGCTTCAACATCCAGGCCCCGATGCAGGACAAGCGCTATTTCGTGGGGCTGCCGACGCCCGCGGCCGCGTGCGCCATCGCCGCCTGTGTCTACTACGATCCCGGGCGGGTGGCCGACCCCATCACGGCCTTCCTGGTGATGTTCCTGGTCGTCACGCTGTCGGTGCTGATGATCAGCAAGGTGCGCTACCGCTCATTCAAGGAGATCGACCTGCGCCGGCGAGTACCGTGGATCGTGGTGATCCTGGTCGCCCTCGTCTATTTCGCGATCGCCGGGTATCCTAGTGCGGTCGCGCTGTTTCTCAGCTTCGCCTATCTGCTTTCGGGGCTGGTCCCGCGCCTGCGCCCGGCGGGGCAGAAGGAGCCGCGGGTCGTCCCGGCCGGAGGACGTGATGGCCGTCCCTGAAGTGGCTCGATTCCGCCGCCGGGCCCACGTTGCGCTGTTCGACGCGACGACGCTCCGCGGCAAGGCCGTCAAGGACCATCTCGTCGCCCGATCGTTCCCGACGGCCTCCGTCCGCTTGTACACCTCGAGCAGCGACCCCGAGGCAAACCTGTCCGATTATGCCGGCGAGGCGATGCTGGTCAGCTCGCCCGACTTCGAGACGCTGGGGAAGCTCGATATCGCGTTCCTGTGCGGCGCTCGTGAGGAGGGCGCGCGGTACCTCGACTGGGCCGGGCGAGCCGGGTTTGTCGCCATCGACCTGACCGGGGCGGCGAACTCCCCGCCTGAGGTGCCGGTCGTGAACGCGTCGGTGAACCCGGAGGCGATTCCCGGAGGCGCCGGGGTGATCGCGACGCCGCACCCCGTCTCCCAGTTGCTCTCGACGCTTCTGGCGCCCATCCGTCGACACGGCGGCCTGCGCGAGGCGGATGCCGTGGTGCTGCAGCCGGCCTCCCACTACGATGCCGCGGGGATCGACGAGCTGCACCAGCAGGCGATCAGTCTGATGAATTTCCAGGAGATGCCGAAGGAGATCTTCGGGCGCCAGCTGGCCTTCAATGTGCTCCCCGCCTGGCTGCAGGAGGAGGGCCGGACGCCGGGCGAGGACCGTCCCGGTCTGGAAGGAGAGATCATGGGGATCACGGGTGGCGGCTACTCGCTGGCCCTGCAGGTGGTGCAGACACCGGTGTTTCACGGCCATGCCGCCATGGTGCACCTGGTCCTCGAGAACGGCAGGAGCCGCGAGGACCTGCTCGAATGCTTCAAGGGGAGCGACGACGTGCGCCTGGCGCGGCGCGGCGACAAGATCACGCCGGTCGAACGGGCGGGAGAGACCGGTGTCCTAGTCGCGGGGGTGCGGCGGAGCTGGGGCGACTCGTCCTTCTGGGTCTGGGCGGTCATGGACGACCTGGCGGGCGGCACCACACAGAACGCCGTGCGGATCGCCGAGGCCCTCCTGGAGCCGGCGCGCGCCAGGGAACGCACATGAGTGGTCCCGTCCTGGCCGGTGGCGCAGCGGCGCTCGCCGCCCTCCTGGCGTGGGGGCCGGGGGCTTCCGCGCAAGACCTGAAAAGACCCGAAGAGCAACTGGCGGCGATCTACAGTCTGAAGGTGCAGCTCGAGATCGAGCAGCGCCGGTTGGACGAGGCCCTGCAGCGCTACGGCGACCAGGCCCGGGCCCGCGAGGAGGCCCGTGGCCGGCTGCAGCGTCTGTACGACGACCTCGATGGCATGGTGGAAGGGCGGGCGGACGCGGACCCCGCGCTGATGCAGCAGCGGGAGAACGAGATCCAGAAGATCGAGCAGGAGGTCGCGGCACTCAGCCAGGAGACACGCCGGATCCGGGACGACATCCGTGACGCGCACGCCCGCATCGAGCTTCTGAGCGAACGCATCAGCCGGCTTCGCAAGACGCTGCCCTCGGACACCGAGGCGCTGACCGGAGCCTGGGACGTGACCTATCTCCCGAGCGGGGACAAGGGACTCTTCCAGCTCCGGCAATCCGGCACCCTGCTGGTGGGCGAGTACACGCTGGAAGGCGGGTGGAAGGGCAGCCTGCAGGGAACTTTCGTCGACGGCAAGGTGCTCCTGCACCGTATCGACTCGAAGCTCGGGCGCTCCTCCGACCTCGAGGGGATCCTTGCCCCCGACGGACGCACCCTCCGCGGAACATGGCAGAACTTCATCCTGTCGGGCGGTGAGGCGACCAGCGGACAGTGGGTCGCGAAGAAGAAGCAGGAAAAAAGCGAGCCCTGATCGCCGGCGGAATGATCAGCTTCCGGACGGGCGTCCCGGTTCCGCGAATGGAGCGCGCAGACGGAACGGGATCGCCGCCAGGTCAGGGCCTTCCGGATTCTCCGCGGTGGCCTGGACCGCCAGAACGTAGTCTCCCGCCGGCAGGTCCTCGACGACCAGCCCCATCTTGATCGCCCCCGCGCCCGCCCCGGGGCCGATGACCTCACCCGTTTCTGATTGGTCGACCGGGAGGCTGCGTACGACCCGCTCGCCGTTTCTGATCACCATGCGGACCGCGGGACCGGCCGCCGGCCCCGCAAGCCGGAACCCGCACGCCAGCGGCTCGCCGATCGAGAAGGTGGTCTTGAGCGCCGGTCCGAGGCTGAACTCCGCCGGCCGATCGGAGGCAGGGGTCGCCCCCGCACCCGCGGGGATCTCGACCCATAGGCTCTTTTCCGCCATGGAGTAGATCGAGAGTCCGACCACCCGTGAAGCCTTATCGGCTTCCGGGACCTCGAGCCGCGCCGCCCCCAGCGCTCCGCTGGACAGATCGGAGACGACCGCGGTGATGGTCTGGCCCGCCCGCGGCAGATGGATGCGGCTGTAGAAATCGACACCCGGCGGCACCGGGTCCTTTCGCGCCCCGAGCGCGATGTGAGCCTCCCGGGCGGCGCGCAGGGTCTCGTGGTTGGTCGCGTCGATCACCACGAAGCCGGCCTCCATCCGGGCGGTCGGGCCTCCCTCCTGCGGCACGAACAGGGCGCGGCCGGGTGGCAGATGGATGACCAGATCGGCCACGCGGCCGGCGCCCTCGGCCGGTCCCGGGATGAGCGTCAGCTCGACGCCCAGATCGGCGTACAGTTCCGGAAGAAGGTAGGCCGCCTGCACGGCGTGCTCGCGGGCCTGATGCGGAAGAAGACGCGTGAAGCCCCGGCGCCAGCGGAGGCGCGCGCCGCTTTTCCTGACGCGCAGCTGGACCGTGTGATATTGCCCGTCGGGTGGCCCGTCCGGGGCGTAGCCGACGACGTAGAAGGCCCGGCTCGCGACCTCGGCCTCGTGCAGCGCCTTGAAGAGATCGTTGGAGGTCGAGGCGGTCCCGCCGGTGTTCAGGGCGATGGTCTCGATGGCGTTGGAGCGGCGAACCGAGGCGCGGAGCTCGGTCGACGATGCCGAGGACAGGCCGGCTGTCTGCACGCTGTGCAGCGTCACGCCGGCCGCCGCGGCGGCGTTCGC
>QHXY01000332.1 GCA_003223145.1 Acidobacteriota bacterium
TCAGGTAGTCGGTGATCTGGTTCTGATCGAGCGCCTCCGACGAGAAGCCGATGTACATCGCGGCGATCTGGCTGTCCGCCGTCTGGACGTCGATCACCGGCGCCTCCGCCTCGGGTGGCAGGGTGTTGCGGACCTGCGCGACCTTGGCCTGGATCTGGGTGAGGGCGTCGTTGGTGTCGTAGTTCAGCTTCAGGTGCACGGTGATCGTGCTCTGGCCCTGGGCGCTGGACGACTCGATGAAGTCGATGCCGTCGGCGCTGGCGATGACGCGCTCGAGCGGCGTCGTGATGAAGCCGCGCACCAAGTCGGCACCGGCGCCGACGTAGACGGTGGAGACGCTGATCACGGCGATGTCGCTGCGCGGGTACTGCCGCACGGCGAGCGTGCGGACCGATTGCGGGCCGGCGATCAGGATGATGAGATTGACGACCACCGCGAGGACCGGTCGTCTGATGAAGAGATCCGTGAGCTTCATCAGTTGTCCTCGGGCGTGGGCCGCGGCTCATTGGCGGGCTGGACGGCGTTGTTCACCTGGACCGCCGCGCCGTTGCGGAGCTTGAAGGCGCCCGAGGTCACGACCTCGGCTCCCGGAGCGATCCCCGAGATCACCGCAACCTGATCGCCCCGCGCCCCTCCCAGCTTGACGAACTGCTGGCGCGCCCCGCGGTAGGTCTTGCCGTCCGGCCCCTTCACGTCCTCGACGATGAACACGGAATCGCCGAACGGCGCGTAGCTGATGGCGGAGGCCGGAAGCGCCACGACCTGGTCCGAGGCGTCGAGGATTGCGCGCGACGTGACGAACATGCCCGGCCGCAGGCGTCCCTTGCGGTTGTCGAGCGTCGCCTGGACCCGGACGTTGCGGGTCGATTCGTCGATGATCGAGTCGATCGCGGTGATCCGCCCCGCGAGCTCGGCGCCCGCCATGCCCTCGGCGGTCACTCGCACCTCTCCCCCGACCTTCATCCGGCCGATCTCCTGCTGCGGGACGTCGAAGTGGACGTAGATCGGGTCGAGCGACTGCAACGGCACGACCGGATCGCCGCTCTTCAGATACTGGCCGAGATTGACCTGGCGGATGCCGAGAATCCCGGGGAACGGGGCCCGGATCGTCTTGCGCTCGATGGTGGCGCGGATCTCGCCGACGATCCCCTGCGCCTGTTTCTGCTCCGCGTCGGCGGTGTCGAAGTCCGCCTGCGAGGTGACGCCTTCCCCCCTGAGACCGCGGACGCGTTCGAGGTTCAGGCGAGTCAGCTCGAGTTTCGCCTCCGCGGCCACCAGCTGCGACACCTCCTGCCGGGTGTCGAGCTGGACGAGCACCGCGCCGGCGGCCACCCGGTCCCCCGACTCAAACACGATCTTCTGGACCACGCCGGGCAGATCGGCGCTGACCGTGACGCCGTTGACCGCCACGACCGTGCCGATGGCGCCGAGGCTCCCCTGCCACATCTCCTGCCGAGCGATGATCGTGGTGACCGCCTCGGGTGGTGGCTGGTAGGATGCGCCGCCGGTCGAGGCCTGGAACGGCCGGAACTTCACGAAGCCGATGATCGAGATCAACGCCGCCATCGCGACGAGCATGACGACCATACGCTTGAACATCAGCACGAATCTCCGCGAGAGGCACCCGTCCGTTGGTCCCGGTCCGGCGCTCCCCGAAAAGCGAGCGGGTGCAGTGGCCCACCCGGCATGTCGTTGGCGCCCCGTATTGTACAACCTGAGGGGTCCTGTCCGGCAGCGAGTCACGCCGCCGCTTGACCCCGGATACACGCCGTCCAGCGGAAAGTACCGCCGTCCGCCCAGGTCATGATTGACCGGGCAGGAGAATGGGGTATCTTCACGGCCATGAGCATCCTGCCTCTGGTCAGCCTGCTGGTCTTCACCGTTGGCCTGTTCTCCTACGGCGCCATCTTCATCTTCTGGTTGAGCGAGTTCGGCAAGGCGGGGTGGGCCGGGCAGCAGATCACCGGGTGCGGGGCCCGCCGCTCCTTCGACCTGGTGGGCGGCGCGATCGTGTTCGTCAGCTTCGCCTGGTTCGCGGTCAACCTGCTGCTGCTCCTGGCCTCGCTCGACCCCCGCATCCGGCCGTGGCCCTTTCAAGTCGCGCTGCACCTTCTCGTCTTTCTGTTCCCGCCCCTGATCATGCACACAACCTTCGTGGAGGCGCGTGACGGCGGCGGGGCACCCCTGAAGCGCGGCTGGAAGGTCGGCATCTGGGGGACCTATCTGGTCAGCCAGTTCATCTCACTGTTCACCCTGCTCGGCTACTCCCGGGTCGTCTCTCTTCCTCACGAGGTGCTGGATCTGGTGACGAACGTCTCGATCGCCGCGTTGTTCATCATCGCGGGGATCTACAGCTCCTGGATCGTCCAGCGGGCCCGAAGCAAAGCCGAATCGACCGAGCAGCGCGCCTCACGCAGGCTGATGATCGTCCTGATCGCCCTGGTCGGCATTCTCTGTCTCCCGATGATCCTGGCCGATGTCGGA
>QHXY01000052.1 GCA_003223145.1 Acidobacteriota bacterium
TCGCACGATGCCGGAGGAGATCAACCGGATCGTCACGGACGCGCTCTCCGATCTGCTGTTCACCACCGGCGCGGACGCGGACCGGAACCTGATCGCGGAGGGTGTCGCGCCGCGCCGGATCCACCGGGTGGGCAACGTGATGATCGACACGCTCCGGCGCTTCCTGGCGCGGGCCGACTCCTCCGATGTCATGCGCCGTCTGGGGGTGGCGCCGCCGTTCGCTCTTCTGACCCTGCACCGTCCGTCGAACGTGGACGATGCCGATGCCCTCCGGCGGATCTTCGCGGCCCTCGAGGTCATCGCCCGCGACCTGCCGATCATCTTCCCGATCCATCCGCGCACGCTCAAGATGATCGAGTCGCTCGGGGTGCGGGTGGCGCCTGCCAGGGGCGGCGGGCCGGCCGCTGCGCGGGGGCTGCGCCTGGTCGAGCCGCTCGGATACCTCGATTTTCTCCATCTCCAGAAAAGGGCGAGGCTGGTCCTGACCGATTCCGGTGGGATCCAGGAGGAGGCGTCGATTCTGGGGGTGCCCTGCCTGACGCTGCGTGACAACACCGAGCGTCCGATCACCCTGACGCGGGGGACGAACCGTCTGGTCGGCAGCGACACCGGCAGGATCGTGGCGGCCGCCCGGCGGATCCTGCGCGCTCCGGCGCCGCGCCCGAAAGCGATCCCGTTGTGGGACGGGCGGGCGGCGCGGCGCATCGCGGCGGTGTTCGCCCGCTCTTGACTTCCGGCCCCCCTGTGGACACAATTGTCCGACGAAACACTCCTGATCGCGGCGGATAGTTTGCTGAGAAAGCAAACCGTAACCAGATTTGAAGTCGGCGCCGATGGCCTTCGCGGCGGGCGGGGAGGACCGCTTCCGCTCAGCCCCTCCAGCGTCTTGTCGTCGATCGCCGACCATCGGTCGAAGCGCGATCTCGAGCGCAGCCTGGCGCGTGACCTGACCCGGATGCGCGCCTTCTACAAGATCTCCCTCCTGGCGTCCTCGGAGGCGAAGCCCGGGGAGATCGGCGCCCGCATCCTGGGTGAATTCACCCGCACCATGGAGTTTCGCCGGGCCGAGATCTGGCTCCTGGGCAAGGACCGGCGGCTGCGCCGGCTGGCCTGGCATGGGCGCGTCCCGGCGCGCGTCGCTCCGGAAGGAATGCCGCTGCGCCGCTGCGCCTTCGGGCGCGTCCTCATGCGGCGGCAGGGTCTGCAGTACGCAGACGCGGGGGTAGGCCCGGGGCGGCGGCGCTGCCATCTCGGATGGGACAGGATGACCACCTTGTTCGGAGCGGCGCTGCGCGGCCAGAACGGGCCGATCGGCTTCCTGTTTGCCGATCGAGGCGGACGGGCGTTTCAGATGGGGGCCCGCGACCTGGAGCTGGCGAAGGCGCTGGCGGGTCTCATCGGCGAGGTGCTGAAGAGCTCGCTCAACCGCGAGATCGAAGCCAAACGACGGAGCGACCTGCTGCTCCTGAACAAGGCGGGCCGGGCGATCTCCTCCGAGGAGCGGCTGTCGATCCTCCTGCCGCGCCTCACCCGGATGGTGCGGCTGGCAACCCGGGCGCACGGGGCGGTCATCGCCCTCCTGGAGGAGGGCTCGCGCGAGTTCGTGGTGGCCGGCGTCGCGGGACCGGGTGGGGCACGATACATGGGGTATCGTTTCCCGTCGCGCCCGCACCGCTCGGCCCTGAGCGCGCGGGTGCTGCACTCCGGGGCGCCCGTGCGGATCGACGACCTGGTTCGCCACCCCGAGGTCTGCGCCTACTGGCCCGAGGCCCGCTCGGCCCTGGTGATCCCGATGCGCAGCAGGGGGAGGATCCTCGGCACCTTCCGCCTGGAATCGCTGCGGCCCGCGGCGTTCGACGACGAGGACCTGGCCTACTTCTCGATCCTGGCGGAGCAGATCGGCCACGCCGTGAGGCGGGCCCGGGTCATCGAGGACCTGAATCACAAGCAGAACGACCTGCGGGCGGTGTCGGAGAGCCTGGAAAGACGGCTGGAGGAGGAGCGCCGGCGGATCGCGCTCGAGCTGCACGACGAGCTGGCGCAGTCGATGACCGCCGCCAAGATCAACCTCGGACTGCTGGGCGATCTGACCCGGGAGGCCGCGCCGGAGGTGCGCAGGGCGATCCGCGAGACCGAGGCGGTGATCCTGAGGACCATCGACGACACACGGCGCATTTCGATGGACCTGCGGCCCGTCATGCTCGACGAGCTCGGCCTGGTGCCGGCGCTGCGCTGGTACGCCAACAACTTCGCGCGCCGCACCGGTATCCCGGTCGACATCCAGGCGGATGGCAGCGGCGGACCGGCGCGCAGCGAGTTCAAGACGCTGCTGTTCCGCTTCTTCCAGGAGGCGCTGACCAACGTGGTCCGCCACGCCCGGGCGCAGCAGGTGCGGATCGGCCTGACCGGGATGAACGGCACCGTCAAGGCGGTGGTCGTCGACGACGGGGTCGGCATGAAGCAGAACGGCGATCGCCCGCACGGCCTCGGTCTCCTGGGGATGCGGGAGCGCATCGAGCGCGCCGGCGGCCGGCTGACGATCATCTCGCGTCCAGGCCGCGGCACCCGCCTGGAGGTGAACCTTCCGCACCGGGCGGCGGAGGGCAGGCCGTCCCAGGAGGGCCCGGCATGAACAGCGGCAAGAGGACCCGGGTGCTGGTGGTGGACGATCACGCCATCGTGCGGCAGGGGCTGCGGGCGATCCTCGACACCGAGCCCGACATCGAGGTGGTGGGCGAGGCCGCCGACGGGCGCGAGGCGGTGCGCAAGACGATGGCGCTCCGCCCCGACGTGGTCATCATGGACGTCAGCATGCCGCGCATGAACGGGCTGGAGGCGACGGCACGCATCGCCAAGGAGATCCCCGAGGTCAAGATCGTCGCCCTGACGATGCACAGCAGCGAGGAGTACGTCTACTCGCTCCTCAAGGCGGGGGCGCGCGGCTACCTCTTGAAGGAGTCGGTCTCCTCCGATCTGATCGAGGCGATCCACGCGGTGAAGGCGGGGGGGACCTATCTGCATCCCGCCATTTCCACCAAGGTCGTGGACGGGTACCTGAAGAAGCCGCACGCCAAGTCGCGACAGGGGATGATGGACGTTCTGACGCCGCGCGAGCGCGAGATCCTTCAGCTCATCGCCGAGGGGCACACCAACAAGGAGATCGCCGGTCTTTTGGTCCTGTCGGTGAAGACGATCGAGAACCACCGCACCCGGATTATGGACAAGCTCGAGATCCACAACGTCGCCGGGCTCACGCGCTACGCCATCAGCCAGGGGATCGCCAGCATCGCCCCGGGACCCGATCGCCGGCGCGGGCACAACCTCTAGCCGCCGGGCTGCGGCCTCGGCTGGCTCTTGATCGAGCCCAGGACGTTCCGGGCGAAATGCCCGCCGACTTTCTCCTTGTCCATCAGGTCGACGATCTCCAGCCGTCTCACCAGCCCGCCGCTGCTGTCGCGAAGCATACGGATGACCGGGCGATAGGGGTTCCCCGGGTTCACCCGGACGACCACGCCCTCCTCGCCGGTGTCCAGGCGGACGCGCGTGCCCGGCGGGTACGCGCCCATCAGCTGCAGGAAGGCGAGGGAGAGCTGGGGATGGTAGTCGGTCCCGGCGCGTTCGCTGATCACCGCGGCCACTTTCTCGGGCGGAAACTCCTCCTGGTAGGCGCGCCGGCTGCGCATGGCGTCGTAGGTGTCGGCGAGGTTGGTCATCAGGCTGCAGGGGTGGAGCGGCCGCGGGTGACGCCTGTGCGGGTAGCCGCCGTGGTTGTACCGCATGTGGTGCTCCAGCGCCACGATCAGGGCCAGGTCCGGGACGCCGGGCGTCTCGCGCAGGATGTGGACGCCGTCCTGGGGATGACGCTGGACGAGGGCGAACTCCTCGGGAGTCAGCTTGCCCGGCTTGCTCAGGATCTCCCCGGGCAGGAGCGTCTTGCCGATGTCGTGCATCATCGAGGCGAGCCCGAACTCCCGCAGCGCCTGCGGCGCCCCTCCCAGCGCCTCGATCTGCGCCACGGTCAGGATGCAGACGTTGATGATGTGCGTGAAGGTATAGGCGTGATGCGCCTTCAGGGCGGTCAGGATCAGGAACGGTGAGCGGTCCTGCTGCATCTGCGAGGCGACCAGGCGCACGAACGATTCGGCGTCCTCCATGCTGATGCGGCGGCCCTCGTGCAGGGCGCCGGCCGCCTCCTCGATGAACGCCAGAGCGTTGTCGTACGCCTCGGACAGCTCCGGCCCGGTCTCGTCCCGGACCACCTTGACCCGGTCGGCCTCGACGGGGTCGTCCAGGACGAGCCGCCCCGCCTCGATCGATCGGATCCCCTCCTTCGCCATCAGGTCCTGGAGCGACGTTCCCGCGAACCACTTCGGGTCGAGGATCATCAGCGAGATGAAGCGACGCAGCTCCTCGACGTCGAGCCCGCGCTTGAAGGCGATCGTCTCGATGCCGCGGGCCTTCAGGCCGTCGAGGAACGGCAGGGAGCCTTCCGCCCCTTCGTCGATCGGGTGGCCGCCGGCCATGAGCTTCGAGCCGACCAGCGCCAGGCGCCACTCCTCCACCCGGGACAGGAGGCGTTCCAGGTACAGCGACAGGCTGGTGAGCGCCCGGGACGCGATCGGGTGCTCCGGGGGGTACATGCGGCGGTGCAGCACGGCGGCACCCAGGGCGCGCAGGGTGACCGCGGAAAGACCCGCGACATCGGCTCCGGGGTCGGACTCGGCCACGCTCTTGGGGTCGCCAGCCATGGTTCTCTCCTCAGTGAGGCGCCTGGGCCGCGCCCGTGGAGGCGCGCTGGCCGACGATCTCGGCGCACACGGCGCGAACCGGCCCACGCCACAGGCGCGTGCCCTGCTGCACGGCGCCCAGCGCCGTGGTGGTGCCGATTCTCTCCAGGGCCCGCGCCGCCGCGATCCGCAGCCCGTCACCCGCCGAGGGGGGGAGCCAGAGACCGCGCAGCAGGATCGCCTTCAGACGCGGCACCGACTCGTTGCCTCCTAAGGAGCCGAGCGTCAGGATCGCCTCCTTCAGTCGCTTCGCGCCGCGGCCGAACAGATCGACTCTCTCCGTCATGTCGAGGAAGGTCCCGACCGTGCGGCGCCGATCGATCGACGCGAGCGACCGCATCACCACCTCGCAGACCTCCGCGTCGTCCAGGCACTCCTTCAACAGGGCGAAGGCGCGGGGCCCGCCGATCTTCCCGAGGGCCGCGGCGGCGTCCCGGCGGACCCGCGGCTCGGCGTGCTTCAGCGCTCCCGCGATCGCGGGGATGGTCGATGGGTCGGCGATGTCGCCCAGGACCAGCAGGATGTTCCGGACCAGATACCAGGACGGATCGGCGAGCCTCCGCAGCAACGCCGGAACCGCCGTCTTCTTGCGCGCGGCCAGAAGACCCAGGAACGGCTTGCGGATCTCCCAGTCCGCCTCCTCGGCCAGGCCGTTCAGCAGGCTGTCGATGCCGTGCTCCTCGAGCGCCTCGAACGCTCCGGCCAGGGCGCTCTGGTGATCGGGGCTCAGGTGATGGAATGATCGGCGGTAGGAACGCACCAGGGCCGCCGGGATCGCCCGGAGCGCCTTCAGGGCGGCCTCGCGGACGTGGGAGGGGGGCGCCGGCTGCGAGGCCAGGAGACCTCGGATTGTCACGGCCACCACGCCGCACCCCGCGAACCAGTCCGGTGTGAGATCGCCGGCGCGTTTTTCGATCTGGTCGAGGGCGACCCACTGCCGGGCGGGCTCCTGGTCGATCGCCACCAGGTCGCCGAACAGGAGCCAGGCGCTGCGGCGGATCCCTTCGGGGGTGAGGGCCTCGACGAAGCCCGGGAGAGACATCAGTTCGTTCCTGAGACCCTCCTCCAGCGGCGTCGGGCCGGTGCCGACCATCTCCAGGAGACCCTTGTACTCCCGTGAGATCCAGTCGTCCTGGGATTCCTTCATGAGGTCCTCGACCGATTCCCAGACGTCGCCCGGCGGCTTGTCGAGCTTCCGGGCGGTCCGGATCGCCTCGAGGACGCCGGTCTTCTGCTCGTCGGTGACTCCGCGGTCGATCAGGACCTTGCGGATGACCGACCCCAGTCGCGCGTTGAGGCTTCCCTCGCTCTGCACCATCGAGACGATCAGCTCGCCCAGCTTCTCCTCGGGGATGCTGGCGCGGATGGCGCCGGCCAGGTCGAGGTCTGCGCCGGGGATCGGGATGCTCGACCCCAGGACGTCGATGCGTCCCCTGGGATCCAGCGCCATGAGAGCCCAGGCCAGGTTCTTCGCCAGGTCCGGCAGCGATTCCGGCTCGGCGCTCGCCACCTCCTCTCCGATGCGGCGCAGGGCCGCGCTCAGCCGGGCAGCCCGCTCCGGTCCCGCGGAGGCGGTCAGCTTTTGCAGGGATTCCATCAGATCCCAGGCGGCCTTGCTGTCACCCGCCACCCGGCGGA
Organism: Acidobacteriota bacterium; assembly: GCA_003223145.1. Taxonomy (GTDB): domain Bacteria; phylum Acidobacteriota; class Polarisedimenticolia; order Gp22-AA2; family Gp22-AA2; genus Gp22-AA3. The sequence goes on from QHXY01000052.1 coordinate 6,426, forward strand.
TCAGATGCTGTCCTCCGGGCGGCGCATCGACCTGCCCGGTGAGAAAACGGGCCAGACGGTCGCACCAGGAGCTCGCGGAAGCGCCGGGGTCCTCCGACCCGGCGCCCGTGACGCTCGTCCGGGCCATCCGCATGGCGGCGGCGGTGTCGAACTCGCTGACCGAGACGCCTCCCAGGCGCCGCTCCGACAGGCTCTTCGCCGGTCCCCCGCGAGCCCGCAGCGTGCCCGGATCCAGCGCGATGACCTCCAGGAATCCCTTGAGAGATTCCTGCTCCACGGGGGACTGAAAGATCACGGCGCTGATGTCGCGTCGGCTCAGGTAGGACGCGAATCCCGCCAGGACCAGGTCCTCCTCCATAAGGACTGCTCCATCGATCAGGAAGGCGGCCTCCGCCACCGAGATGGACAGGGTCTCGTGGTCGGTGAGCGCCTCTTTGAGGAAGACCGCGGCCTTCTCCAGGGACGACACCACGGCCGGATGCTGGGACGGGTAGAACGAGATGACCTTGGTGACTGTGGCGAGCTGCTTGAGGGCCCGCGCCAGGTGGTTGGAGGGATCCGGAATGTTGGTCATCGGGCTCTAAACCGTCACTAATATGAGGTTGGGCCGGCACGAATGCAAACGCGTCTAAGAATAGTCTTGTCAGTGGCTTGCGAAACTCGAGGGGCAACGTCCCGGGGGCGCTGTTGCAACCCCGGCGGGGCCCGGCCTTGACGGGAGTCGGGGCGATCCATTACGATCTGACCACGTTCAGGAGTCATCCACATGTTCTGGATCCCCTCGAAGACGACCGGCAAAGGGTCCTTCTTCCTTACGGACACGTAACACCGTCCACCCAGGCCGGCGACACCCCGACCCAAGCCCGCAGGCATTTGTTCTGTGGTCGTCGTCACGGCTCATCGAGCCCGGGGGGAATTTTTGCCTTTCTAAGAGGTCTTCATATGAAAAACACACTGAAGCGAGACGCGAGAGCCAAAGCGGCAGGGGAAGGCGGCGTGGTCGTGCTGTCCAGCGTCCGCCTCGCCGCCGCCGGGAAACCGGCCGGCAACGGCGCCCGGAAGGGTGACCCGTCAGCCGTCGCCGCGGCGCGCCTGGCCGCCCCGCGCGCCGCCGAGGCGGCGCCCGCGAGCCTGCCCGAGAAGCGCATGGCGGCGCGCCGCAGCCTGAGGGCGGCCGCCAAGGCCCGCGCCCGGCGCGGCACCCGGCGGATGTCGCCCGACAAGGTCATCCGGGAGTCGCAGCGCTGGCTAGACATCATCGCCAGGGCGGACAAGCTGCCTTTGGCCAGGAAGAAGAGGGTCGTCAAGGAGACGGTCAAGTCGTTCAACGCCTACTTCAACTCCGGTTTCCTGGAATACCGCAAGGCGGTGGCCGAGGCGGAGCAGTACGCCGCCATCGAATGGACCGGCCAGGGCTCCTACATCGAAGACATCATGGGCCGGCAGTACATCGACTGCCTCGGCGGCTTCGGCATCTACAGCGCCGGTATCCGTCACCCGAAGATCGTCGAGGCGGTGCGCGTTCAGCTCGAGCGCATGCCCCTCAGCAGCCAGGAGCTGCTCGACCCGTTGCGCGGCGCCCTGGCGGAGCTCCTGGGGGAGATCGCGCCCGGCAATCTGCAGAAGTGCTTCTTCATCAATAACGGCACCGACGCGGTCGAGGGGGCCATGAAGCTGGCCCGTCTCTATACCGAGAAATCCGGCTTCATCTCCACCATCCGGGGGTTCCACGGCAAGTCGTACGGCTCGCTGTCGCTCATGGGCAAGGCCGAGTTCCGGGTCGCCTTCGAGCCGCTCCTGCAGGATGTCTACTTCGTCGAGTTCGGCGACGCGGACGAGGTCGAGTGGCAGCTCAAGAAGGCCCGCGACGTCGGGCTGGACATCGCCGCCGTGGTCGCCGAGCCGGTGCAGGGCGAGGCCGGCGCCATCGTGCCCTCCGACGACTACTGGCCGCGTCTGCGCGAGATCTGCGACGAGTACGACGTGCTGCTGATCGCCGACGAGGTGCAGACCGGCATGGGGCGGACCGGCAAGCTGTTCGGTGTCGAGCACTGGAACGTCATCCCGGACATCATGTGTCTCGGCAAGGCCCTCGGCGGCGGCGTGATGCCGCTGTCGGCCTTCATCTCCACCCCGGAGATCTGGAAGGTGCTGGAGAAGAACCCGTTCCTGCACTCCTCCACGTTCGGCGGAAACCCCCTGGCCTGCGCCGCGGGCATCGCCGCCATCAACGTCACCCTGTCGGAGGACCTGCCGTCGCAGGCCGCCGAGTCGGGCGAGTATTTCCTGGCGGGACTGCGGGACATCCAGTCGCGCTACCCCGAGCACCTGGTCGACGTGCGCGGCAAGGGGCTCTTGATCGGGGTGGAGTTCGACACGACCGATTTCGGCTATTCCGTGGCCTCGGGGCTGTTCCGCCGCGGCGTGCTGGTCGCCGGGACCCTCCTGAACGCCAAGACGATCCGCGTCGAGCCGGCCCTGGCCATCCCCCGGAAGCTGATCGACGAAGTCCTCGGTCATCTCGACGACACGCTGCGGAGCCTGATGTGAAGCTGCCGCTCGGGCGCCAGCCGAGCCGCGACGAGCAGGAGACGATCGCCGCGGAGGGGATCGACAACTGGAACACCTACCTGCGCCGCTTCCCGAAGGCCAAGGACCGCGACCGCGACCGGGCGCTGGTCGAGTGGAGCGGCGAGGGCTCGATCATCAGGAACATCTACGGCGAGGAGTACATCGATTGCCTGGGCGGCTACGGCATCTTCTCCCTGGGTCACCGCCACCCCGAGGTGGTGGCCGCCGTCAAGGAGCAGCTCGACCGGATGCCGCTGCACAGCCAGTATCTGGTGAATCCGATCACCGCGGAGGCGGGCCGGCGGCTGGCCGAGGTGACGCCCGGCAGCCTGCGGCGGACGTTCTTCTGCAACAGCGGCACCGAGGCGGTGGAGGGGGCGCTCAAGCTGGCCCGTCTCTACACCCGCAGGCGCGGCTTCATCTCGACGGAGAATTCCTTCCACGGCAAGTCGATGGGCAGCCTGTCGGTCACCGGGCGGCAGGTGTTCCGGGAGCCGTTCCAGCCGCTCCTGCAGGACGTCACCTTCGTGCCGTACGGCGACGCCGCGGCAATCGGGCGGGTCATCGGCCGCGACACCGCCGCGGTGATCCTCGAGCCGGTACAGGGGGAGGGCGGCGTCATCGTGCCGTCCGACGGCTTCTGGCCCGAGGTGCGGGAGATCTGCTCGAAGCACGATGTCCTGCTGATCGCCGACGAAGTGCAGACCGGGCTCGGACGCACCGGCGCGCTGTTCGGCGTGAACCACTGGGGCGTGGTGCCGGACATCCTGTGCCTGGCGAAGGCGCTGTCGGGCGGCGTGGTGCCGTGCGGATCGTTCACCACCACGGACGAGATCTTCGCCTCGTTCCATGGCAATCCGATGTGGCACTCGTCGACCTTCGGCAACAACCCGCTGGCCGCGACCGCCGCCGCCAAGGCGATCGAGATCACCGTGCGCGAGCGGCTGCCCGAGCGCGCCGCCCGCCTCGGAGAAGGCCTGCTGCGGAGGCTCCGGTCGCTCCAGGCGGAGCACCCGTGGGCGATCCTCGACGTGCGCGGCAAGGGGCTGCTGATCGGTCTCGAGATGCGCGACGAGGCGCTCGGAGCGGCGCTGGCCGAGAAGCTCTACGCCCGCCGTGTCCTGGTGGCCTACGCGCTCAACCGGCCGCGGGTGATCCGGATCGAGCCGCCCCTCAACATCCCGGAGGATCTCCTCGACCGCCTGGTCGAGGCGCTGCACGAGGCGCTGCCGGCCCTCAGGGACTGAGACCGTCCGCACCCTGTATAATACGCGGCGCTCGGGAGCGCCTCGAAAAGGACACCTCGGGATGAAGAAGAGCATCGTCCTGAAGACCGCGATCCCCGGTCCGCGCTCGCAGGAGCTCGGCCGCGCCCGCCAGTCGGCCGTGCCGCGCGGCCCCTACAACATCACCCCCGTGTTCATGGCCCGGGGCGAAGGCGCCATGCTGGAGGACGTCGACGGCAACCGCTTCATCGATTTTGCCGGGGGCATCGGGGTCCTGAACGCCGGCCACGCGCCGAAGGAGGTGGTGCGCGCCATCCAGCAGCAGGCGGAGAAGTACATCCACTCCTGCTTCCACGTCACCATGAACGAGCCGTACGTGCGGCTCGCCGAGACCATGAACCGGATCACGCCCGGTTCGTTCGCCAAGAAGACCTTGTTCGTCAACTCCGGTGCCGAGGCGGTCGAGAACGCCGTCAAGGTGGCGCGCAACTTCACGCGCCGGAGCGGCATCATCTGCTTCGAGGACGCCTTTCACGGCCGCACCCTCCTGGCGATGTCGCTGACCAGCAAGGTGCACCCGTACAAGGACCACTTCGGGCCGTACGCGCCGGAGGTGCACCGCATGCCGTTCTCCTACTGCTACCGCTGTCCGTGGGGGAAGCGCTATCCCGGCTGCAACATCGAGTGCGGCACGTTCCTGGAGGACTTCTTCAAGCGCTACGTCGATCCCACGACGGTCGCGGCGCTGGTCGTCGAGCCGATCCTCGGCGAGGGCGGCTTCGTCATGCCGCCGCAGGAGTACTACCCGATCCTGGTCAACCTGTGCCGCAAGCACGACATCCTGGTGATCGCCGACGAGGTGCAGACCGGCTTCGGGCGCACCGGCCGGATGTTCGCCTGCGAGCACTGGGGGATCGAGCCCGACATCCTGGTGACCTCCAAGTCGATCGCCGCCGGGCTGCCCCTGGCCGCGGTCACCGGGCGCGCCGAGATCATGGACGCCCCCGAGGAGGGCAGTCTGGGCGGCACGTTCGGCGGCAATCCCGTGGCCTGCGCCGCCGCCCTGGCGGCCATCGACCTGATCGAGAAGCAGAACCTGACGGAGAAGGCCGCCCGGATGGGGGAGAAGGTGCGCGAGCGGTTCGAGGGGCTGTGGAAGAAGTGCTCCTGTATCGGCAACGTGCGCGGGGCCGGCGCGATGCGGGCGATCGAGTTCGTCAAGGACCGCGCCACCAAGGAGCCGGCGAAGGAGCTGGTGAACCGGATCACCCGCCTGTGCTACGAGCGCGGCCTGATCGTGATCGGCGCCGGCACCTACGGCAACGTGATCCGGACGCTGATGCCCCTGGTGATCACCGAGGACCAGCTCGAGGAGGGTCTGGATGTCCTCGAGGGCGCCATCCTCGAGTCGGCGCAGGCGCTGCAGCCGGCCTCGGTCGAGACGCGCCCGCCGGCCCCGATCGCCCCGCGCCCGGGCGGCGACGACGTGTCGGTCGTCTGAGAGGAGAGCCCGATGCTGCTGGACGGAAAGAAGGGCCTGATCGTCGGCGTCGCCAACAAGCGCAGCATCGCCTGGAGCATCGCCGAGACGCTGCACCGCGAGGGTGCGCGTCTGGCCTTCAACTACCAGGGCGAGCGGCTGGAGGAGAACGTGCGCTCCCTGGCCGCCGAGCTTCCCGGCTCGGTCGTCCATCCCTGCGACGTCACCAAGGAGGACGAGATCGACGGCCTGTTCGCCAAGGTGAAGCAGGAGTTCGGCCGGCTCGACGTCCTGGTGCACTGCGTCGCCTTCGCGCGCAAGGAGGATCTGGAGGGCGAGTTCCTGGCCACGACGCGCGACGGGTTCAGGCTGGCGCTCGAGGTCAGCGCCTACTCGTTGACCGCGCTGGCGCGTGCCGCGGCGCCTCTCATGGAGGGCGGGGGCAGCATCGTCGCCCTCACTTATCTCGGCTCCGAGAAGGTCGTGCCGGGGTACAACATCATGGGGGTCGCCAAGGCGGCCCTCGAGGCGAGCGTGCGGTACCTGGCGCACGATCCCGGCAAGAGGAACATCCGGGTCAACGGCATTTCCTCCGGTCCAATCAGCACCCTGGCGGCCCGCGGCGTCCCCGGATTCACCCGCATGCTGCAGATCGTCCGGGAACGCTCGCCCCTGCCGCGCAACACCGAGCCGGCCGAGGTGGGGGACACCGCGCTCTTCCTGTGCTCCGCGCTGTCCCGCGGCATCACCGGAGAGGTGATCTTCGTGGACAACGGCTACCACATCATGGGGATGTGAGCGGAGACACGTCGACGGACGCCTCCGGTCCCGCCGTCATCTGCCAGCGGCTCGCCAAGACCTATCGCGCGGCGCTCTCCCGCGGCGGGGTCACGGCCCTGCGCGGGCTCGACCTCGCCGTTCCCTCGGGCCAGACGTTCGGGCTCCTGGGACCGAACGGCGCCGGCAAGACCACCCTCGTCAAGCTTCTCCTGGGCATCGCCTTCGCGACCTCCGGGACGGCCTCGGTCCTGGGCCGGCCGGCCGGCGACGTGCGCTCGCGCGAGCGCATCGGCTACCTGCCGGAGAGCCACCGCTACCCGCCGCACCTGACGGGGGAGCAGGTGCTGCACCACTTCGGCCGGCTGTCCGGCCTGCGCCGCCCCGGGCGCACGCGGCGCGTCGACCAGCTGCTGCGCCGGGTGAACCTGGGGGAGTGGCGGTCGGTCCGCGTGCACAAGTACTCCAAGCGGATGCTGCAGCGGCTCGGGATGGCCCAGGCGATTCTCAACGAGCCGGACCTGCTGATCCTGGACGAGCCGACCGACGGGGTCGATCCGATCGGCCGGCGCGAGATCCGCGACCTGCTCCTGGAGCAGAAGGCGCGCGGCGCGACCATCTTCCTGAACTCCCACCTTCTGTCCGAGGTGGAGCGGATCTGCGATCGAGTGGCCATCCTGAAGGAGGGCGCGCTCCTGCGCGAGGGCGGCGTGGCCGACCTGACCCGGCCGAGAAGCGCCTGGCAGGTCGAGACGCGCGCCGGCCGGCCGGACGCGGTCGCCGGCGCCGTGGCCCGCGTGCCCGGGGCCCGGGCCGTGGATGGGCGCGTCGAGATCGAAGGTGACGTGCCGGCCGTGAACTCCCTGATCGACGCGCTGCGCGGACAGGAGGTCGAGATCACCGCCGTCCTGCCGCGTCGCGACAGTCTGGAGGACGTCTTCGTGAAGGTCCTGGGGGAGGGGGAGACGCCGTGAGGGTCGCGGCGATCCTGATCGACACCGGGCGGGAGCTGCTGTTCCGCAAGACGATCATCGTCTACTTCGGAGTCGTCACGCTCCTCCTGCTGTCCTTCGCCCTGGCGCTGCACACCGACGTCGCCGACGGCCTCATCGCCTCGATCTCGGTGGCCGGTCTCCGGGCGAGCTCCCCCGGCATGAACGGGCTCACGGCCGAGGACTTCGTGCGCTACGTGCAGCTCGGGACGGTGTTCATGCTCTACCCGCTGGCGATCCTGATGTCCGTCTTCGCCACCGCCAGCCTGGTTCCCCGCATGATCGAGAAGGGGACGATCGACCTGCTGCTGTCGAAGCCGATCACACGCCCCGCGCTGCTCGCCGCGCGCTACCTCGGCGGCCTGCTGACCGTGACCGCAAACTTGTTGTACCTGACCGGCGGCCTGGGGGCGATCCTGGGGCTCAAGACGGGCGTGTGGAACGGCGGCATCGTCCTGTCGGGTCTGCTGATGTCCCTGTATTTCGCCTGTCTGTTCGCGTTCGTCGTCCTGGCGGGCGTGCTGCTGCGCTCGACCACGGTCTCCGTGATGATCACCGCCGCCCTGTTCTTCGCCAGCCTCATGGTGCGCCTGCCGCACGCCTACCGGGACTGGCCGCTCCTGATCACCGGACACCTCTGGCGCTTCCTGGCGGTGACGGTGGTCGAGACGCTGTACCATGCCCTGCCGCGGACCTACGATTTCGTGCAGGCGAGCACCGCCCTCATCCGCCATGAGGGGGGCCTCGACTGGGGCGCGGTCGGGGGCTCGGCGCTGTCCGGAGCGGCGGCGCTCCTGCTGGCGGTCGTGTATTTTTCGAGACAGGACTACTGACGGGGGAGGAGGGCGTGACGATGCGACGTGTTCCGCTGGAGGCCCTCGCGGCCGCGCTCGGGATTCTCGCTCTGGCGTCGGCCTGCGGCCGGAAGGGAGGCGCGGCCGGGGTCGTGCGCGCCAGCGTGCTCGGCACCTACCCGAAGGAGAGCGTCGCCCTCCTGGTCCTGGAGGTGAAGAAGGTCCGTACCCTCGGCGAGGACGTCCCCTGGATGAAGAGGCTGGCGTCCCTGACGGAAGAGGAGGGTGGACCGTTCCAGGAGGTCGTGAAGCGCCTGGGGGCCGATACCATCGATCAGCTGGGCCGTCTCAGCATGGCGGTCGTGCCGGATGCCGGACACGGCGTGGCGTACGGCATCCTGGCGGAGGGATCCTTCGACCCCGTAAAGATCCGCGCCGCGCTGGGTGGGCGAGATCTGCTGACCCTCGTGGAGGCGGAGGGCAAGCAGGACTTCAGCCTCGCCATCCTTCCCGACGGCAGTCTGGGGCTCGGGCCCCGGCGGCTCCTGGAGGTGATGCGCGGCAACGCGGCCGCGCGCGGGCAGGGTCTGGACGGCAACCAGGCGCTCCTGGCGTCGCTCGAGCGGGTCCGGACCGAGGCGCAGTTCTGGGGCGCGCTCGACTGCCGGAGCCTCGGCCGGCTGGTGCGCGACGCGACCTCGACGGGCGACCTGGCCCGGCTGTCGTTGCCGTCAGGCAAGCTCGACGCGCTCCTGTCGCTCGCCTTCCGCGGCACCATCGGCGAGTCGGTGGACCTGGACGTGCTGGCTCGGGCCGACGCCGAAGCGAATGCCCGCAATCTGGCCGATGCGGCGCGCGGGCTGGTGGCGCTCGGACGGATCGGCGCGGGCCGGGAGCAGGCGAAGGCCTGGCGCGATTTTCTCGACGGCATCCGCGTCGACCAGAAAGGCACCGACCTCAGCCTGCATGCCGCGATCCCCCCGACGACCATGCAGTCATTCGTGGAACAGATGGTGTCGGTGCGGCGGCAACAGGCGGAAACGGCCGCGCAGCACCCGGCCGTGGAGCATCCGGTCCGGGAACATCCGAATACGTCCGCGCCCGCGCCGTCTGCTGGAGCTCCAGCGCCGGCGTCTCCGGGGAGAAGGGACTCGGCAGCGCCAGGGGGCAAGCCCGCTCGCCCAGCCCCTTCCCCCCGGGACACGCAAGCGCCAGAGCACGGCGTCCCCGGAAATACGGCCGCGCCAGGTTCCAGTTCCGCAGCGCCGCCAGGATTCTGAATCCGGGCGCCCCATTCGTCCCGTTCTGCCCGTTCCCGCCCGGCTCCGTGACCCAGACGGGGCAGCGTGGCCCGCAGAGCCCCATCGCGCCCGTCTCCGATTCCAGGTCCCGCACGCTCTCGAGCGCACACGAGCCCGGCCCGAGATGCCGTCCCCTCACCCGGACGATGATGTGCACGAGCAACCGGTGACGGGCCCTCCCTCCCGCCGTCCGTCTTCCTGACCCTCTGCTGGCCATCGCACCCCCACCCCTTTCGACCTGCCCGCTCGCTGAAACCCACAACCTCCGGAGGCTGTCTACCCTTCGTCGCTGTCCATCCCTAACGCAAGCGGTGTGCCACACGCCCGCTGGCCGCGGCGCGTCGCGGCGCGTCGCGCGGAACAGCTTGATGGGAGCCTCTTTCAGACGAGAATCTGGTTGAAGGATCGGGCGGGCGCCGCGGGGGCGGCGAGGGAGAACACTATCCGGACGGATAGACCGGCTATCCGATTGGGTATACTTTCAGCACCGATGAACCCGAAACTCGCGGCCGTGGCGGGGCCGAAACTGGGGATGGTCATGGCGCTGGACGAGACCCGCACCAGCGTCGGCAGGGACGCGACGAACCGGCTCTGTCTCGCCAGCATGTGGGTGTCGCGGCGTCACTGCCTGATCGAGCGGCAGGGGGGGCGCGTGACGATCTCCGACCTGGGCAGCCACAACGGGACGTTCGTGAACGGCGTGCCGGTGAAGGAGCGCGTCCTCGCTCACGGCGACCAGGTCCGCGTCGGTGACTCGGTCTTCCTGTTTCTTCTGGAGGAGACCGAGATCCCGCAGGGCGGCGCCGTCGTGGAGATGAAGGAGACGGGCCTGGTCGCCGGCAGCACCATCGAGCTGTCGGCGGACGCCGCCCGCCTTCTGAAGACCCAGCGCGTCCCGCCGGAATCCCGCGCGGCGCGCGATCTGGGGGTCCTGCTCAGGATCAGCACGTCGATCAACTCGATCCGCGATCAGGAGACACTGCAGCGCCGGCTCCTCGAATCGATCTTCGAGGTCGTCCCCGCCGAGCGGGGCGCCGTCCTCCTCGCCGGCCGCGGCCAGGACGAGATCACGGCCGTGTTCGGTCTGGAGAAGGACGCCGCCTCCGGCCGGGGGGTGAAGGTCAGCCGCACCATCGTCCAGCGGGTCCTGCGGGACTCCGTGGCGGTCCTGAGCAACGACGTGCGCGACAGCGACGATTTCGCCGACGCCCGCAGCCTGGCGGTCGCCAACGTCCACTCGGTCCTGGCGGTGCCTCTGCAGTTCGCCGACCGGAGGCTGGGGGTCCTGTACCTCGATTCGAGCAGCCCGCAGGCGCGCTTCGACGAGGGACACCTGCAGCTCCTGGACGCCATCGCCGGCATCGCCTCGGTGGCCCTGGAGAACGCCCGGCAGATCCAGTGGCTGGAGAACGAGAACCGGCGGCTTCTCCACGACGCCGGTCTGGAGCACAACATGGTGGGGGAGAGCCCCGCCATGGCCGCCGTCCTGGAGTTCGTCGCCAAGGTCGCCGGGACGCGCGCCACGGTCCTGATCACCGGCGAGAGCGGCACCGGCAAGGAGCTGGTGGCGCGCGCCGTGCACCAGAACGGCGAGCGCGCCAGGAAGCCGTTCGTGGCGATCAACTGCGCCGCGCTGGCCGCGACCCTGCTCGAGAGCGAGCTGTTCGGGCACGAGCGTGGGGCGTTCACCGGCGCCGTGACCCAGAAACAGGGCAGGCTCGAGGTGGCCGACGGCGGCACCCTGTTCCTCGACGAAGTGGGCGAGCTCGCCCCGGCCCTCCAGGGCAAGCTCCTGCGCGTCCTGCAGGAGCACGAGTTCGAGCGGGTCGGCGGGACGCGCTCGATCAAGGTGGACGTGCGCGTGGTCGCCGCCACCAACAGGGACCTCAAGGAGATGGTGCGGAGCGGGGCGTTCCGCGAGGACCTGTTCTACCGGATCAACGTCGTGGCGCTGGCCATGCCGCCCCTCAGGGAGCGGCGGGAGGATGTGCCGCTCCTGGCGCGGTACTTCGCCTCGAAATACGCCGCACGCTGCAACCGGCGCGTGGAGGGGATCTCCGCCGAGGCCATCGACTGTCTGATGAACTATGACTGGCCGGGCAACGTGCGCGAGCTGGAGAACGCCGTCGAGCGCGCCGTGGTGCTCGGCTCGGGCGAGATCCTCCGTCCCGAGGATCTTCCCGAGAGCGTGCTGGAGGCCGAGCCGCGGGCGAAGCCGAGCGTCACCAGGTACCACGAGGCGATCCAGGAGACCAAGAAGGAGATTATCCAGAAGGCCTTCAAGGAGGCGGGGGGCAATTACGTCGAGACCGCCCGGCTCCTCGACGTGCACCCCAACTACCTGCACCGCCTGGTCCGCACCATGAACCTGAAGGGGACACTCAGGAAATAGCTCCGGGCAGGTTCCTAGGACGCGCCGCGGCCCCTCTGGAAGTCCTCCAGCAGGGTCATGAGCCGGTCGGCCTCCTGGACCAGCCGCTGCACCGTCCTGCGGGACCCCTCGTCGGCGGCCGGTATCTGCGCGATGGCGCGGCTGAGGGCGTGCAGGGTCGTCACCGGCTGGCTCAGGTCGTGGACCAGGTCGCGGTAGCGCCGGTAGAACACCAGCCGCCGCAGGCTGGAGATGGTCGCGAGGATCTCTCCCGTCTGGGGCGGCCGCGGCAGCGCGGCGAAGGCGTCCTCGTGCCAGCCCTGCGGCAGCCGGGGAGAAACGCCGCCGCCGAGGATCACCAGGGGACAGGAGGTCCTGCCCGCCGCCGGGGCGAGGCGATCGAGGATCTGCTCGTAGATCTCCGACGGCAGATCGCGGTCGAGGACGAGGATCTCGGGCGGCCGCTCCGCCAGGGCCACGAGGGCCTCACGGCCGTCGAGCACCTCGACGCCGTACCCGGCGTGCTTCAGGAGCGCTTCCAGAGGGCCGGCGACGTCGTCGTCTTCGGAGATGACCAGGACGCGCGCCGCCGGCATCAGTCCGGCGGCGGCTGGCAGTCGCCGCCACGCGTGGCCGCGGCCAGGTCGACCAGCTCGATCCCGAGCCGGCGCGCCACCTCGAGACTCTTCTGGTCGCGGTAGAACTCCCCGTAGAAGATCGTCCTGATGCCGGCGTTGGCGATGAGCTTGAAGCAGCTCCAGCAGGGGCTGGCGGTGGTGTACATCTCGGCGCCCTCGATCATCACGCCGTTCTTGGCCGCCTGCAGGATGGCGTTGGCCTCGGCGTGGATGGTGGCGACGCAGTGCCCCCCCTCGAGGTCGTGACCCACGTCGTCGCAGTGCGGCAGGCCGCGGATCGACCCGTTGTAGCCGGTGGACAGGATGGTCTTGTCACGCACGATGACGGCGCCGACGTGCTTGCGGTCGCAGGTGGAGCGCGTCGCGACCTGGCGCGCGATGTTCATGAAATAGGTGTGCCAGTCGACCCGGCGGCTCTCAGCCGGCTTCGGCTCAGCGCGTTTCAATCGTGACCTTCTCCATCACGACGTTCTTCAGGGGCCGGTCGTTGCGGTCCTTCGGGACCAGCGAGATCTTGTCCACCACGTCCAGGCCCTCGAGGACGCGACCGAAAATCGTGTACTGGTTGTCCAGACCCTTGTTGTTCGCCTGCATGATGAAGAACTGGCAGGAGCCGCTGTTCGGGTCATTGGCGCGGGCCGTCGAGACCATGCCGCGCACGTGGCTGTACTTCGTGGTGAACTCCGCCGGCATCTTGCGGGGACCGTCGCCTTTGCCGTCGTTGGTGGGATCGCTGTCCTTCGACAGCGGGTCGCCCCCCTGGATCATGAAGCCGTTGATCACCCGGTGGAAGGTCGTCCCGTTGTAGAAGCCGCTGTTCGCCAGGTCCTTGAAGTTCTCGACCATCTTCGGGGCGACGTCCGGCAGGAACTCGAAGACGATCGTTCCCAGGTTCGTCTTGATGACCGCGACCTCCTTCTTGCCGGCCGGCTTGTCCATGGTCCCTTTCTGGGGCGCCGGCGTCGGGGACGGTGGCGCACCCGGGGCGGGCGTCGTGTCGGGGGAGCCCTGGGCGAGCGCCAGCCCGACGCCGAGCACGGCGCACGCGGTGATGAGCAACGCTTTCATCGTCGATCCTCCACTGGTGTTGATGAAAACCGATCGGTTCTCAGGAGCCCGGCGATTCTAGCAGATGCACCGGGGCGCCGCCACCGAGCGCGCCCGCGACGCGTGCTATACTCCGCCCCGGACGAAAGGACACGCGTGCCGGTCTACTCCCACTCCCGCCTCAGCTCCTACGAGAAGTGTCCGCTGCAGTACCGCTTCCGCTACCTCGACCGGATCAAGCGCGACGTGCAGTCGATCGAGGCCTTCATGGGGAAGCGCGTACATGAGGCGCTCGAGAAGCTGTACCGCGACCTGATGATGTCGCGGCGCGCCTCTCTCGACGAGCTGCTCGCCCTGTATCAGCGCCGCTGGCGGGAGAACTGGTCGGAGAAGATCACCATCGTCAAGACGGAGTACACCGCCGATCACTACCGTCAGGTCGGCGAGCGCTGTCTGGTCGGCTACTACCGGCGCTACGAGCCGTTCGACGACGGCCAGACGCTGGGTCTCGAGGACCGCATCGAGCTGTCGCTCGACCCGGCCGGGCGCTACCAGCTCCAGGGGTACATCGACCGGCTGGCGCGCGCGGGGAACGGCGTGTACGAGATCCACGACTACAAGACGGGTGGCAGCAGCCTGCCCTCCGACGCCGATCTGCGCAAGGATCGGCAGCTCACCCTGTACCAGATGGCGGTGGAGAAGCGCTTCCCCGACGCCCGCGACATCCGGCTGGTGTGGCACTACCTGGCCTTCGACCAGAGGCTCACGTCGGCCCGCACGCCGGAGGAAGTCGAGCGGCACCGCCGCCAGACCATCGGCCTGATCGACACCATCGAGGAGACCAAGACCTTCCCCCCGAAGGAGAGCGCGCTCTGCCGCTGGTGCGAGTACCGCGGCATCTGCCCGGTGCAGAAGCACCTGGTCAAGGTGGAGGCGCTCGAGCCGAACCAGTACCTGAACGACGACGGCGTGCGTCTGGTCGATCGTCTGGCTGAGCTTCTGAGCCGCCGGGGCTCGGTCGAGAAGGAAATCGCCCGGGTCGAGGAGGCCATCCTGGCCTACTCGGAGCGCGAGAAGGCCAGCGTCCTGCGCGGCACCGGCCACACGGCCCGCGTGCAGCCCGGCCCGCCTGGCGATCGCCGGATCGCCCTCGCCCTCCACAAGCCGGAGCAGATCGGTCTGTTCGACTAGTCGGAGTCCATCCGGAAGGGGCGGGGCTCCCCCAGCCCGAGGGACTGGAGCGGCCGGTCGAACGCCTTGTCGTCCCCCACCACCAGGACGACCAGCCGGTCCGGGTTGATCCTCCGGCGCGCCACCTGGGCGACCTGGTCCCGCGTCACCTTCGCCAGGTTGTCGCGGTAGGTCGCCAGGAAGTCGGGCGGGTAGGCGTAGAAGTCGTAGTACAGGAACGCCTGCATGAAGCGCACCGCCCCGTCCACCGAGAAGACGAAGGAGTTGATGCTCGCCTCCTTCGCCTCCCGCACCTCCTGGTCGGTGGGGCCCTGGTCGCGCACTTGCTTCAGGATGCTGCGGATGAGATCGATCGCCTCGACGGTCGACCCCGCCTTGGTGCTGCAGGCGATCTCGAACAGCCCACGATCGGAATCGAGACCGATGCCGCCGCCCACCGAGTAGGCGAGACCGCGGTTCGAGCGCACCTCCTTCATCAGACGCGAGGTGAAGCCGCCTTCTCCCAGGATGAAGTTCAGGATCTTGATCGAGAACTTGTCGGGGTCGAAGCGGGACACGCCCAGATGGCCGATCTCCACGCGACTCTGGGTGAGCGGCCGGGCGATCAGGTGCAGACCGGCGGGAACGTCGTCCTTCACTTTGGGCACGGCGGGTGGGGTGATCTTGGCGTTGCTCCAGCCTTTGAACGTCTCTTCCAGGAGCGACTTCATCCGCCGGCCGTCGAAATCCCCCGCGATCCCCATCACCGCGTTGTTCGGACGGACGTAGCGCCGGTGAAACTCGACCAGGTCGTCGCGCCGGATCCGGCCGACCGACCCGGTGGTCGACAGACGCGCCCACGGGTTCGAGGACCCGTAGACCAGCCGCCGGAAGTTCAGCCCGGCGATCTCGCCCGGGTCGTCCCAGCGGCGCCGGATCTCCTCGATGTCGCGCGCCTTCTCGACCTCGATCCGGGCCGGATCGAAGCGCGGGGAGCGCAGCATCCCGGCGAAGATCCGGAGCGCCTCCGGGAAGCGCTCCTTGACCGCCGACACGGAGCCGCTCAGCATGTCGTTGCCGGCGTCCAGGGTGATCCGCGCCGCCATGAATTCCAGCGACTCGTCGATCTCGTCGGGGGCCGACGCCTCGGTCCCGCCGGTGCGCATCAGCGTCGCCGCCAGGCTGGCCAGCCCCGCCTTGTCGGGCGGATCGAAGATCGCCCCGGTCTTGAAGTCGATCGCCGCGTCGATCAGCGGCAGCTCGTGGTCCTCGAACAGGTAGATCAGCAGGCCGTTCGGCAGGAAGAGCCTCTCGGGCTTGGGGAAGGAGATCGACAGCGGCGCGTAAGTCAGGGCGCGCGGGTCCGGAGTCCCGGTCGCCGGGGTCGGCGCCGGGGCGGCGGCCGGCGTCTGCGGCGGCGCCGGGATCGCCGCGCCCCCGTCGGAGACCAGCCCGCCGAGGCCCGCCAGGAGCGCCGGAAGCCAGAGCATCGCCCGGCGCGCCGGGCGCGCCCAGGCGGTGGTCATGAACCGCCCCCCGGCGCCGCCGCCGGCGCGGCCACGCCGGTGTCCGCGGCCGCCCGCGGGCGGGCCAGGACGGCCACCGTCCGGTTCGAGTCGACGAACGTCCGCCGCGCGGCGTCCTGCACCTGGGCCGCGGTGACCGACGTGATCGCCTGCTCGTACACGTTCAGGTTCTTCCAGTCACCCGTGATGATCTCGAAGTAGGACAGCTGCGAGGCCAGCCCCTCGTTGCTGCGCAGCGGATAGAGAAAGGACGCCTTGATCTGGTTCCGGGTCTTCTGCAGCTCGCGTTCCGGGACCGGCTCGGCCGCCAGGCGCCGCAGCTCCTGCAGGACGGCGGCCTCGACCTCCGCGGGCGCGTGCGGTGAGAGGGGAACGGCGCCGATCACGAACAGGTTCGGGTAGCGGTCGCCGGGCACCTGCAGACTGTAGACATCGGACGCGACCCGGGTCTCGAGCACCAGCCTGCGGTACAGGCGCGAGCTGCGCCCCGTGGTCAGGATCGAGTCGATCACCTGGAACGCCGCGTCGTCGGGGCTGGGCCAGACCGCCTTGTGGAAGGCGATCATCATCTCCGGCTCGGCGTCGTACTCCACCGCGATCCGCCGTTCGCCCGTCTGCGGCGGCTCCACGGTGACCGGGCCCTGGGGCGGCGGGCCGCCGGGGAGGTCGGCGAAGTAGCGTCTGATGAGGCGCTCGGCCGCGGCCGGATCGAGGTCTCCCGCCAGCGTGCCGACGGCGTTGTCGGGCACGTAGTGGGCGCGGCGAAACTCCGCCGCGTGCGGCCGCGTCAGGTGCGCCAGGTCCGACATCCAGCCGACGGTCGGCACGCGGTACGGGTGCGCCTGGAAGGCGGTCAGCAGGAGCTGCTCGTACAGCTTCCCCTCCGGCTGGTTGTCGATGCGCATGCGGCGCTCCTCCATCACCACGTCACGCTCCGAATAGAACTCGCGCAGGATCGGATCGCGCAGCCGGGCCGACTCCAGAAGGCACCACAATTCGAGGCGGTTGGAGGGGAGCGAGACCACGTAGGAGGTGAGATCCTGGCCGGTCGAGGCGTTCAGACCGGCGGCGCCGTTGCTGGTCAGGATCTGGCTCAGCTCGTCCTTCACCGTGATCTCCTGAAGCCGTTTGGTGAGCGACGTCAGCTCGTCCCTGAGCGCCGCGACGCGCGCGGCGTCCGCCTGGTCGCCGCGATCCCGCTCGCGCAGAAGGTCACGCACCGTCCGGTCCATCGCGTCGAGGATCCCCTCCTCCTGCTTCGCGTCCTTCGTGCCGATGGTCGAGGTCCCCTTGAACGCCATGTGCTCGAACAAGTGCGCCACGCCGCTCTCACCGCCGGGATCGTCGACGCTCCCGACCCGGAACCTCAGATTGGCGGCGAACACCGGCGCCGTGCCGCGTCGGGCGATCAGGAACCGCATGCCGTTGTCCAGGGTGATGCGGGTGACCTTCCCCTCGAGGGCCTGCGCGCCGGCGGGAACGCCGGAGAGGGCCGCGGCCAGGAGACAGGCGGCGGCGATGGAGCCGGCGCGCTGCACCCGGGTGGGTCCTGGACGGCGCCTCAATGCTGGGCCGCCACGCGGGGTCGGGGGCCCTCCTGATAGGAGGGGTCGACCTTGATCCGGTTGTCCACCCGCGTGACGCCCCGCACCAGGGAGGCGACCATGCCCGCCTGCTGGCGTCCCATGTAGAGGCTGACGCGCCCGCGCAGCGTCGCGACCCCCTGCTCGATCTTCACCGTGATGTCACCCGGATAGGCGAACTGGTGGAAGTCGCCGAGGTACGCCAGCGCCGCTTTCTGGAGCGCCGCGTCGTCGGTGCCGGATGGAGCGTTGCGGGGGAGCAGGTGGTTGGAGAT
>QHXY01000053.1 GCA_003223145.1 Acidobacteriota bacterium
GTCCCGGCCAGGTCCTCGGCCCGCCCGCGGGACGGCACGTCCTGGACGGTGCCGTCGAGGGTCAGCACTCCGTCGTCGACCTTCACCCGGAGATCCGCGAGCCCCAGGCCTTCCGAGGCGTCGCCGAGCCGCCCGGTGACCGCCTTGGCGAGCTCGGCGTCGGGCGCCCCGCCGCGCGTCACGCTCATCTCGTCGGTGACGTTGATCACGCCGCGCACCGTGGCGGCCATCGTCAGCGCCCGTTTCTTCATCGCGCAGCTGCTGATCTCCCCGGAGAACA
>QHXY01000334.1 GCA_003223145.1 Acidobacteriota bacterium
AGATTCCGCGCGGAGCCTACGTGGCGGTGGTCACACGCTGCCACCGCACGGACCTGGCCGTCCTGCGCCACGTGGTCGGCAGGGGGGCTGCCTACGTCGGTCTGATCGGAAGCCGGCGCAAGATCACCAGGGTGCTGGCGTGCGCCGAAGAGCAGGGGACTCCCCGGGGCGCCCTGGAGGAAGTGCGGGGCCCGATCGGGCTGGCCATCGGGGCCGAAACACCGGAGGAGATCGCCATCAGCATTGCCGCCGAGATGATCGCGGTGCGCCGCGCCGCAGCCGGTGCGTGGGTGGCGCCTGCGGCCAGCCGGTCCAGCGCGCGCGAGATTCCCGTCGGGGACGGGGCCGCCGAGGTCACACCGATCACCCGCGGCCGCCGGGCGCGCCGTGGCCCGGCCTCCTCGTCGTGAGGCATCGCCCGGCTCGAATGGACCCGGGTGTCAAAATCGGTTGCGGACAAGGGTCCACAGGATCGCCGCGCCGGCCCGGAGGGTCCCCGAGACCGTCCCGGTAATCTTCGACACACCCACCCGCCGTCGGTAGGACACCGGCACCTCGGCGGTGCGCAGGCGATGTTTCAGCGCCTTGACCTGCATTTCGACGGTCCATCCGAATCCCCGGTCCTTCATCGCCAGATCGATGAGCGCCCCGAAGCGGATGGCGCGGAACGGCCCGAGATCGGTGAAACGTCCTCCATAGAGCAAGCGCATCAGCCGGGTCGCCAGCCAGTTTCCGAACCGCGCCTGCGGGAGGAGCGCGCCGGGCTCGCGATGGCCGAGAATGCGCGAGCCGATGACCAGATCGGCGCCGTCCCGCTCGAGGGCCCGGAGCAAGAGAGGCATTTCCTCGGGATGGTCGCTGAAGTCCGCGTCCAGGAAGACCACGACGTCGGGTCGCACCCCCCGGAGATGGTCGATCCCCCGCAGGCAGGCGGCGCCGTATCCGGGGCGTGGCTCGAACAGGACCGTGGCGCCCTTGGACCGCGCCGTGTCCGCGGTACGGTCGGTGCTGGCGTTGTCCACCACCACGACTTCCTCGACCCGGTCGGCCGGGATGGCGCCGAGAACGAGCGGCAGAGAAGCCTCCTCGTTGCGGGCGGGTATGAGGACGGCAACGCGCACGGGCGGGATTGTAGTCCTTCAGGGTGGTCCGGATTTTGACCGGCGCGAGGGCGGGTGCTAAAATCCCCGCCCCTCACGCCGTCGTGCCACCATCGAGGAGGGCAGTTCCGTGCCGAAGCGGGCCGTCGATCTCTGGAGCAAACGGGCGTCCGTCCTGGTCGGCCTCCTGGTCTCGATGCGCCCGCGGCAGTGGATCAAGAATCTGGTGGTGTTCGCGGCGCTGATCTTCGCCAAGAAACTGACCGATACGCAGCTGATCCTCCGCTCGATGGCAGCATTCGGTCTGTTCTGCGCCACCAGCGGCGGCGTCTATATCATCAACGACCTGTTCGACGCCGATCGCGATCGCAAGCATCCGCTCAAGGCCAGGCGGCCGATCGCCTCACGGGCTCTCGGGACCCTGCCGGCCCTGACCGCCGCCATGCTGCTCCTGGCCGGCTCCGTGATGACCGGTTTCATCCTGTCAGGGCCGTTCGGCGCGGTGCTCCTGATCTACGTGGTGATCAACCTCGTGTATTCGTTCTGGCTGAAGGAGGTGGTGATCATCGACGTCATGGCCATTGCGTCGGGGTTTGTCCTGCGGGCCGTCGCGGGCGCGATGATCATCGGAGTGGAGATCTCCCACTGGCTCATCATGTGCACCATCCTCCTGTCTCTATTCCTGGCGCTGTGCAAGAGGCGGCAGGAACTCGAGAGTCTGGAGCGGGCGCACGAGCACCGTATCATCCTGAAGGAGTACTCCCTGGACTACATCGACCAGATGATCAACGTGGTGACGCCCTCGACGCTTCTGATGTACATCCTGTACTCGGTGTCCCCCGAGGTCCAGATGAAGCTCGGCACAGGTCATCTCTATCTGACGGTGCCGTTTGTCCTGTACGGGATTTTCCGCTACCTCTACCTCGTGCACCAGAAGGGGGGCGGGGGAAGCCCCACCACCACTCTCCTGACCGACAGGCCCCTGCTGATCTGCGTCGGTCTCTGGACCATGACGGTCGTGGTCCTGCTGTATGGGGTCGGCCCGGCTTCCGGGTAGATCCCGCGGCCGGCGGAAGCCGGCGTGACGCGGGCCCGGGGACACCCTATAATGGACGTGGCCGCCGAGCCGGTGCCGGGCGCCGCTCGCGCGCCGGGAGACCACGCATGGCCCGTCCGAAGATAGCCGCCCTGCGCACCACGCCGCAGACCGTCGTGGGTGACTACGGTCGTCTCATGCGGCTGGCGTCGTACCGCTCCGTCATCGATCCCTCCGTCTCGACCATCATCAAGCTGAATTTGTCGTGGACGAAGTATTTTCCCGCCTGCTCCAGTCAGCCCTGGCAGGTGGAGGGTGTCCTGTCCACCATGCTCGAAGATGGCTACGACCGGACCCGTCTTCTGCCGGCCGAGAATAAGACCGTCGTCACCGACCCCTGGAAGGGAGCCGCCAACAACCGCTGGCTGCCGGTGCTGCAGGATCTCGGGCTGACCTTCACCGCGCTGCCGGAAGTCGAATGGCGCGTCTACCGGTTCCGATCGCCGCTGCTCAAGCTGAACGCGATCTTCCCGGAAGGGATCGAGATCCCCGCGATCTATCCAGGCAAGAACATCGTCCATCTCCCCACGGTCAAGACCCACGGGCACGCGACGACCACCGGATCGATCAAGAACTCCTTCGGGGGGCTGCTGAAGGAGGTGCGGCACTACGCCCACAAGCACATGCACGAGGTTCTGGTCGATCTCATGTACATGCAGAAGGAGCTGCATCCCGGGATCTTCACGGTCATGGATGGAACCGTGTGCGGCGACGGCGCGGGGCCCCGGACCATGGAGCCGGTCGTCGGCAACGTGATCCTCGCCGGAGCGGACTCGGTCGCGATTGACGCCGTGGCGGCGCGTCTGATGGGATTCGACCCGCTGTCCATCCGATATCTCCGGATGTGTCATGATCGCGGCCTGGGGGTTGCCGACCCTCGGGAGATCGAGCTGGTGGGGGACGACGTCTCCGATGTGAATCTCCATTTCAAGGTACGGCGGTCCCTGGTGATCTGGGGTGACCAGATGCTGCGCCGGGGGCCGTTGCGCTTCCTCGAGAAGATCGCCCTGCATTCCCCGCTGGTCGTCTGGGCGCCTGCCGCCTCGAACTTCTACCATGATCTACTGTGGTACCCGACCGTCGGTCGCGCCAAGATCGCCCGGTTCCGCGGCACCGAGTGGGGCCGGTTGTTTGACGAGCGCTACGGCGGGCCACGCGGCCAGACGCGCGCCGTACCCCGCCCGGCCGGGGTCCCCGCCCCGCATGCCTGACGCAGGACCGGTCGGGTGCCGCGCGACAACGCGGGCCCTTCTCGCTCCGCTGGTGCTGGGTGCGCTGTGCGCCTGCGCCGGCGGGGGGATGCCGGCTTCCACACCGCGCGGGCGTCCAAACGTCCTCCTGATCACGGTCGATACTCTCCGCCCCGATCACCTCGGCTGCTACGGCTACTCCCGCCCGACCAGCCCGTACATCGACACGCTGGCGCGCCGGGGTGTTCTGTTCCGGGTGGCCATTACCGCGGCCGGCCGGACGGTCCAATCGTTTCCGTCCATCCTGACCGGGGTCTATCCGATGGCGCACGGCCTGCGCTACGAGGGACAGAACTATGAGATCCTGGCCGGGCGCCTGACCCTCACGCGCGCGCTCAAGGACAGCGGCTACGAATGCTTCGCCGTGACCCAGGGGCTCAATGTCGGGCTGCACCGTGACTTCGACATCTACGACCCCGACATCTATCTCGACCCCCAGGGGAACAAGGTTTACCTACCGGCCAAGAATGACAGCGACGCGTCCCGCAAGGCCATCCAGTGGCTGCGCGGCCGGAAGCGCAAGGACGCTCCGTTCTTCCTGTGGGTGCGCTACAACGCCCCCCACTGGCCGTACGACCCGCCGGCCCCCTATGCACACGTTCAACGAGGAGGCCGGACCGGGCGTCGAGCGGGGCGATATCATCTTCGGCAGGACCCGGCTGCCCGAGCGTGAGGTGCGCCACGCCGTGGCGCATTACGACGGTGAGGTCGCCGTGGCGGACCGCGCGGCGGGGGCGCTGTTCCGCGCCCTGGAGAGCATGGGCCTCCTGGCGGGCACAATCGTGGTGGTGACGGCCGACCACGGAGAAAGTCTCGGAGAGCACGACTATTTCTTCGAACACGGCGCCTATCTCTACGAGCAGACCGTCCGCGTGCCGCTGATTATCAGCTACCCGCCTTCCCTCCCGCCGGGCGCCGTGGTCGAGTCGCAGGCGCGCACCGTCGACATCATGCCGACCGTGCTGGACGTCGCCGGATTGCCGACCCCTGGAGGCCTTCAGGGAGCGAGCCTGGTGCGGCGGATTCGCGGCCAGGAGACCGGTCCCGCCCCCCTCGCCTATTCCGAGTCCGGCCGCAACTTCTACAAGGAGAACCCGCGGCAGTACGTCGAGGGCGTGGCGGGCAAGTGGCGCATGATGCGCAGCGATCACTACAAGCTGATCATGATCCCGACGAAGTCGGGAGGGCCACTCTGGGAGTTCTACGACCTGCAGACCGATCCCGGCGAAGCCACCAATGCGCTGGGCAGTCACGCCGAGGAGGAAGCGTCGCTGCGCAAGACCCTCCTCGACCTCGTGGCCGGCGATCCGGGAAGGAACGACCGGGAAGAACCTCCGCTGCCGCCCGATCTGGAGGAGAACCTCCGGTCGCTGGGCTACGTCGGCGGCGTGAAAAAGTGACGTCCCGCGCGGCCGCGCTGGCCGTCGCGGTCGTTTGCGCGCTGGTCAACCTGCCGTCCGTGCGGCCGGGCTTCATCCACGACGATCACCGCATCATCGAGCAGAACGAAAGAATTCGCGGACTCGAGCGCCTGCCGCAGGTGGTCTCGACCGGATACTGGATGCCGGGCGACGTCGCCGGCCCGTCTCTTTATCGCCCGATCACCCTGGTGACGTTCACGCTGAACCACTCGATGGGAGGTCTGCGCCCGTTCGGTTATCGCGTGGTCGATCTGCTTCTGCACGTGCTGAACTGCATGCTGGTGTTTCGCCTGGCGGGCCGGCTCGTCCCGCCAGCGGCGCCGGGGGCGTTACGCCTACGCCAGTCCCTCGACACGCCGCTCCTCGCTGGTCTGCTGTTCGCCGTCCACCCGGCGCACACGGAGGTGCTGGGGGAGGTGGTCGGACGCGCCGAGCTCCTGGCGGCCGGCGGCGCTCTGGGATCCGTGCTGGCCTTCCTGGCCGGGCGCGAGGCGGAGCGGCCGCGGACCGGGATGGTTCGCAGCGCCGCACCGTGGGCCTGGTACGCGCTGTCGCTCGTCCTCTTCGTCATCGGATGTCTGGCGAAGGAGAACGCCGCGGTCACCCCCGCGCTGGTTCTCGTCGCGGACCTGCTCCTGTCGGACCGGCGTCCGGTCTACGTCTTTCATCTGGCCGCGTTCGGGACGCTTGGAGGCTTCCTGGTGTTGCGTCACGCCGTCCTGTCCAGCGCCGGTGCGGCCGCGCCGATTCCGTTCCTCGACAACCCGATCGTCCAGTGGCCATTCCTCCAGGGACGCCTGACAGCGCTCAAG
>QHXY01000062.1 GCA_003223145.1 Acidobacteriota bacterium
CCGCCGCGCCGGCCTCGATGTCCGACGGCGTCAGCGGCTTCAGACGCGGATCGTTCTCCTTCTCCTTGATGGTGACGATCCCGGCCTGGGCGAGCGCGGCCGTGGCATCGCCCTCGTGCGCCTGGAGCGCCCCGTCGAAATCGATCGAAGCGAGTGGGATCTCGCGCACGGTCAGGCCCAGGAGAGCGACCCTCAACTGGCTCTCGGCGGCATCCAGGACGAGATAAGGCTTCCTCGATCTGGCAAGGGCCAGCTCGCCCTCCAGAAGAGCCACCCTGCGACGCAGGGCGTCCAGATCGGCGCGCGTCGGCGCGGCCACGCCCGCAGCGCCTCGTCCCGCCGGTGCAGCGACGAGACCCGCCCCCGCCGCGAGCAGGACGGCCGCCGCGAGGAACACCGGCACACCGCGCATGCGCAAGACCTCCCGTTTCAGAAAATGTACACCGGCGTGCCGACGCGGACGTTCTTGTAGACCGTCTCGAGATCCCGCCCGCCGAGACGCACGCAGCCGTGGGTGATGCTCAGCCCAAGCGCCCTTTCGTACAGCGTTCCATGAATCAGATAGCCTTCGCCCAGATCCATCGCGTAGTCGCCAAGCTCGGTCGGGGCGAGGCGGGCAGCCAGGTCGCGCGGCACCGGCTCCCCCTCCTCCAGAAACGCCCAATCCGGTTTGACCCAGACCGGGTTGGGATACTTGGCCCGGATGAAGAACTCTCCGCGCGGGGTGTCGAACACCCAGAAGCGCCTCTTGACCGGGTCGGACAAGGCGCGGCCGCTGCCGGTCGAGCAGACCGCCTGGAGCACGCGTCGGTTGTCCTTGAAGAGGGTCAGGAGATTCCGTCCGGCGTCGATGAGGATGTAAGTCCCGCGCGGTCGCAGAGCGGCGATCTGCTGCTCGAGCGACTCGGCGCGCTGACGCAGCGCCCGGTACTCTTTCTGCTCCACGGACCCGAGCGGGATGGTGTCGGCCGGCGGCGCCTCGAACCGCGCCAATCGGATGCCGACGATCAGTCCGGCGGCCGCGAGGACCAGGACGACCGCCGCCGGGATGAACCACGGGCCGCGGCGTGTCACGGCAGCGTCTCGTCCGGGATCGTCCCGACGATGGTGACCGCGGTACCCAGATGAACCTTGGGAACCAGGTCATCCATGTCGTCGTTGTCGAGCGCCACGCAGCCCTTCGTCCAGTCCTGGCTGCGACCCCCCTGCCCGTGGATCTCGATGAGACTGCCGATCTCCTGGTCGCTCGACACCTGGCCGACGCGCTTCAGCCTGCGGAACCTCGACCGGTCCTCGGCGTTCGGATAGTCAATCATCAGGGCACGGTAGTAGTGGGTCTGCCCGGGGCCGCGTATCTCGGTGATGCGATAGCGGCCCTCGGGCGTGGCGTCGTCACCGGCGTGCGTCTTGGAGGCCACGCCCGCCACTCCGAGGTCGACCGGGTAGGAGACGATCTCCTCCTGCCGCCGGAACAGGTGCAGCTCACGGCGCAGCTTGTCGACCAGGATGACCGCCTCTCCGGTCCGCGCGCTCTCGTCCAGGGTCGCCTTCACCCATTTCGTCCACACAATTCGCCGCGGGCCGCTGTTGAAGTCGTCGATGATGCGATTGATGTCGGTGACGGCTTCGGCCAGATGGGCGAGACCTCGCTTGGATGCCTCCCGGGCCCTCTCGTATTGCTGCTTCTCGACCGCCGACCGCGCCTCACCGAGCGCGATTTCCGCGTTGAGGATGTCGCTTGCCACCACCTCGTCGCGAGCGTGCCGGGCCAGGTCGGCGACGCGTGGTATGGAGGTCTCCAGATCCTGCACCGTCGACAGGGCCCCGGCGCGCTGACGCGCGCGCACGGCAGCGGCCCGGAAGGCGCAGATTTCGGCCGCCAGACGTGCCGTGTAGGCCAGGCGGGCCGCTTCGGTGTAGTCGCGCGACCAGAACCTGCGCCGCGACTGCACGTGCACCTCCGCTTCGGCTCTCGCCAGCGCCGAGTGGGCCGCGGCGCACAGCTCGGGGGCGCGCGCCACTCCGTCGGCCGCGGCGGCCCGCTCCATCGCAGCGCGCGCCGTTTCCATGTCGGCGAGCGGCGCCTGCGCGCACGCCACGGCGAGGAGGCAGGCGGCCGCCACGGGGCGAAGAGCGCGCACGACAGAGGGAGTCACAGGACCTTGAGGTTCGGACTGGAGCGAGAAACAGGACCCCGGCCCGCGGGATGCGGGCCGGGGCACCGCGGAAAACCAGGTCAGGCCTTCCTGGCCTTGGCCGCCTGGCCCGAACGCTTCTTCTTGGCCTCCTCGAGCTTGTCGGCGATCGACGTGGCCTTGTCCTTCACCGAGCTGGCGCTCTCGAGGGCTCTCTTGTAGTCTTCCGAGGTGAACGCCTGACGCGCCTGGCCGAGCGTCCCTTTCAGAGTCTCGATGTCACTCTTGTACAGAGCCAGGTCGGCCTTGGAGTCCTTGGTCACCGGGGCGACCTTCAGACTCGCCTCGGCGGTCTGGATTGCGGTGTCCGATGCGGCGATCGCCGCCTCGGCGTCCTTCTTTGCCTGCTCTTTACTGGCCACCGCGGCCTGCGACGCCTTGGACGCCTCCTCTTTGGCCTTCGCGAGGAGCTCCTTGGCCTTGTCGTAGTTCTTCATCCACTTGGCGTTCTGCGCCTGGATTTCGTCCTGGGCCGCCCTCATGGCCTGATCGGCGGCCTGGAATTCGTTCGGCGCCCAGGTGTCCGCCTGGGCCTGCTTGGCCTTGTCCAACTCGGCCTGGGCGGCGCTGACGTCTTCCTGAGGCGCTTGCGCGCAGGCGACCGCAGCGACGAGACCCAGCGCAACGGCAGCGATGATGTTGATGCGTCTGTTCATAGCGACAAAGACCTCCTCTTAGGCAAGTCGGCTGACTTCGTGCAATGGATGGATTTCACTCACGGCTAGCTCAGTCGCGCGGGGTTTCCAACCCGCCTCTTCGCCTCCTTTCCTCAAGAGGGGCAAGAGGATACCAGAAACGGGAGTGTTCCGTACCCAAGAAGCCACCGGGCCTCAACCGTGGATCAGCTCGGCGGCCCTCCGGGTGGCCCTGACGACCGCTTTAATCAGGGTCACACGCAGCCCCCCCTCCTCGAGCTCGAGCAGGCCGTCGATCGTGCACCCGGCGGGTGTGGTGACGATGTCCTTGAGCTTGGCCGGATGCTCCCCCGTCTGCAGCACCATGGTCGCCGAGCCGAGGACCATCTGCGCCGCCAGAGTGGTCGCGACGTCACGCGGCAACCCCACCTTCACGCCGCCCTCGGCCAGCGATTCAATCACCACGTAAATGTAGGCGGGACCTGACGCCGACAGCCCTGTCACGGCGTCCATGTGTTTCTCTTCCAGGATCAGGCAGCGCCCGAGCGGCTCGAAGATCCGGCGCGCGATCTCCAGATGCTGCGCATCTGCATAGCGCCCTCGGGCCAGGGCGGTCATCCCCTGGCGGACCAGGCAGGGCGTGTTCGGCATGGCGCGCACCACCGGCACCCGCGCCCCCACTCTTGTCTCGATGAAGGCGGTGTCCACCGAGGCGGCGACCGACACCACCAGCTGCCGCCGCGTCACCCGGCCGCGGATGTCGCGCAGGACCTCGTCCATCGCCTGTGGCTTGACCGCCAGGATGATGACCGATGCGCCGCGCACCGCGACGGCGTTGTCGAGGCTCGTCCTGATGCGCAACCGGGAAGCCAGGCCGTCCAGTCTGTCCTGATGCCGCGCGGTCGCCACAACCTGGTCCCGGGCCACCAGACCGGCATCGATGAGACCCAGGACCAGGCTCTCTCCGATCTTCCCCGCCCCGAGCACGGCGATGCCTTTGAGCCCCTTCTGCTTCATTCGGCCGCCCCCCGCGCAAAGAGCGCCTAGTCTAGCACCATCTTTCTCGCCGGAATCGGAGATGGGGATGCGCCGATTGGGTGCGGGGCAGTGTATATTGACGACGTGCGGACGTTGCGACGTATCTTTCCGGCCTTTGTCGCATTCGCCCTACTGGTTGGCGGAGAGGCGGCGGTTTACTGCACAGCGCCCGGCTGCGCGACAATGCCCTGCTGCAGCCGCAGCAGCCACTGTGACTTCAATTTGAGAGCCGGGAGTTGCTGCGGGCTCGATCAGGCTCCGGTGACTCCGGACCCCGCCGCCGGCCAGGTCGCGCCCGTCGCCATGTCGAGACTCCTGCAGCGCCCACACCCAGGGACGATTGACCTCTCCACGCCCCGTCCCATCCGCCCGACGGTCCACGGGTTCGGTGAATCCCCGGGGCATCCACCCCCGCACGACCACTCTGCGCCGCTTTTCCTGCGCAACGTCTCGATCCTCTCCTGATCCCTCGCCTCGCGCTTTCGTTTCCCGAGTCGGTTTTCAGGGATCCGCTGTGCGCCCGGCGAGACTGATCGAACGCCACGCGGCGCGATACGAGGTGCTTCATGAAGCAGATCGTGCCGGTCATGGCCGCTCCTCTCGCGCTGGTGCCCTTCCTGGTTTTCGGAATAGACGCCAGCGATCGGGCGGCGCCCGCCGCCCCCATCCCTACCGGGACCGCGGAGCCGCAAGTGGTCCCGGCGAAGACCTGGGCGACCGTTTTCCATGGCTACGCCTTCCTCAACGCCAACCGGCAGGGCGGCGACTCCGGCGAGCAGGACTTTGAGTCGCAGAATCATCTGATGGTGGCCGCGACTCGGACCACGGGTCGGGGAGCACTGGAACTCCTCGGCACTTTCACCGCCGAGCCGATGACCATACAGCCCCTCGGCTCGCCGGATCTGTTCCAACGCGGCGAGACCTACCGCGGCTCCCTGCTGATCGACCGACAGCATCCGCACGATTTGTTCGTGCAGCTGGCCGCCCGGTGGAGCCCCGAGTCGACGTCCCGCGCCCGATTCTGGCTTTACGTGGCGCCGGTCGGCGAACCGGCCCTCGGCCCGACCGCTTACGTGCACCGTGCCTCCGCTGCGATGAACCCGGCGGCGCCACTGGCTCATCACAACCAGGACTCGACGCACATTTCATCGGATGTCCTGACGGTGGGGACGGAGATTGGCCTCTTCGACGTGGAGGCGTCGTCGTTTCACGGCAGGGAACCGGACGAGAATCGTTGGAATGTGGACCAGGGTCGCCCCGATTCGTGCGCGGGCAGGGTTTCCTTCCGGCCTGCGGACGGTCTCGTCATTCAGGTCTCGGCGGGCCGGCGGGAGCACCCCGAGGCGCTCGAAGCGGGAGACCAGACCCGGCAGACTGTCTCCATCGAGTATGCAAAGCCGACGGTCGGCGGCTCCATCGCAGCATCGCTGATCGTCGGAAGGAACCTCCTCGAAGGCGGCCAGCGGGAATGGGGAAACACCCTGGAGGCGACCTGGAAGTTTGCGCGGTGGAATACTGTGTACGGTCGGGCCGAGCGGGTGGACCGGGACCTCTACGAACTCCTCAATAAACAGCAGAGGCCCCAGACCGTGCCTCCGCGCCGAACCGCGGTCGGCGCGCTCACCCTCGGTTACGCGCGCGACCTGCCGCTTTTAAGCGAGGCCGAAACCGCGCTCGGCGCCGGCTTGACCCTCTATCGATTCGATGATCGCCTGGATCCCGCCTATGGTGACTGGCCCGTTTCGGCCCAGGTCTTCCTGCGCGTGGGGTTCGGATCACGAGGCATGGATCACCATCATCATTGAATCTCGTAGATGTAGTAGGCGTGCCCCACGATCGCCGCCGGGCGGGCATGCAGGAGCCAGTTTCCCGGCCCGTCTCCGTATTGCTGTCGCAGCAGACCGGTGGCGCGTGCCACGATGTGCGCGCTCAGGGCATACGTGCCTGGCGACGGCGGCCGCTGCAGGTCCTCCACGCCGACTGAAATCGCCTCGATCCCGAAGTTCTCCGGACGGATGCTGCCGAAGTAGCCGAGACGGAGTGTCTGCCGCGACGGGTGCGCCCGGAGCCAGGTCTGGAGCTGTTTCATGGCCTGCCCCCAGTCGACGTTGCTGTCGTCGAGCCAGAGCGGGCCGCAGGCCGTGCCGCCGTCGAGACCGATCTTGCCGGGATCGGTCAGCAGGCAAGCGGTCTCGTTGAAGTACGACAGGTGATCAGGATAGATCGCCGTCCCCGCCACGACGGTCCAGAGACAGAGCACCGTGGCCACCGCCCGTCGCGCGAATCCGCCCTCCTTGAACAGGAAGGCCAGGCCCGCACCTCCCGTCAGATGCAGGAACGGCAGCGCCGGGATCATGTACCGGAAGCCGAGATTGTGCGAATAGAACGAGTAGACCAGGAACAGGCAGGCCGGTGGCAGCAGCAGGAAGGCGCGGTCCATCGTGGCCGACGCCCCCTTGCGGAACAGCGCCCAGCTCCCGACCACCGCCAGGATGATGGCGGGGAGCGGCTCCTTCAGGAGGTAGGCCACGAGATAATAGGTCAGAAAGCGCGGCTTGAACCGCCCGCCCATATACGCCCAGTAGGACGGGTCATGGTCGGCGTTGATGAGCCTCATTCCCTTGATGTAAAGAAACGGATCGGGCGCGAAAAAGTAGGTCGACCAGATGACCAGAGCCGCCACGGCGCCCATCGCGAGGAGGGCGTAAACGCACCAGACGATGCGCTGCCCGCCGTTCTCCGAAGCGTACGGGTCGATCAGGGTCGAGGGACGCATCGGCACCGCCGCCGGGATCCAGCGCGTCCCCCCGATCAGGAGGAGAAGCGCGACCGGCAACAGGAAGACCGCCGAGAACTTGCTCGCAAGCACCAGACCCAGCGCCCCGCCGCACAGCAGGAGCCGCTTCGCGCTGCGGTGGTTCAGGTAATGCCAGAGGGCGAAGAAGAACAGCATGGCGAAGGCCGCGAATCCGACATCGGTCGCGACCAGATAGCCGTGCGCCACGATGGTCGGGTCGAACAAATAAAGCAGAAGGGCGCCGGTGGCCGCGGTCGCCCCCAGGAGCCTGCGGCCCCATGCGACCAGAAGCGCGCCGAGCAGGATGGACATCAGGATGAACGGCATTCGCGACCAGGTCATGACGCGGTCCGGGTCGTTGCCGAAGATGACGTCGTGCCCGAGCTGCCACTGCAGGAACGGCGACGGCTGGTCGCCGATCGCCGCCCAATCCCGTTGCGAGATCGGGAAGCGCGTCCCGATCAGCACCAGGGGCAGGGCGCCGATCTCCTTCAGGAGGGGCGGGTGCTGCAAGTTGACCCTGAACTCGCGGGTCGCGAAGTACGACAGCCCCGCTCCGATGTGCGCCGGCTCGTCGAACACCGGTGTCTTGAGACGGCTCTCCGTGAACGCCTGCAGGACGAAGACGATGACGAGCCCGCCCAGAAGAAGCGGGTGGGAAGCCGGGTCGCGGCGCCGCGCCATGGCGCGCATCCTAGCATGGCCCGCGCGGCGGTTGACGGGACCGGGAGCGTGCAGTAGCATCGCCGGCTCTCGGGTCCCTGGGGCCCGGCGGGCCGTGCCGGCGCGCTTCTCAGCCAGGCAGTCTCGCGTCCACACATGGCCACAGCACAAGCCAGCGTCCGGGAAGTCGGCGGCCGGCAGCCGAAGCACGATCCCTGGGAGACCCGCGCCGTTCCTCTGGCGCTCGTTCTCCTCGCGGTTCTCCTTCTTCAGGGCCTCATCTTCATCGGCGAATCATCGCAGACCAGCGACGAAGCGGCCCACCTCGCGGCCGGCTACTCGTACCTCAAGACCGGCGATTTCCGCCTCAACCCGGAGCACCCTCCGCTGATCAAAGAGCTGGCGGCGCTGCCGCTCCTGCCGCTCGAGCTGTCGTTTCCATGGGGACCGTTGTGGGAGCAGTCGGAGGAATGGAACATCGGCCGGATCTTCGTCCACGAAAACCGCCTCTCGAACGACACGATCCTGCTGTTCGGGCGGCTCCCCGTGTTGCTCTTGTCCCTGACACTGGGATGGTTCCTGTTCCGCTGGGGCCGGACGCTCTTCGGCGCGCCCGGCGCGCTCCTCGGTCTGTCGCTCTACGTTCTCGACCCGAACGTCGTCGCCCACTCGTGTCTCGTGACCACCGATCTCGGCGTGACTCTGTTCATGTTCCTCGCCGTGTACTCTTTGTGGTCCTGGTCCGAGCGACCCTCGCCGGGCCGTCTCGCCCTGTGCGGCCTCATGGTCGGAGGCGCGTTCGCGTCGAAGTTCACCTCCCTCTGGCTCCTGCCAATCCTGGGAGCGCTGGCCGCCGCCCTTCTGCCTTTGCGCGTGGCCGTGCCGCTCCCACCCTGGTCGAAGGGCGCGGGTGACGGCCGGGCGGCGTTCGCCCGGAGGCTCGCAGGCCTGGCGCTGGCGGCGTTCTCTGTGGCCGTCGTCGCGTTTCTCGTGGTGTCGCTGACCTACGCCGGAACGGGAATGGGCGCCTACGTCGTGGGGCTCGGGCGCGGCCTCAGGCACTCGGGGATGGGCCACATGGCCTACCTGAATGGCCAGTACTCCGGCCACATGGCCTACCTGAATGGCCAGTACTCCGTAGCCGGCTGGTGGTATTACTTCCTCTTCGCGTACGTGATCAAGACCCCGATCGGAACTCTCCTGATCGTCGCCGCCTCGCTCGCCGCGATCCTGCGCGGCCCCAGGCTGCGTCTCAAGGATGAGCTGTTCCTCTGGATCCCGATCCTCGCCGTCGTCGGGATCACCTGCCTCTGGCGGGTCAACATCGGTCTGCGGCACCTGCTGCCGATCTACCCGTTCCTGTACCTCGCGGCGGGACGAATCGTGCCCGGCGGACCTCCGGGTCCACAGCGGTGGCGGTGACGGACCACTGGAAGAGGGTCGCGGTCCAGGGTCTCGCGGCGGCGTGCGTCGCCTGGAACGTCGTCGAGGCGGGGCTGGTCGCCCCGTATCATCTCGCCTATTTCAACGAGCTGGCGGGCGGGCCGCGGAACGGTCATCTCCACCTGCTCGACTCGAACCTGGACTGGGGCCAGTCGGCGAAGGCCTTGAGGAGCTTCATGGTCGGGGACAACCTCCCGGTGATCTACTGCGCGTATTCCGGCAACTCGGATCCCTGGTACTACGGCGTGCGCTATCAGTACACGCCCGGTTCGGGGAACCTCGACAACGCGAAGCAGCGGCCGATCCGTGTCCCGGACGACCTGCCGCGGGAGATCCTGGTGCTCAGCGCCATGGTCCTGCATTCGGTGCATTTCAGCGACGCGGACGCGACCGGTCGCGTCGCGACCCACGATCTCTATGCGCCCCTGCGTGGCATGAAACCGGTCGCGATGCCCGGCTATTCGTTCCTGGCCTATGACATCACCCGCGATCCGGGCGCCCATGCCTACATCGCCAGCCTCGACTTGAGTTTCGGCCTGAAGGACCTGGCCGAGTATGAGGCCCGAAAGTCGCTGCGGCTCGACCCGGGGAACGCCATCGCGCAGGCGGTTCTTGACAAGCTGAAAGAGGACGCCGTGGCGCCGGGAACCGCGCCGCCGGGAGGCTAGGAACTCAGGAGCCTGTCCTGGGGCCCTGATGTCCTCTGCGGCGCAGTGAGACCAGCAGGGCACGGGCCCGGTCGTCCATCACGGTGCCCCCGGGGTCGAGATCCGTGGCCCGCTCAAGGGCCGCCAGGGCCCCTCCGTGGTCTCCCATGCGCTCGAGCAGGAAGCCGAGACCCCGGTAGGGGATCGGTACGCCAGGGGCCAGGCGGATCGCTTCACGGTACTGCGCCGCAGCCTCCGACAGGTTGTTCGACTGCTCGAGCGCCCGCGCCAGATGATAGCGGTAGACCGGATTCCCCGGGCGGCCCGTCACCGCCCGGCCGAGCGCCTCGCGTGCCGCGCCGGCATCGCCAGCATCCAGGAGAGACAGGCCGAGCCCGTCCAGGAGATCCGGATCACCCGGGCGAATCGTCAGCGCCCGCCGGAAAGTCTCCACCGCCCGGGGATCCTCGGCCTCGTGCTCCGCCACCGCCAGGTTGCGCTGATAGTCGGCGTTGCCGGGCTCGAGCCGCACCGCCTCCGCATAGGCGCGCAGTGCTTCCGGAATATTGCCCAGCTTCAGCTCGACCGAGCCCAGATTGGTGTACCCGACGGCGCTCCGCGGATCGATGGCGACGGCGCGCCGCAGCAGATCGCGCGCCTCCTGGTCGCGCCCGAGGCCGATCAGGGCGTGGGCCAGGTTCACCAGGTACTGCACGTTCCCCGGCTGCAGCCGCACTGCCTCCCGGTAGTGGGCCACAGCCTCGTCCCACTGCTTCTGGCGCGCCAGAACCCCGGCCAGGTTGTAGTGGCCGTCGGCGAAGTCACCCCACAGACCGAGGGCCTTCGTGTAAGCATTCGTCGCCGTGGCATCGTCCCCGCGCTCCTCGCTGGCGGCCGCAAAGTTGAACAGGGCCCGCACGCTGTCCGGTGTGACCCGAAGCGCCGCCCGGAAGATGGTGTAGTCGTCCCGCCAGTCCCGCAGCCGCACGACGGTGCGCGCCGCCAGCGCCACCAGGACCAGCGCGACGGCGAGGCGCGCCGCCCGCCCCTCCCACCGACCCTGTCCGCTCAACCGGTCGGTTCCCCAGGTGATCGCGGCCGCCGACACGAGACAGAATCCCACCGAGGGGAGGTACAG